>NZ_CP078013.2:6277087-6609381 GCF_024112395.2 Pseudomonas pergaminensis | reverse complement strand
AGTTGAAAGCCGGTGAGGCAAAAACAGCCGCCATTGTAGCGGCGAGCCGTCCACTTATCCACATGTAGCTTGATCACAGGCCGGCCAAAATCAACGTCTTAACAGTAATAAAGGCGACCAATGGTCTGTGCATAAGCTCTGTGGATAAGCCTACCTAAGGTCGTTGTACAAGTGGGGTCGAAAGTCTGTGGGTAACTGGCCTGTGGATAACAACCCATTCCACACACAGCTTATCCGACAGCGCAGCACAGGCAGAGCACCGTTTCTCCCCCGTGTTGTCATTCTCTGTACATCAGGTGGAATATGGCCTCAAGGCAGTTATCCACAGATGAAGTCCTGCCTAGCTTTTATAAGCTTTACAGAAAAGCTTTAAATAACTTCCTTCTTTATTTTTATATTTATCCAATGACCGGTGAAAGCCTGGCGGGCAGAAATGACCGGATGGCCTGTGGAGATCTAATTAAAGGAAAAGCTGGTTGGAAATTGACCTAGAGGCTTGCTTTCACTAGAATCGCCGGTCTCTTAAAACGGGGGCCATTCCGGCCCGTTGTGGACGAACCAGGTAACAACGCCATGAAACGTACTTTCCAACCAAGCACCATCAAACGCGCCCGCACCCACGGTTTCCGTGCTCGCATGGCTACCAAGAACGGCCGTGCTGTCCTGTCGCGTCGTCGCGCCAAAGGTCGTGCGCGTCTGGCAGTTTGATAATCCGGTACTGGTGGTGAGTCAGGACTTCAGTCGGGAAAAGCGTCTGCTAACCCCCCGGCATTTCAAGGCAGTCTTTGACTCCCCCACCGGCAAGGTTCCGGGGAAAAATCTCCTGCTCCTTGCGCGTAACAACGATCTTGATCACCCCCGACTCGGGCTGGTGATCGGCAAGAAGAGCGTAAAGCTCTCCGTTGAGCGCAATCGCCTCAAGCGTCTGATGCGCGAATCGTTTCGCCTCCACCAGGACACTCTGGTTGGTTGGGATGTTGTTATCGTCGCGCGCAAAGGCTTGGGAGACGTAGAAAACCCCGAATTGATTCAGCATTTCGGCAAGCTCTGGAAACGTTTGGCGCGTACCAACAAGCCAGCACCAGCAGTCAGCACCGAAACTGTAGGGGTAGACAGCCTTGATGCGTAAACTGGCCCTCGTTCCGATCCAGTTTTATCGCTATGCCATTAGTCCTCTGATGGCCAACCACTGTCGTTTCTACCCCAGTTGTTCCTGCTACGCGTTAGAGGCCATAGAAAACCATGGTCTTCTGCGCGGTGGCTGGCTGACCTTTCGTCGTTTAGGTCGCTGTCATCCGTGGAATCCCGGTGGTTATGACCCGGTTCCACCTATCCCTACCTCCCGTTCTTCTTCGATGGCCGAGTAATCATGGATATTAAACGCACGATCCTGATCGTCGCCCTGGCAATCGTGTCCTACGTCATGGTTCTTAAGTGGAACCAGGACTACGGCCAGGCTGCCCTGCCGACTCAGAATGTTGCTACCAACCAGGCTGCGCCGGCTATTCCGGACACCCCGCTGGGTAACAATGCGTCCGCGAGTGCCGATGTTCCCAGCGCGAATGGCGAGACAAGCGCCCCTTTAGAAACGCCAGTGGTCACCAATAAAGACCTCATCCACGTAAAAACGGATGTGCTCGACCTGGCTATCGACCCACAAGGTGGTGATATCGCGCAGTTGAAACTGCCGCTGTATCCACGTCGCCAAGACCATCCGGATGTTCCGTTCCAACTGTTCGATAACGGCGGTGAACGTACTTATCTGGCGCAAAGCGGCCTGACCGGCACCAATGGTCCGGATGCACGTGCTACCGGTCGTCCGGTTTATTCGACCGAACAAAAGACTTATCAACTGGCTGATGGCCAGAACCAGTTGAACGTCGACCTGAAATTCAGCCTCGACGGCGTCAATTACATCAAGCGCTTCAGCTTCACCCGTGGTCTGTACGACTTGAAGGTCACTTACCTGATCGACAACGAAAGCGACAAACCATGGAGCGGCAACCTTTTTGCCCAGCTCAAGCGTGACGCCAGTTCCGATCCTTCTTCCAGCACTGCCACCGGCACCGCGACTTACCTGGGCGCTGCCCTGTGGACAAGTAACGAGCCGTACAAAAAAGTGTCGATGAAAGACATCGACAAGGGCTCGCTGAAAGAGACCGTCCAAGGTGGTTGGGTAGCCTGGCTGCAACACTACTTCGTGACCGCCTGGATCCCGAACAAGGGTGATGCAAACCTGGTTCAAACCCGCAAGGACAGCCAAGGCAACTACATCATTGGCTTTACGGGCCCGGCGTTGACCGTCGCACCCGGTGCCAAGGCTGAAACCAGCGCTACTCTGTACGCCGGCCCGAAAAGCCAGGCTGTGCTGAAAGAGTTGTCCCCAGGTCTGGAACTGACTGTGGATTACGGCTTCCTGTGGTTCATCGCCCAGCCGATCTTCTGGTTGCTGCAACATATCCACAGCATTGTGGGTAACTGGGGCTTCTCGATCATCTTCCTGACCATGCTGATCAAGGGGATCTTCTTCCCACTGTCGGCAGCCAGCTACAAGTCGATGGCGCGCATGCGTGCCGTAGCACCGAAACTGGCGGCGCTGAAAGAACAACACGGCGATGATCGGCAGAAAATGTCGCAGGCCATGATGGAGCTGTACAAGAAAGAGAAGATCAACCCGCTGGGTGGATGCTTGCCGATTCTTGTGCAAATGCCGGTGTTCCTGTCGCTGTACTGGGTTCTCCTGGAAAGCGTAGAAATGCGCCAGGCACCGTTCATGCTGTGGATAACTGACCTGTCGATCAAAGACCCGTTCTTTATCCTGCCGATCATCATGGGCGCGACCATGTTTATCCAGCAGCGCTTGAACCCGACTCCGCCGGATCCGATGCAGGCCAAGGTAATGAAAATGATGCCAATCATCTTCACCTTCTTCTTCCTGTGGTTCCCTGCTGGTCTGGTGCTGTACTGGGTGGTCAACAACGTGTTGTCGATCTCTCAACAGTGGTACATCACACGTAAAATCGAAGCGGCTACCGCAAAAGCCGCGGCGTAATTTACTCTGTGGATAACCACTCAAGACGCCCCCTAGTGGGGCGTTTTGCTTTCCGTCACTTTAGTTCTGGAACCTGCTGATGAGCGCTCCTCGTGAAACCATCGCTGCTGTCGCTACCGCTCAGGGTCGCGGAGGTGTCGGTATCGTTAGAATTTCCGGGCCGCTCGCAAGCGTTGCAGCCAAGGCTATCAGCGGTCGCGAGTTGAAGCCGCGGTATGCCCATTACGGCCCGTTCCTGGATGCAGACGAAACGGTGCTGGACGAAGGCTTGGCCCTTTATTTCCCTGGGCCCAATTCCTTTACCGGGGAAGATGTCCTGGAATTGCAGGGCCACGGCGGCCCGGTTGTGCTGGATATGTTGCTGCAGCGTTGCCTGCAACTGGGCTGCCGCTTGGCCAGGCCTGGGGAGTTCAGCGAACGCGCCTTTCTCAACGACAAGCTCGACCTGGCCCAGGCTGAGGCCATTGCTGATTTGATCGAAGCCAGTTCTGCACAGGCTGCACGCAACGCACTGCGCTCGCTGCAGGGCGCGTTCTCGCTACGTGTGCATAACCTGACCGAACAACTGATCAGCCTACGCATATACGTCGAGGCGGCGATTGATTTTCCCGAGGAAGAAATCGATTTCCTCGCCGATGGCCATGTCTTGGCGATGCTCGATAAAGTCCGTGACGAGTTATCCACAGTGTTGCGTGAAGCCGGGCAAGGTGCGCTGCTGCGTGACGGCATGACGGTGGTGATTGCTGGACGGCCCAACGCAGGCAAATCCAGTCTGTTGAATGCGCTGGCGGGCCGTGAGGCCGCCATCGTTACAGAGATCGCCGGCACCACCCGGGATATCCTGCGCGAACATATCCACATCGACGGCATGCCACTGCACGTGGTCGACACCGCCGGTTTGCGCGACACCGATGACCAGGTGGAAAAGATCGGCGTGGAACGCGCGCTCAAGGCCATCGGCGAAGCGGATCGAGTTCTGCTGGTAGTGGATGCGACGGCGCCCGAGGCTGTGGATCCTTTCGCGTTATGGCCGGAGTTCCTTGAGCAACGGCCGGACCCGGCCAAGGTCACCTTGATTCGCAACAAAGCCGACTTGACGGGTGAAGTCATTGCGATGGAAACCAGCGCGGATGGCCACGTCACGATTAGCCTGAGCGCCAAGTCGGCGGGTGAAGGCCTGGAACTGCTGCGCGAGCACCTCAAGGCTTGTATGGGCTACGAGCAGACCTCGGAAAGCAGCTTCAGTGCGCGCCGTAGGCACCTGGAGGCGTTGCGCCACGCGAGCGCAGCGTTGGAGCACGGCCGGGCACAGCTGACCTTAGCGGGGGCAGGGGAGCTGCTGGCGGAGGATCTGCGTCAGGCGCAGCAGCTGTTAGGAGAGATCACCGGTGCGTTCAGCTCCGATGATTTGTTGGGCCGGATCTTTTCCAGCTTCTGCATCGGCAAATAAAAAAGTTATCCACACGCCCAGCAGGCATTGGCTTGGCAGCGATAGCGGCCTGAAGAACACCACATTCTTCAGGCCCTCACCCATCACCAGTTGTACGAAACCGTCCCAAGCAGCGTGCGGCTGTCCCCCCAATAGCAGCGGCCCGCGTCGTTGCAACCAGATACATATTCCTTGTCGAACAGGTTCTTGGCGTTCACATCCACAGACCAATGTTTATCGATTTGATAGCCAACGGCTGCATCCACCAAGGTTACGCTGCCTGCATCCAACTTCCCGTAGAGCGTTGGCGCGGTGTAGGAAAAGGTGCTGTCGAAATAACGCACACCGCCGCCCAGAGACAAACCTTTGAGTTGGCCATCAAGGAAGCGGTACTTGCCCCATACCGAAGCCTGGTTGCGTGGAACCCCCGTCATCTGGTGCCCTTCGACCAGCGATGTAGCCGAATCCTTGGTAATCCGAGCGTCAGTGTAGGTGTAAGCGGCCGTCACATTCAGGTTGGGCGTGATGTTGCTGTTCACCTCGACTTCCGCACCTTTGGCCCGGCTTTCGCCCACCTGGCGATAACTGTTGGTGGTGGCGTCGAGGTAAGTGTCGTCTTCCTTGCGCAGGTCATACACCGACAGGGTCATCGCCGTATCCCAGCCGATCGGCTCGTACTTCACACCCACTTCGTACTGACTGCTGGTAATCGGCTTCAGCGGTGACCCGGCATTGGAGATCTGCTGCACCGGCACAAATGCGGTGGAGTAGCTGACGTACGGCGTCAGGCCGTTGTCGAACTGGTACATCACCCCGCCTTGGTAGGTGAACTTGCGGTCTTCCGAGCCGGTGTTACTGGCCTTGTTGACCTTGTCGCGGAAATCGCTGTCGACCCAGTCCTGACGGCCACCCAGCAGGAACAGCCAGTGGTCGTACTTGCTCTGGATCTGTGCATAAACGCCCTTCATCTGCTGCTCGAGCAAGGTGTTTTGCACTGCCACCGGCGTAAGCGGATCACGCAGATACACGGGGTTATACACATTGATGGTGCCGGCGAAACCGGCGTCCCAATCCTGATTGAACGAAGTGCGGTCATAGCTGGCACCCAACAGCACCGTGTTTTCCAGGCCGCCTACCTGGAATTTGCCTTCCAACTGGTTATCCAGGGAATACACCATCGACTTGTTGTAGCGGTCATAGGCGGTCATGTTCAGTTGCGTACCAAACCCGCGGTTATTCAGCGCGCTGGGCCAAGTTTCATGGCGGTTGATGCGCGACTGCATATACCGCGAGTTCTGGCGGAACTGCCAATCGTCGTTGAAGCTGTGGCTGAATTCGTAACCGGTGCTCCAGGCTTCGCGTTCAAATGTGTTCCAGTCCGGGTCGCCGAGCATGGTGTGCTTGGATAGCTTGCCATTGGGATTTGTCAGCAAGGTGCCGGCAGCCGGTAGGCCAAGTTCGAGATTGGTGTGGTCCTTTTGATAATTAGCCAACAGGGTAAGGGTGTTGTAGTCGTCGAAATTCAGGGTCAGTGATGGCGCGATGTACAGGCGATCATCTGGCACATGGTCGGTCTGCGTGTCGGATTTGCGACCGAGCATCACAACCCGGCCAAGAATATTGCCGCTGTCATTGAGCGGCCCCGAGATATCCACACCCAGCTGACGCCGATTATTGGAGCCATACCCCAGCTGGACTTCACCCTGCGGCGTGGCTGTCGGGTGCTTGCTCACCAGGTTCACCAAACCGCCAGGTGCGTTTTCGCCGTAGAGCAGGGAAGAGGGGCCACGGAAGATTTCGACGCGCTCCAGGCCATACGGCTCACTGGTGGTGTCATACCGATTGCCTTGTACACGTAGGCCATCTCGCAGCAAACCGTAGCCATAATCGGTGGCATTGAAACCACGAATGAAGAACAGGTCACCCGCCAGACCGTCGCCGGCAGCAAAGGGTGGCGCAAAGATACCTGGCACGTAGCCCAACACTTCCGTCAGGGTCTGTGACTTCTGGTCCTTGATGCGCTGACCGGTGACTACGGATACCGAACGCGGTGTTTCTGACAGAGGCGTACTGGTCTTGGTACCGACGCGGCTGTTTTGTGCCTTGTAGCCCACATCCCCGGCGATCTCCTGGTTAAAACCGTCTTGTTGATAAGTGCTGACGGTGGTGGGCGCAAGCGTGAGTTGCCCAGCAGGAACGGCCTGCAGGACATAGCTGCCGGGCGCCTGGGCTACCGCTTGTAACCCCGAGTTCTGCAGCAACAGCGCAAAGCCTTGCTCTACCGAATACTCGCCTTCAAGCCCGGTCGAGTTCAAACGCGCGGTTTGCTGGGGCGAGAAAGATAGAATCACATTCGCCCGAGCGGCAAATTGGCTCAACGCATTGTCCAGGGGCCCCGCCGCAATAGCGTAGTGCTGCACCGCGCTGGCGGCCAGGACATCAGTGGATAATAAAATACCGCCGGTGGCTGCCGTGCCGAGTAGCAGGCTGCACGTCATACCGTGGTAGGAAAGTCGCTGGCGGAGCTTGGAAGGGAGGCGCATAAGTGGATAAGCCCTGAAGGTGGCGTCGTGATTACCTGTAGGGCCGTGTCAGGTCAGAAAAAGATAACCATTGTGCGGATATTTTTTGCAATCAACCGATTCGTTTCACTGAAACCCAATAGCGGGTGAAGTACTTCACCTGGATCGGCAGGGTTGCCTGCAGATTGGCCAGTACCGCATCAGTGGAATCCAGGCGGAAGGTCCCGGAGACACGCAGGCGTGCCGACGCCAAGTCGCATTGCAGGACGCCCGGGCGGTAGCGGGCGAGGTCTTCGATCACATCCCCGAGGCGAGCGTCCAATACGATCAACTGACCATCGACCCACGCCGCTTGTGAGCCGCGGTACGCGTGGTTAAGCCCCACGTGTTGGCGATCGAAGTCAGCGCTTTCACCGGCACTGAGTAGCCGCGCGTGATTGGGTTGGTCACCAGGCGCTACGCTCACCCGATCCTCGAGGACGCCGACACGTGTGGAGTCTGGCAACTGACGCACGGTGAAGGTGGTGCCCAAGGCTTGGATTCGGCCTTGGCGGGTCTCGACATAAAAGGGCGTCTGGCCACCCCGCTTGCCGGTGTGGATAAGTACTTCACCTTCACGCAGGCGAATCAAACGCTGGCGCCCATCGAATACCACATCAATTGCCGTACGGGTGTTCAGATCAATCCGTGTACCGTCAGCCAGCTCGATACGCCGGCGCTCTCCCACGGACGTCCGGTAGTCGGCCCATACATTGGCCAGGGGCGTGTGTTGCTGGACATTCCAGCCGAGGTACCCGGTACCGCCCAGCACCAGCATCCACTTCAACACCTGGCGTCGTTGCTGTCCGGTCGACAAGGCGCGGCGGGTGAAATCCTGGGGCAGGGCGCCGAGACTGCGCTGCAACTGCTCCATCTGGTTCCACGCGGCCTGATGGGACGGATCGCCGTTTAGCCATTGTTGCCAGGCTTGACGCTCGGCGGCGGTAGGGGTTTGGGATTGAAACTGCACATACCAACTGGCAGCGGCCTCAAAGGTTTTGCGATCCGGCGCCGCCATTACAAGCTGGCCATGATCAATGCGCATTCGGTCAATGCACGGATCATGTGTTTCTTCACCGTGGTCAGTGAAACCTGAAGCTGATCGGCAATCTGTTGATAAGTCAGGCCCTCGATCTGCGACAGCATAAATATCCGCCGTGCTCGCTCGCCGAGTGCCGACAAGGCTTTATCCACAGCCACCAACGTCTCGATGATGATGGCTTTGTCTTCTTCGCTGATGGCTATGGCTTCAGGCCGTTCGGCCAAGGTTTGCTTATAGGCCTGTTCGATGGCATGTCGACGGTAACGATCAATCACCAAGCCCCTGGCAATGGTCGCCAAATAGTCTCGCGGTTCAACGATCTGCCCCGCATGCCGCCCGCCCAGGATGCGCACGAACGTGTCGTGCGCCACATCGGCCGCATCGCAGGCGTTATGCAACTTCCCTTTGAGCCACCCGTGCAGCCAGGAATGGTGCTGCTCATAGATGTTCTGGACCGCAGCCGTGTGTGAAGAAGGGGACATAGGGCATGACAAGGTAGGTTAATGATAATCGCTATTATTAACTGCCCTGTCGTTTTCTCACAATAGATCTCTTTTTTGCTGGGCTCATCACCGAGTGGAGGTTTCTGTTGGCGTTGTCGTGGACCGAATACAGACAGCATCACCGATTTCTGTGGATTAAGCCCTGTGAATAACCGCCCCTGTGCCCAGTTGATAACAGGGCCTGAAACCTGAGCAAAAACCCCTCTGTGGATAACCACACGTTTAATCCACAGGCTTAAAGCACTTATCCAAGGGCCTCATTGGCACATGACCACAGACTTTTGAATCGCTGTACATACCGTAGATAAAGGCCTGCGTAGATCTATCCACAGAAATAGGGTTCAGTAGAAATAAACATAAAAACAAAGATTTAATAAATTTCTCTCTTTTAATTTCTATTGTCTGTGATTCATCCACAGCTGGTTAAATTTTGTGCAAAGGGTTCTTTAGGAAGGGCTAAGTCCCTATACTTGCCGCCAAAGCTCTAAAACCAGCTCAATCAATCAATTCCTAATTACCTACATAAGCAGGCACGAGGTGCGTGGTGGATTTCCCTTCCCGTTTTGAAGTGATCGTCATCGGCGGCGGTCATGCCGGTACCGAGGCAGCACTGGCGTCAGCACGCATGGGCGTAAAAACCCTGTTGTTGACGCATAACGTGGAGACCCTCGGCGCCATGAGTTGCAACCCTGCCATCGGTGGGATCGGCAAAAGCCATCTGGTCAAGGAAATCGACGCCCTTGGCGGCGTAATGGCCATGGCTACCGACAAAGGTGGTATCCAATTCCGCGTGCTCAACAGCCGCAAGGGCCCGGCCGTAAGGGCCACTCGGGCACAAGCCGACCGCATTCTGTACAAGGCTGCGGTGCGCGAAACCCTGGAAAACCAGCCGAACCTGTGGATATTTCAACAAGCCGCCGATGACCTGATCGTCGAGCAGGACCAGGTACGCGGTGTTGTCACGCAAATGGGCCTGCGTTTCTTCGCAGAATCCGTGGTGTTGACCACCGGTACGTTCCTTGGCGGACTTATCCACATCGGTATGCAGAATTATTCCGGGGGTCGTGCCGGTGATCCGCCGTCGATTGCCCTGGCAAAACGACTGCGTGAATTGCCGCTGCGTGTCGGCCGCCTGAAAACCGGGACCCCGCCGCGTATCGACGGGCGTTCTGTGGATTTTTCGGTGATGACCGAGCAAGCCGGCGATACACCTATCCCGGTCATGTCGTTCATGGGCTCCAAGGAGCAGCACCCGAAACAGGTGAGCTGCTGGATTACCCACACCAATGCCCGCACCCACGAAATCATTGCCGCGAACCTTGATCGTTCGCCGATGTATTCCGGGGTGATCGAAGGCATCGGCCCGCGTTACTGCCCGTCGATCGAAGACAAGATCCACCGCTTTGCCGACAAAGAAAGCCACCAGGTCTTCATCGAGCCCGAAGGCTTGACCACTCACGAGCTGTACCCAAACGGGATTTCCACTTCCCTGCCGTTCGACGTGCAAATCCAGATCGTGCAATCGATTCGCGGCATGGAAAACGCGCACATCGTGCGTCCGGGCTACGCCATCGAGTATGACTACTTCGACCCGCGTGACCTGAAGTACAGCCTCGAAACCAAAGTGATCGGCGGCCTGTTCTTCGCCGGGCAAATCAACGGCACCACCGGTTACGAAGAAGCTGGCGCCCAAGGTTTGCTGGCCGGTACCAACGCAGCATTGCGCGCACAGGGCAAAGACAGCTGGTGCCCGCGTCGCGATGAAGCGTACATCGGTGTATTGGTCGACGACCTGATTACCTTGGGGACCCAGGAACCGTACCGGATGTTTACTTCCCGGGCGGAATATCGCCTGATCCTGCGTGAAGACAACGCTGACCTGCGCCTGACCGAGAAAGGTCGCGAACTGGGCCTGGTCGATGACGCCCGTTGGGCCGCCTTCTGCAAAAAACGCGAAAGCATTGCATTGGAAGAACAGCGCCTGAAAAGCACCTGGGTCCGCCCGGGCACCGAGCAAGGCGACGCGATTGCCGAAAAATTCGGCACACCGTTGACCCACGAATACAACTTGCTGAACCTGCTGTCCCGTCCGGAAATCGACTACGCTGGTCTGGTCGAAGTGACAGGCCAGGGTGCAGAAGACCCACAGGTTGCCGAGCAGGTCGAGATCAAGACCAAATACGCCGGTTACATTGACCGCCAACAGGACGAGATCGCCCGCCTGCGCGCCAGTGAAAACACCAAGCTGCCTGTGGATATCGACTACTCCGGGATTTCCGGGCTGTCGAAGGAAATTCAAAGCAAGCTGGGGATAACTCGGCCAGAGACCCTGGGCCAGGCTTCACGTATCCCCGGTGTTACCCCTGCAGCGATTTCGCTGTTGATGATCCATTTGAAAAAACGCGGCGCGGGCCGTCAGTTGGAGCAAAGCGCTTGAGTTCGTTGGTCACCTCGCAACACGCCGAAGAGTTATCCACAGGTGCACGCGAGTTGGGTGTCGACCTGACCCCTGTCCAGCACGAATTGCTACTGGGCTACCTGGCCCTGTTGATCAAGTGGAACAAGGCTTACAACCTGACTGCAGTGCGCGATCCCAACGAGATGGTGTCACGCCATCTGCTCGACAGCCTGAGCGTCATGCCGTTTATCGAAAACGGTCGCTGGCTCGACGTAGGCAGTGGCGGTGGCATGCCCGGCATTCCGCTGGCAATCCTGTTTCCCGAGTCGCAAGTGACGTGCCTGGACAGCAACGGCAAGAAGACCCGCTTCCTGACCCAGGTCAAACTCGAACTCAAGCTGGACAACCTGAACGTTATCCACAGCCGCGTCGAAGCCTTCACGCCTGAACAGCCTTTCAACGGAATTGTGTCCCGGGCGTTCAGCAGTATGGAGAACTTCAGCAACTGGACCCGCCACCTGGGCGACCGCGATACACGCTGGCTGGCAATGAAGGGCGTCCATCCAAGCGATGAGCTGTTAGCATTGCCGGCAGACTTCCACCTCGATAGCGAACACGCCTTGGCCGTACCCGGTTGCCAAGGCCAACGCCATCTGCTGATACTGCGCCGCACGGCATGATTGGGAACACAAGCAAGAATGGCTAAGGTATTCGCGATAGCGAACCAGAAAGGTGGCGTGGGCAAAACCACCACCTGCATCAACCTCGCAGCTTCCCTGGTCGCTACCAAGCGTCGGGTGCTGCTGATCGACCTCGATCCACAGGGCAACGCCACCATGGGTAGCGGTGTGGATAAACACGGCCTGGAAAACTCGGTCTACGACTTGCTGATTGGCGAGTGCGACCTGGCCCAAGCCATGCACTACTCCGAGCACGGCGGTTACCAACTGTTGCCGGCCAACCGCGACTTGACCGCGGCGGAAGTGGTGCTGCTGGAAATGCAGATGAAAGAAAGTCGTCTGCGCAGCGCCTTGGCGCCGATCCGCGAGAATTACGATTACATTCTGATCGACTGCCCGCCGTCACTGTCGATGCTGACGTTGAACGCGCTGGTGGCTGCCGATGGGGTCATTATCCCCATGCAGTGCGAGTACTACGCGCTGGAAGGTTTGAGCGACCTTGTGGATAACATCAAGCGCATCGCCGAGTTGCTCAACCCTAACCTGCAAATTGAAGGTTTGTTGCGCACCATGTTCGATCCGCGCCTGAGCCTGATGAACGATGTGTCGGCGCAGCTCAAGGAACACTTCGGCGATCAGCTGTATGACACGGTGATCCCGCGCAACATCCGCTTGGCCGAAGCCCCGAGCTACGGCATGCCGGCCCTGGCGTACGATAAACAATCCCGTGGTGCCATCGCCTACCTGGCGCTGGCTGGCGAGATGGTTCGTCGCCAGCGCCGCAACTCACGCACCGCTGCAGCCCAGCCAACTTAAGGAATCCCCATGGCCGTCAAGAAACGAGGTCTAGGACGTGGTCTGGATGCACTGTTGAGTGGTCCGACCGTCACATCGCTTGAAGAACAAGCGGTGCAGGCCGACGAGCGCGAGCTGCAACACCTGCCGCTGGACCTGATCCAGCGCGGTAAATACCAGCCACGCCGGGACATGGACCCCCAGGCGCTGGAAGAACTGGCCAACTCGATCAAGGCCCAGGGCGTCATGCAGCCGATCGTCGTGCGCCCGATCGGTGGCGGCCGCTTTGAGATCATCGCCGGTGAACGCCGCTGGCGCGCGAGCCAGCAGGCCGGCAAGGAAACCATCCCCGCGATGGTGCGCGATGTGCCGGATGAAACCGCCATCGCCATGGCGCTGATCGAGAACATCCAGCGCGAAGACCTCAACCCGATCGAAGAGGCCATCGCCCTGCAGCGTTTGCAGCAGGAATTCCAACTGACCCAGCAACAAGTGGCTGAGGCAGTGGGTAAATCCCGCGTGACCGTATCCAACCTGCTGCGCCTGATCGCGCTGCCGGAAGTCATCAAGACCATGTTGTCCCATGGCGACCTGGAGATGGGCCACGCCCGTGCATTGCTCGGTTTGCCGGAAAATCAACAGGTTGAAGGGGCGCGACACGTTGTCGCACGGGGGCTCACCGTTCGTCAGACCGAGGCCCTGGTTCGTCAGTGGCTGAGCGGTAAACCCGCACCGGTCGAAGCGGCCAAACCTGATCCGGATATCGCACGTCTCGAGCAGCGCTTGGCCGAGCGCCTGGGCTCTGCGGTGCAAATTCGCCACGGTAAGAAAGGCAAAGGGCAATTAGTCATCGGATATAACTCTCTCGATGAGCTTCAGGGCGTCCTTGCCCACATCCGCTGAAACATTTGCTTATGTAGCGCGTGATCGGAAATCACTACCCGGCAGTTGAATAGGGGCAGAACCGCCCCTATACTCTGCGCGCATTTTGTCGGCACAAATTATGCCAAGTTATTGATTTCCGGCAGCCGACCATTGAGGAGCAAGAGTGATGGAAACCCGCACGCCAAACACGTTGCCGTTCCATCGCTTGGCCGTTTTCCCGGTTTTATTGGCTCAATTTGTCATTCTGCTGATCGCCGCGTTGGCGCTTTGGTATTGGCATGGAGTCGTAGCCGGATATTCAGGACTCTGCGGAGGCCTGATAGCCTTGCTGCCCAATATGTATTTTGCTCACAGGGCCTTTCGGTTTTCCGGCGCCCGAGCAGCCCAGGCTATCGTCCGGTCCTTTTATGCCGGCGAGGCGGGGAAACTGATTTTGACGGCAGTGCTGTTTGCACTGACCTTTGCAGGTGTGAAGCCATTGGCGCCGCTGGCTGTATTCGGCGTCTTCGTGTTGACCCAACTGGTCAGCTGGTTCGCTCCCCTGCTAATGAAAACAAGACTTTCGAAACCTTAGGGCGTTTGAGGCAACCATGGCAGAAACAACCGCTTCGGGCTATATCCAGCACCACTTGCAGAACCTGACCTTCGGTCAGCTTCCTAATGGCGGCTGGGGCTTTGCCCACTCCGCAGCAGAGGCCAAAGAAATGGGCTTCTGGGCTTTCCACCTGGATACTCTGGGCTGGTCGGTCGCATTGGGTCTGATCTTCGTCCTGATTTTCCGCATGGCGGCAAAGAAGGCAACGTCCGGTCAGCCAGGTGCCTTGCAGAACTTCGTTGAAGTACTGGTCGAATTCGTCGATGGCAGCGTGAAAGACAGCTTCCATGGCCGTAGCCCGGTGATTGCACCGCTGGCACTGACCATCTTCGTCTGGGTGTTCCTGATGAACGCCGTCGACCTGATCCCGGTCGACTGGATTCCTCAGCTGGCCATCCTGATCACCGGCGATGCGCACATTCCATTCCGTGCCGTATCGACCACAGACCCTAACGCCACCCTGGGCATGGCCCTGTCGGTGTTTGCGTTGATCATTTTCTACAGCATCAAGGTCAAGGGCATCGGCGGCTTCATCGGCGAACTGACCCTGCACCCGTTCGGCAGCAAGAACATCTTCGTTCAAGCACTGCTGATCCCGGTGAACTTCCTGCTGGAGTTCGTGACCCTGGTCGCCAAGCCGATCTCCCTGGCCCTGCGACTGTTCGGCAACATGTATGCCGGCGAGCTGGTGTTCATTCTGATCGCTGTGATGTTCGGCAGCGGTCTGCTCTGGCTTAGCGGCCTGGGCGTGGTTCTGCAGTGGGCGTGGGCGGTGTTCCACATCCTGATCATCACCCTGCAGGCCTTCATCTTCATGATGCTGACCATCGTCTACCTGTCGATGGCGCACGAAGAGAACCATTAAGACCAGTCTCGACTAGTCTGATGTCCTTCCCGGTGAAACGGGAAGGTGGCCCACCAGGGCTATGAAACGATTTGTTTTACCGCTTTAAAATCTAAAAAACCTAAACCATACGACGTAAAAGTCGGGAGGAAAGATGGAAACTGTAGTTGGTCTAACCGCTATCGCTGTTGCACTGTTGATCGGCCTGGGCGCCCTGGGTACTGCCATTGGTTTCGGCCTGCTGGGCGGCAAATTCCTGGAAGGCGCTGCGCGTCAGCCAGAAATGGTTCCAATGCTGCAAGTTAAAATGTTCATCGTCGCCGGCCTGCTCGACGCCGTGACCATGATCGGCGTTGGTATCGCTCTGTTCTTCACCTTCGCGAACCCCTTCGTTGGTCAACTCGCTGGCTAATCACTCGAATTTTTCGAGTTGATTGGAGTGATGGACAACGAATGAGCGAGGTGTTGGCGTGAACATTAATGCAACCCTGATTGGCCAATCCGTTGCGTTCTTCATTTTTGTAGTGTTTTGCATGAAGTTCGTGTGGCCTCCGGTCATCGCGGCTTTGCACGAACGTCAGAAGAAGATCGCTGATGGCTTGGACGCTGCCAGCCGTGCAGCTCGCGACCTGGAGTTGGCCCAAGAGAAAGTGGGTCATCAACTGCGCGATGCTAAAGCACAGGCAGCTGAAATCATTGAGCAAGCCAAGAAACGCGGTAACCAGATCGTCGAAGAGGCTGTTGAAAAAGCCCGCGTCGAAGCTGACCGTGTGAAGGCTTCGGCTCATGCCGAGATCGAACAGGAACTGAACGGCGTCAAAGACGCGCTGCGTGCCCAACTGGGTGCTCTGGCGGTCGGCGGTGCTGAGAAGATCCTCGGTGCCACAATCGATCAAAACGCGCACGCGGAGCTGGTTAACAAACTGGCTGCTGAAATTTAAGCGAGGGCGATCATGGCAGAACTGACCACGTTGGCCCGACCTTACGCTAAGGCAGCCTTCGAGCACGCCCAGGCCCACCAGCAGCTGGCCTCTTGGTCAGCCATGCTCGGCCTGGCTGCAGCAGTGTCGCAAGACGACACCATGCAGCGCGTGCTCAAGGCCCCGCGCCTGACGAGCGCAGACAAGGCCGCCACTTTTATTGAAGTGTGCGGCGACAAGTTTGATGTGAAAGTGCAGAACTTCATCAATGTCGTTGCCGAAAACGACCGTCTCCCGCTTTTGCCGGAGATTGCCGCTCTGTTCGACCTGTACAAGGCCGAGCAAGAGAAATCGGTAGACGTTGAAGTCACCAGTGCTTTTGCATTGAACCAAGAACAGCAAGACAAACTCGCCAAGGTTCTCAGTGCACGACTCGACCGGGAAGTGCGCCTGCAAGTTGCGGAAGACAGATCCCTCATTGGGGGCATTGTCATTCGCGCCGGCGACCTGGTTATCGATGGCTCGGTTCGCGGCAAACTCGCGAGCCTTGCCGAAGCATTGAAATCTTGAGTTTGAAGGGGCAGCAGAGCAATGCAGCAACTCAATCCTTCCGAAATAAGTGAAATTATCAAGGGCCGCATCGACAAGCTCGATGTGACCTCCCAAGCCCGTAACGAAGGCACTGTCGTCAGCGTATCTGACGGCATCGTGCGGATTCACGGTCTGGCCGACGTCATGTACGGCGAGATGATCGAGTTTCCGGGCGGCGTCTACGGTATGGCCCTCAACCTGGAGCAAGACTCCGTAGGTGCCGTTGTATTGGGCGCGTACACCAGTCTGGCTGAAGGCATGAGCGCCAAGTGCACAGGCCGCATCCTGGAAGTTCCGGTTGGTAAGGAACTGCTGGGTCGCGTAGTCGACGCACTGGGTAACCCTGTTGACGGTAAAGGTCCACTGGGCAACACCGAGACCGACGCGGTCGAGAAAGTTGCTCCAGGCGTGATCTGGCGTAAGTCGGTAGACCAGCCTGTACAGACTGGCTACAAGGCTGTCGATGCCATGATCCCAGTCGGCCGTGGCCAGCGTGAGCTGATCATCGGTGACCGTCAGATCGGTAAAACCGCTCTGGCGATCGACGCGATCATCAACCAGAAGAACAGCGGCATTTTCTGCGTCTACGTAGCGATCGGTCAGAAGCAATCGACCATCGCCAACGTGGTTCGCAAGCTGGAAGAAAACGGCGCCCTGGCCAACACGATCATCGTGGCTGCCAGTGCTTCGGAATCTCCTGCGCTGCAATTCCTGGCACCGTACTCCGGTTGCACCATGGGTGAATTCTTCCGCGACCGCGGTGAAGACGCGCTGATCGTTTATGACGATCTGTCCAAGCAAGCAGTGGCTTACCGCCAGATTTCCCTGCTGCTGCGCCGTCCACCAGGCCGTGAAGCTTACCCAGGCGACGTGTTCTATCTCCACTCCCGTCTGCTGGAGCGCGCATCCCGCGTTTCCGAAGAGTACGTAGAGAAGTTCACCAACGGCGCAGTGACCGGCAAAACCGGTTCCCTGACCGCACTGCCGATCATCGAAACCCAGGCTGGCGACGTTTCCGCGTTCGTTCCGACCAACGTGATTTCCATCACCGACGGTCAGATCTTCCTGGAATCGGCCATGTTCAACTCGGGCATCCGCCCTGCAGTGAACGCCGGTGTTTCGGTATCCCGTGTGGGTGGTGCCGCTCAGACCAAGATCATCAAGAAGCTCTCCGGTGGTATCCGTACCGCTCTGGCTCAGTACCGTGAACTGGCGGCATTCGCCCAGTTCGCTTCTGACCTGGACGAAGCGACCCGTAAGCAACTTGAGCATGGTCAGCGCGTTACCGAGCTGATGAAGCAGAAGCAATACGCCCCAATGTCGATCGCTGACATGGCGTTGTCGCTGTATGCCGCTGAGCGTGGGTTCCTGACCGACGTTGAAATCGCCAAGGTCGGCAGCTTTGAACAAGCGCTGATTGCTTACTTCAACCGCGATCACGCCGAATTGATGGCGAAGATCAACGTGAAGGGTGACTTCAATGACGATATCGACGCTGGCATGAAAGCCGGTATCGAGAAGTTCAAGGCCACCCAAACCTGGTAAGCCGCAGCGGGAGCCGCAAGGCTCCCGCTTGCTAACCTGATAGGTGTTACATGGCAGGCGCAAAAGAGATTCGCAGTAAGATTGCGAGCATCAAAAGCACGCAAAAAATTACCAGCGCCATGGAAAAAGTGGCGGTCAGCAAAATGCGCAAGGCACAAATGCGCATGGCTGCTAGCCGTCCTTATGCGGAGCGTATCCGCCAGGTAATTGGGCATCTGGCCAACGCCAACCCGGAATACCGCCACCCGTTCATGATCGACCGCGAAGTAAAGCGTGTGGGTTATGTGGTTGTGAGCAGTGACCGTGGTTTGTGCGGTGGTTTGAACACCAACCTGTTCAAGGCCCTGGTCAAGGACATGGCGGTAAACCGCGAAAACGGCGTCGAGATCGATCTGTGTGTTGTTGGTAGCAAGGGTGCGGCCTTTTTCCGCAACTTCGGCGGTAACGTCGTTGCAGCTATCAGCCACCTGGGTGAAGAGCCGTCGATCAATGATTTGATCGGCAGTGTGAAGGTGATGCTGGATGCGTACCTGGAAGGCCGGATTGACCGCCTGTCCGTGGTATCCAACAAGTTCATCAACACCATGACCCAGCAGCCAACCGTGGAGCAATTGATTCCACTGGTGGCGACTCCGGATCAGGAACTCAAGCACCACTGGGACTACCTCTACGAACCAGACGCCAAAGAGCTGCTTGACGGCTTGATGGTGCGCTACGTGGAGTCGCAGGTGTACCAGGCGGTGGTCGAGAACAACGCAGCTGAACAAGCGGCGCGGATGATCGCGATGAAAAACGCTACCGATAACGCCGGTGATCTGATCAGCGATTTGCAGCTGATCTACAACAAGGCGCGTCAGGCTGCGATCACCCAAGAGATCTCGGAAATCGTCGGCGGCGCTGCCGCGGTTTAACGGTTCAAATATTCAGAGGATCCAGCTATGAGTAGCGGACGTATCGTTCAAATCATCGGCGCCGTTATCGACGTGGAATTTCCACGCGACAGCGTACCGAGCATCTACAACGCGCTGAAAGTACAAGGCGCGGAAACTACTCTGGAAGTTCAGCAGCAGCTGGGCGACGGCGTAGTTCGTACCATTGCGATGGGTTCCACCGAAGGCTTGAAGCGCGGTCTGGACGTTGTCGACACTGGCGCTGCCATCTCCGTACCGGTCGGTAAAGCGACCCTGGGCCGGATCATGGACGTACTGGGCAACCCGATTGACGAAGCTGGCCCGATCGACACCGAAGAGCGCTGGGGCATTCACCGTCCAGCACCTTCGTTCGCCGAACAAGCGGGCGGCAACGATCTGCTGGAAACCGGCATCAAGGTTATCGACCTGGTTTGCCCGTTCGCCAAAGGCGGTAAAGTCGGTCTGTTCGGTGGTGCCGGTGTAGGCAAGACCGTAAACATGATGGAACTGATCCGTAACATCGCCATCGAGCACAGCGGTTATTCCGTGTTCGCCGGTGTGGGTGAGCGTACTCGTGAGGGTAACGACTTCTACCACGAGATGAAGGACTCCAACGTTCTGGACAAAGTGGCACTGGTTTACGGTCAGATGAACGAGCCGCCGGGAAACCGTCTGCGCGTAGCACTGACTGGCCTGACCATGGCCGAGAAGTTCCGTGACGAAGGTAACGACGTTCTGCTGTTCGTCGACAACATCTACCGTTACACCCTGGCCGGTACCGAAGTATCCGCACTGCTGGGCCGTATGCCTTCGGCAGTAGGTTACCAGCCGACCCTGGCTGAAGAGATGGGCGTTCTGCAAGAACGTATCACTTCGACCAAGGAAGGTTCGATCACTTCGATCCAAGCGGTATACGTACCTGCGGATGACTTGACCGACCCGTCGCCAGCGACCACCTTCGCCCACTTGGACGCCACCGTCGTACTGTCCCGTGACATCGCTTCCCTGGGTATCTACCCAGCGGTCGATCCACTCGACTCGACTTCGCGCCAGCTGGACCCGAACGTGATCGGCCAGGAGCACTACGACACCGCTCGCGGCGTTCAGTACGTGCTGCAGCGTTACAAAGAACTGAAGGACATCATTGCGATCCTGGGTATGGACGAGCTGTCGGAAACCGACAAGCAGTTGGTATCCCGCGCTCGTAAGATCCAGCGCTTCTTGTCGCAGCCGTTCTTCGTGGCTGAAGTCTTCACCGGTGCATCGGGTAAATACGTTTCCCTGAAAGACACCATTGCTGGCTTCAAAGGCATCCTCAACGGTGACTACGACCACCTGCCAGAACAAGCGTTCTACATGGTCGGCGGCATCGAAGAAGCGATCGAGAAAGCCAAGAAACTGTAATCCAAGCGCCCGGCAACGGGCGCTCATCAGGTTGAGGCAATCAGATGGCTATGACAGTCCATTGCGATATCGTCAGCGCGGAAGGGGAAATCTTCTCCGGTCTGGTAGAAATGGTGATTGCACACGGCGACCTGGGTGACCTGGGTATTGCCATGGGCCACGCGCCGTTGATCACCAGCTTGAAGCCAGGTCCTATCACGCTGACCAAGCAAGGCGGGGAAAAAGAGGTGTTTTACATCTCTGGTGGTTTCCTCGAGGTTCAGCCGAACATGGTCAAGGTACTTGCCGACACCGTGCAACGTGCTGGCGACCTGGATGAAGCCTCCGCTCAGGAAGCCGTCAAGGCTGCCGAGAAGGCCCTGAACGAAAAGGGCGCGGACTTCGACTACAGCGCTGCTGCTGTACGTCTGGCCGAGGCTGCAGCTCAGCTGCGCACGCTCCAGCAGATCCGCAAGAAGTAAGCGGCCATGCCGTCATGCTTCATGCGCGATTGATTAAAAAGGGTAGCCTCGGCTACCCTTTTTCTTTTTTTGCAAAACACTTCTCAGGTCTGAAGCCGGACCGCCCAGGATTGGTAGCCATTCATGTCTCTTGAAATCGTCATTCTCGCCGCAGGCCAGGGCACCCGCATGCGTTCGGCCCTGCCCAAGGTGCTGCACCCGGTTGCGGGCAATTCCATGCTGGGTCATGTTATCCACAGCGCCCGACAGCTCGACCCCCAGCGCATTCACGTGGTGATCGGTCACGGTGCCGATGCAGTGCGTGAACGTCTCGCCGCAGACGACTTGAATTTCGTCCTTCAAGACAAGCAACTGGGTACTGGCCACGCCACCGCGCAGGCCGTCCCCTTCATTACGGCCGACACCGTGCTGATCCTGTATGGCGACGTACCGTTGATCGAAGTGGAAACCCTGCAACGCCTGCTCAAGCACGTTGTGCCTGGCCAGATGGGCCTGCTGACCGTTGAGCTGGACGACCCCACCGGCTACGGGCGCATCGTACGCAATGCCGACGGCAAGGTCGCCGCCATCGTTGAGCACAAGGATGCCAGCGAAGCCCAGCGTGCCATCACTGAAGGCAACACCGGTATTCTCGCAGTGCCCGCCAATAAGCTCGCTGACTGGATGAGCCGTCTGTCCAACAACAACGCCCAGGGCGAGTACTACCTCACCGACGTCATCGAAATGGCCGTGAGTGATGGCCTGCTGGTTGCCACTGAACAACCCCACGACCCGATGGAAGTGCAGGGCGCCAACGATCGCAAACAGTTGGCCGAACTGGAGCGTCACTATCAGTTGCGCGAAGGCCGTCGCCTGATGGCCCAGGGTGTGACCCTGCGCGACCCGGCGCGTTTCGATGTGCGCGGTGAAGTGACCGTCGGCCGCGACGTGCTGATCGACATCAACGTGATTCTCGAAGGCCGTGTGGTCATCGAAGACGACGTGGTGATTGGCCCTAACTGCGTAATCAAGGACAGCACCCTGCGCAAGGGCGTGGTGGTCAAGGCCAACAGTCACTTGGACGGTGCGGTGATGGGGGAGGGCAGCGATGCGGGTCCGTTTGCGCGACTGCGCCCCGGAACCGTCATGGGCGCCAGGGCGCACGTGGGCAATTTCGTAGAGCTGAAAAACGCCAAAATGGGTGACGATGCGAAGGCCGGCCACTTGGCCTACCTTGGTGATGCGGTGATTGGGGCTCGCAGCAACATTGGCGCTGGTGCCATTACCTGTAATTACGACGGCGCGAACAAGTACCAGACTACCATTGGTGAAGACGTATTTATCGGCTCCAACAACTCGTTGATCGCCCCCGTTTCTATCGGAGATGGCTCGAACACCGCAGCGGGCTCAACCATCAACCAGGATGTGGATAAGTCCCAACTGGCCGTCGCTCGCGCCCGCCAGCGCAACATCGATGGCTGGAAGCGTCCGGTCAAAATCAAAAAGACCTGAGTTATCCACAATCTGATCAGCGATAAATATCCAATGTGGGAGCGGGCTTGCTCGCGAATGCGGTGGTTCAGTCAACATCTCCAGTGACTGACACTCCGCATTCGCGAGCAAGCCCGCTCCCACATTGGTTTTGTGTTGATCTAAAAATTTTGTACGCCCCACTTGACGACGTTTCACCAATAGGTTTTGATTGCCTTCGTTATCTTTCGAAACGAAACTTACCGCCACCATGTCGAAACGAAATACACCCCAACGGCGCCATAACATCCTGACCTTGCTCAATGAACAGGGCGAAGTCAGCGTGGACGAATTGGCCAAGCGTTTCGAAACATCGGAAGTGACCATCCGCAAGGATTTGGCTGCCCTCGAAAGCAACGGCTTGCTGCTGCGTCGCTACGGCGGCGCAATCACCATGCCCCAGGAACTGGTGGGCGACGCTGCACAACCCATCTCGGCCTACAAGCGTGCCATTGCGCGTGCTGCGGTCATGCGCCTGCGCGAACACGCCCGCATCATCATCGACAGTGGCAGCACCACCGCCGCGATGATCCCGGAGTTGGGCCATCAGCCCGGCCTGGTGGTGATGACCAACTCCCTGCACGTGGCCCGCGCCTTGAGCGAACTGGAACATGAGCCCGTGCTGTTGATGACCGGCGGCACCTGGGATCCGCATTCGGACTCGTTCCAGGGCCAGGTTGCCGAGCAGGTGTTGCGTTCTTACGACTTCGATCAACTGTTCATCGGTGCCGACGGCATCGACTTGGAACGTGGCACCACCACCTTCAACGAATTGCTGGGCCTGAGCCGCGTCATGGCCGAGGTCGCCCGTGAAGTGGTGGTGATGGTCGAATCCGACAAGATCGGCCGCAAGATTCCCAACCTGGAACTGCCGTGGAGCAGCGTCCATACCCTTATCACCGATGATCGCCTGCCGCTTGAGGCCCGCGACCAGATCCAAGCCCGCGGCATTACGCTGATATGCGCGGCAATCATCTAGGAGAAACACCATGTGTGGCATCGTAGGCGCAGTCGCTGAACGCAACATCACCCCCATCCTGCTCGAAGGCCTCAAGCGCCTGGAATACCGCGGCTATGACAGTGCCGGTGTGGCCGTCTTCACCAACGCCGGCAAGCTTGAGCGCATGCGCCGCCCGGGTAAGGTCAGCGAGCTGGAGCAAGCCTTGCTTGGCGAGCCACTGGTAGGCCGCCTGGGCATTGCCCACACCCGCTGGGCTACTCACGGTGCACCGTGCGAACGCAATGCCCACCCGCACTTCTCCGGTGACCTGGCCGTGGTCCACAACGGCATTATCGAAAACCACGAAGTGCTGCGTGAACAGCTCAAGGGCCTGGGTTACGTGTTCACTTCGGACACCGACACCGAAGTCATCGCCCACCTGCTCAACCACAAGCTCAAGGACCTTGGCGATTTGACGGTCGCCCTCAAGGCCACGGTCAAGGAACTGCACGGCGCCTATGGCCTGGCCGTGGTCAGCGCCAGCCAACCCGACTGCGTGGTTGCCGCGCGCAGTGGTAGCCCGCTGGTGATCGGCCTGGGCTTGGGCGAAAACTTCCTCGCGTCCGACCAATTGGCCCTGCGCCAAGTCACCGACCGCTTCATGTACCTGGAAGAAGGCGATATCGCCGACATCCGCCGTGAAAGCGTGCAGATCTGGGACGTAAACGGTCAATCCGTCGAGCGCGAAGCCGTGCAATACCGCGACGGCGCTGAAGCGGCCGACAAGGGCGAGTACCGCCACTTCATGCTCAAGGAAATCCACGAGCAGCCTGCCGTGGTACAACGCACCCTGGAAGGTCGCCTGAGCCAGAACCAGGTGCTGGTCAATACCTTCGGCCCACAAGCCGCCGAACTGTTTGCCAAAGTGCGCAATGTGCAGATCGTGGCCTGCGGCACCAGCTACCACGCAGGCATGGTTGCCCGTTACTGGCTGGAAGAACTGGCCGGTATCCCGTGCCAGGTGGAAGTCGCCAGTGAGTTCCGCTATCGCAAGGTGGTGGTGCAGCCCGATACCCTGTTCGTGACCATCTCCCAGTCCGGCGAAACCGCCGACACCCTGGCCGCCCTGCGCAATGCCAAGGAGCTGGGCTTCCTGGCCAGCCTTGCGATCTGCAACGTCAGCATCAGCTCCCTGGTGCGCGAGTCCGACCTGACCCTGCTGACCCAGGCCGGTCGTGAAATCGGCGTGGCGTCTACCAAAGCCTTCACCACCCAATTGGTTGGCCTGCTGTTGCTGACCCTGTCCCTGGGCCAGGTTCGCGGCACCCTCGCCGAAGGCGTCGAAGCCACCCTGGTCGAAGAACTGCGCCGCCTGCCAGCCCGCCTCGGTGAAGCCCTGGCGATGGACAGCACCGTGGAAAAAGTCGCCGAGCTGTTCGCCGACAAGAACCACACCCTGTTCCTCGGCCGTGGCGCGCAATACCCGGTGGCGATGGAAGGCTCGCTCAAGCTCAAGGAAATCTCGTACATCCACGCCGAAGCCTACCCGGCCGGCGAACTCAAACACGGCCCATTGGCCCTGGTGGATGACGACATGCCGGTGGTGACCGTGGCGCCGAACAACGAACTGCTGGAGAAGCTCAAGTCCAACCTGCAGGAAGTCCGCGCCCGTGGCGGCCAACTGGTGGTGTTCGCTGATGAAAAAGCCGGCATGACCAACGGTGAAGGCACTCATGTCATCAACATGCCGCACATCAACGACACCCTGTCGCCGATCCTCTACACCATCCCACTGCAACTGCTGTCGTACTACGTGGCCGTGCTCAAAGGCACCGACGTGGACCAGCCGCGCAACCTGGCGAAGTCGGTGACGGTGGAGTAACCCGCCATCCCCTGGAGGCCCGCCCGGGCCTCCAGGCTCCCGCGAAAGGACGCGCTCGATGCAAACTTCGTCCCAAATTCACCAGCGCTTGAACAACCGTCGCTTCACCGTCGCCAACAACGCCCAAGGGCTTTCCGGCTCGGGCACGGTGTTTCATTACCTTGTCGAGGGTGATGCCATCTCCGGCACTTACCAGGGCGGGCGCATTCGCCTGGGCACGCAAGTGGGACGAGTGACAGGCCCGGACACTATCGAACTGCTTTTTCAGTGCCTGACCTTGGACGGTGAGCTGCTGTCCGGTTGGTCGCGTGGCACGGTCGGGTTGGATGCTGCCGGCCTTACCACGCTCAGCTTTGTATGGGGTTGGTTGTCGGGGGCGACGGGAGGCGGGGAGTCAAGCTACGTTGAGCTTGCTGCGTGCGACAACCTCTCCTAAGGCACAAACTCCACCCGCAACCCCCGGCTCGTACTGCGCCCCTGATCATCACTGACCCGCAGCCGATACTCCCCCGACTTGCCCGGCCGCCAATTCAACGTGGTTTGCGGTGGCCCTTGGCCGATCAAGGTTTGATCGGCAAACCAGTACAGCGTGGTTGCATCGCTGGCCGCGTTGGCATTCAACGGGATGCTTTCCTGGGGCTGGGACAGGCGCAGTTGATAGCTCACCTGGGTCAGCGGCGAGCGGATCTGCGGGGCTTCGCTCTGGTCGCTGAGGCGGTTGGGCTGGCAGTTTTTCATCACGTTTGGCGGGGTACGTCGCGGCAGCCCGGCGGCGCGGTACAGGCGTTGCACGTCGCTCGGCCAGAATTCGAAGACTTCTTCGCGGGTGTATTGCGCGTCAAACGGCGGGCAGGCGGCCTTGCCGGTGCGGGTGTCGATCAGCACCGGGCGGTGCAGGTTCGACACGCGAATCGGCGATACGCCGGGGATGTACCAGGTCTTGCGGGTTTGCGGGCACCAGCGGTTGGGCAACTCGCCGGACGCGGCGCAGACATCAATGCGCACTAATCCGGCGGGCGGTTTGTCGGCTTTGATCACCACGTTGGGCAAGGCCAAAGGCAGGGCGTCGGCGATGCGGAAGAACAACGGCGCGGCGGTCTTGGCTCCGATGAAGGCTGGGTTTGGACGACCATCGAAGTTGCCCACCCACACCACCAGCACGTAGGGCCCGACCAGTCCTGCACTCCATGCATCGTGAAAGCCCCAGGAGGTGCCGGTTTTCCAGGCGGTGCGCCAGTGACGGCCGGGCAGGCCATCCGGGCGTGGGTTACGGCGCAGCATGTCGCGCACCATGAACGCTGCCTGGGGCGTCAGCAGTTGGGCCCCCGTGGTCTGGGGCTGTTCCTGCAAATAGCGCAACGGGCGAAGGTGCCCATCACCGGCCAACATCACATACAGCCGCGCCAACTCTTCCGGGGTCATCTCCCCGCCCCCCAGGGCCAAGGCCAGGCCGTAATGGCTTTCGTCGCGCAGGCCTTTGATCCCGGCGCGCTGCAACAGCCCGTACAGGGACGGCGACTTGACCTGGCTGGCCAGCCACACCGCCGGGATGTTGCGACTACGGATCAGGGCGTCCCGCGCGGTCAGCGGGCCGACAAAACTGCCGTCGAAATTTTCCGGCTGGAAGTAGCCGAAGTTACTCGGCAAGTCCTTGAGGATGCTCATGGGGTGGATGACCCCTTGGTCCAGCGCCAGCCCATACAAGAAGGGCTTGAGCGTCGACCCTGGTGAGCGTCGCGACAGCACGCCATTGACCTGGCCGTGCAGGCTTGTGGATAAGTAGTCCGCCGAACCCACCAGCGCTTTGACACTCTGGTCGCGGCTGTCGATCAGGATCGCCGTGGCGTTTTCCACACCCGTACTGCGCCGTTCGGCGATAAAGCCGGTGATCAGGCGTTCGAGCAATTGTTGCAACGGCAGGTTGAGGGTGCTGTTCAGCTCATTTCCGGCCTGGGAGGCCAGCAACTGTTCACTCACGTGCGGCGCCAGGAACGGGATCTGCTGGCGGTTGCGGGCCTCAAGGGGCAACTCCAGCAAACTGTCGTTACGCGGATCTTGTGGATAAGTCTCACGCCAGTCGTTCATCAAGCGCAGGCGGGCGTTTTGCAGCGACGGCCCGAAGCGTGCGCGCCTGCCAGGCTGCTGGGGAATCACTGCCAGCGCCAGTGCCTCGGACAATGACAGCTGCGCCGCCGACTTGCCGAAGTAGATACGGCTCGCCGCCTCGGCCCCTTCGATATTTCCGCCCATGGGCGCCAGGTTCAGGTAGGCCTCCAGGATGTCGTGCTTGCTGTAGCGCGCCTCCAGCCACAGGGCCAACGCCATCTGCTGCAACTTGCCCGGCACCTGGCGAGTGTTCAGGTCCCACAGGCGCCGCGCCAGTTGCATGCTCAAGGTCGAGCCACCCTGGCGTTGGCCACCGCTGTAGGTGGCCATGGCTGCGCGCAGCAATGCCGGGGGATTGATCCCCGGGTGCCAATAGAAATTGCGGTCTTCCTTGAGCAACAAGGCCTGGACCAGCGAAGGAGAGATCCGCTCCAGCGGTAGCCACAGGCGGTATTGCCCGTCATCCGCCAATGTCATTCGCAGCAGCGAACCGTCATCGGCCAGTACCACCCGCGATGAGGTCACGGCCTGTTCCAGCGGGGCGTGAGGCCAAAGCCGCAGGCCCACCAGCACTACCGCCGCTACGAGCAGCGGCGGTGCCAGGCGCTTAAGGCTTGGTGATTTCAAGCTGGCCTACTTTGCCGCGCCCTTGCAGGGTGGTTTCGTACATGCCTTCGGCGTAGGCCGGTGGCGTGTTGAAGGTACCGGCGTTGGTGGCGCGCACGCGGTACACGAATGTGCCGACATCCCGCAGTGCGGTGCCGTACAACACCACCCGATCATCACGCACGTCCACATACTCCGGCTGCCAGTTGCTCAGTTCGGTTTCACCGATAGGCGCTTGCCAGCTTTGTTCTTCCTGGCTGTCTTCCTCGACGTACTCGGACTCTTCACCCTCACTGTCCTCGCTGCTGGCGGCTTCCGGCTCCGGCGGCAGGTTATACACAGGCTCGACGCCACCGGGCAGCAGGTCGACCACGGCCACTTGCTGCACCTGATCGCGGTCGGTAGCGCGCAGGCGCAGGCGCACCAGGAACTCATCACCCACCGCAACCTTGCTCACGGGCTCGCCCTTTAGGTCGAGGTATTCGTGGATGATTTCCAGGCCATTATTGATCGGCTTGAGTTTGGCGCCCTTGTCGAAACCGGCTTCGCTGAGCATGTAGAACGCGGCCGGGCCGTCGGATTTTTCCATCACCAGCTTTTGCGTGTTGCCCGGCACGGCGGCGCGCGGCGGCTGGCCGGCCATCTCCAGCAATTGCTGCTGCTTGTCGCCCAGCCAGGCGGTGGCCTTAAGGGTCATGTCGCTTTGCGCACGCTGGCCATAGTTGTCCAGGGCGCGCAGCAACAGGGCCGCCGACAGCGAGTTGTAGCGCTGCTCGTTGAGGCGCTTGCCGAGTTTGTCCAGCAGCGCCGTGGGCACATCGTCCATCAACTCGGGGAAGTGGCGTGCCAGCAGGTGCAGGTGTTCGGCGTCGTGCACCAGCGGGTCGTAGTACAAACCGTCGCTGTCCCACTTATCCACAAGCGAACGCCAGGGTACTTTGCGGAACAGTGTGTCAGCCTGGCGATCCTGCTTGAGCAGCTTGTAGCTGGCCGCCAGGTAAGCGGCGCCCAGGTCATTCTGCCAGGTGTCCTTGAAGTAGCTCTCGTAGCGCTCGCGGATATCGCTCAACGCACCGCTCACTAGAATCCCCTGACGGCTCAGCAGGTAACTGGCGTAGGCCCGGTTGCGCAATTCCGACAGGCCTTCGCTAGGGCCATTGGCCAGATCCGTCAGGTACGCATTCGAGCGCACCAACAGGTCTTCCGGCACCGGCAAGCCGCGCTCCTTGGCTTCGATCAAGAAGTCGGTGGCGTACAGGCTGGCGTACGGCGCCACGTCCGGGTTGGCTGCCCACAAACCAAAGCCGCCGGCCTGGTTCTGGCGCTGGCGCAGCATGCGCACCGCACTGCCGAAGGCCTGTTCGGCTTCAGGTGCGTTGCCGCCCCAGATCAGCGCCGGCATGGTCTTGGACACCAATTGCTCGGTGCAGGCGTAGCCGTAGTCGTCCAAGTAATGCTTGAGGCCGTTGGCCCACACCAGCGGCGACGCGGCCACGCCCAGCTGCACGTCGCGCAGTTGGCTGAACAGCTCGCGGGTGGGTTTGAGCTCCTTGCTGGCGCTGTCGAAACGGCCCAGGCTGAGGGCCACGCGATGCTCGCTCAACGGCCGGATCGAGGTGGTTTCCGCCACCTGGATACGCTTGCCGTCCGGCAGTACCGCGACAAATCGCAGGTCCGCCGAGCCGAGGGTGTCGCCGACCTTGATCTTGAACTCGGCCGTGCCTTCCTTGCGCGGCTGCAGTGACAAGGTGCTGCCCTTGTCGCCCTGCACAACCAGGCCTGCGCTGGTCTGCACTTCAAACTTCACGTCCGCCGCCGCGTCGAGATTGCTGAACACCCCGGCGCTGACGTTGAACACATCTCCTGGCGCGACAAAGGCCGGCACGTTTGGCGTGATCACGATCGGCCCGCGCACGTCGGTCGTGGCTTCGCTGACGCCGACACTGTCGCTGTCCACCGCTACCGCGAACAGGTGCAGCTTGCCGTTGAAGCTGTCCGGCACTTGGTAATGCAGCACGGTTTCGCCGGCCGGCAAGTCCACCAGCCCGGACCACCAAGCCACCGGCGGCTGGTGTTTACGCTTGAACGGGTTGAGGTGATTGGCCAGGGCGCCTTCCGTATCGCCACCGGGCGCTGCCCCACTGAGCAGACGGCTGAATTCCGGCAGGATCAGGTCAAGGATCTGACTGGTGCCAACCTCCAGCGCACGCTTCTGGAAGAAGAAACCCAGCGGGTCTGGCGTCTGGTAGCGCGCCACTTGCAGGATGCCTTCATCGACCGCGTAGACCACCGCGCGGCCCGGGCGATCAGTGTTGACCTTGATATCCAGCGGCTGCCCCGGCTCGATCTTCGCCGGGCCTTCAACCTTCAAGGCCATGCGCCGCGCATCCAGGTTGATGCTGAACGGCACCACGCCGTAGGACAGCGGGCTCATGTACACCTCGGCCGAGCCCATGTCGCGCACAAACTGCACGTTCACGTAGGCATTGCCCTCAAGCCCTGCCGGCACACGGATGTGCTGCACGCTGTTGGTGCTGTCGGCCTTGAACCACTGCTGGGTGTAGACCTTGTCGCGTTCGATGGTGATCAAGCCGGCACCGGTATACGGCGCACGAATGCTGATGGCGATCTCATCGCCAGTGGCGTAGCTGCGTTTATCCAGGCGCAGTTGCAACTCGGCATTGCGTTCCAGGGAGCGCGATGTGTTGCCACGCCCGGCCACGCTGTAGTCGATCTGGTTGAGCAGGTTGCCGTTGGCGTCCTTGAGTTGCAGGGTAAAGTCGCCCGGCGTGCCGGTGTTCAAGGTCTGCTTGGCGCCTTCCTTGGTCATCACCAGCGGTGAGGCCGGTTGGCTGATGTTCTTGATGCGCGACTCATACTTGTAGGTGCCGTTGGACTGTTTCACCAGCACCGACACATAGCGGTGCTCGACCACTTCGCTGGTCAGGCCATCCACCGCCATCGGCGTAAGGTCCGGCGCGACGGCCAGCCATTGCACCTGGCGCGGGGCATCCTTGGCGACGTACGACAGCGAATCCTGACTTTTCACACCGACCAGATAAGGCGCGGACGACACCAGCAAGGCACTTTGCGCCGCCACATTGCGGCCGCCTTCGGCTTCGAACACCTGCGTCATTACCTGCAGGCGATAGGTGCTGTTGGCGAAGCGTTGCAGGTTGAGGTCGAGCACGGCCTGGCCGTTGTCGTCGACGGTGGTTTCGGCCAAGTCTTCGGTCGTGGCGTCTTCCAGGGAGTCGTTGAGGCGGAAACGGTAATCCGGGTAGCGGTCAAACGCCGCGAGTGTCGGGCTCAGGGACATCTTCGCGGTGACCCGACGGCCGGCTGCCGGAGCGCCGAACAGGTGCATGGCGGTGACCTTGGCCACCACTTGGTCCGGTGGAATCCAGCCCTGCACAGGGGTGTCATGCAGGCTCAGGCTGACCTTCATGCGGTCCGGCTCGAAATCGCGGACCTTGAAGTTCACACTGCCCAGGTCGGTGCGGGTCTGTTTCTGGCCGATCAACTGCAAGGTTGCGGTGTACTCACCGGCAGGGGCGACTTCGCTGCTGGGGAAATCAAAGGTTTCAAAGCCACTGGCGGACAGCTTCAATGGCTGGCGAATCACTTCCAGGCCACGCGGGTCGGTGATCTGCAGCTCCACCGGCAGGCCTTGCAACGCGCCTTTCCAGTTACCGCTGCGCACAATCATGCCCAGGTGCGCGGTTTCGCCCGGCCGGTACAGGCCACGGTCGGTAAACAGGTAGGCGCTGAGGCGATCAATCGCACCGTCTTCTTCCAAGCCGCCTACGTCGAAACGCGACAGATCCAACTGCTGGGATTGGCGGGCGATCGGCAGGAACGACTGGTCATTGCCGCGAGTAACCACATACATCAGCGGCGTTTTCTCACGGCGCAGTTCATCGAGCTTGGCGAAATGCGCATGGCCTTCGGCATCCGTGTGGCCGCTGCTCACCGGCAAACCGTTGCGGCCGATGATGTCGACTTGCGCGTCGGAGACTGGCGAACCGTTGCCAATGGACTGCACGTACACATCGTGGCTGCCATCGCTGGAGCGCTTGGCAATGATGCCCAGGTCCGTCACCACGATGAAGCGCAGGTCGCTCGTGCTGCTGCGGTCGTACTCGAACGTGCGCGGGGCCGGGTCATCCTGGGGGCTGAGCTTGAGCACGAAAATGCCGCGCCGGCCGCCATTGGCGGTGAGGTAGTGGCTCAGGTCGACATTGTCATAGACGGTTTTTGCCGGGTCATTGGATGACAGCGGGATATCCAACGCCTGACGCTCGACCATGCGATCGAAATACTCATTGCCGAAATTCGGCCGGGCAAAGCTGCCGCTGCTCTGGTCCACCAAGTGTTGCAACTGGTTGGGCAGCAAGCGCGCGATTTCCACATGGGCGCCAGGTACACCACGGGCCATGAAGCCCAGGCGTTTTTCGCCGTTGAGGCTGAGCAAGGCGCCGTCGGACAGGAACTGCAAGGTGCGCGGGTACGCCGGCATGCTGATCAGCGACGCTGTAGGATTCTTCGCCAGATAGCCGCCGATGGCTTCCAGGTTGGCGGGCACGCGTACATACACCGCGCGACCGGCAGGGGCCTTGAATTTGAAGGCGTGCAGGGTATTCAGCGGTTCGACGCTGGGCACGTGGGTCAGGTTGACCTTGGTGCTGCGGGCGAGCAGGGCGTCATCGATGTCGTTGCTGCTGTAGGGACGCGTGTCGTCCTGGGCTTTTTCCGGCAACAGCCAGGCCTGGACCTTGCCGGCGATGGTTTCGTCGGCCACGGCGCTGGAGCTGCTGAACATCAGCACGGGCTCCGGCTCGCCACGTTCGTTGTCGACAAAGCTCACTTCGGCCCCGGTGAAGGTCAGGCGATAGCGACCGGGCACGGTGACTTCCGCCACCAGCGGCGCGGTGCTGGCGTTGCCGCCGTCGCGGGCCTTGATGCCTTCGTCGAGCTTGGCGCTGACCGGCGTGCTTTCCAACGGGGTCGCCAGGGCGGCGGAGCGTACGTAGGCGTTGAGTTTCTTCTCGTCGAAGGTGATTTCCGGGCGGTTGGGCAACTGGGCGTCGCGGTAGGCCAGGCCTTTGCCCAGGGTGACCGTGACGCGCTTGCGCAGGGTGTCTTCATCCACCGGGTGGGAAAAACGGAAGGTTGCCACCAGCTGTTTCAGCGTCGGGTTGGACGGGTCTTGGTACAGCTCGTTTTGTGCCAGGGTGGCGCGGAACGGTTGAGTGGAAAACTGCGTGCTGTATTGGTCCAGCAGCACGCCGTCGGCCAGTAGGTTTTTCTTTGCCAGTTCGACGGTGTAGTGGGCGTCGATGGGCCAGTCTTTTTCCGGTACGAACAACAGGCTGCGGTCATCCGCCCAGCGCCAGGTGCCCGCGACTGCAGGTTTGAGGGTGATGCCCTCGGTAACCGGTTTGCCGATGGCCGCCAGTGGGGCCACGGACTCGCCGAAACGCACCTGCAAGTTATCCACAACCGGCGTTTGCTGGGTGTAGTCGGTGAGGTTCGGCTTGTGCAGCGAATAGCTCGCGGTATGCGGCTTTGGCAGGTTGGAATACCAGTGCCAGCCGTAGAAACCGGCAGCGGCCAACAGGACCAGCCCTAATACGCCGGCACCGGTTTGACGTGGGTAAGCGCGGGCTTTGCTGCTCAGGTTCGCCAGCCCACGGCCGGTGGCGCGCAGCCAGACCGGTGGATGCCATTGGCCAAAGATGGCCCCCACCACAGTCAATATCGCACCGACAATACGGCGGCTGATCGCTTTGAACGAATCGAACATGGTGAGCATCCCTGGCTAAGTGCGGCGTATCTTACACGCGTCTTTGATACAAAAGATGACGCAGATACGCCGCCCCGCTAGGCGTGTTGCACAAAAGTGAGACGCACCGCAAAACCAATCAAAAGACTGCCGAATAACCACTGTTGCAGACGCTGCGCCGAGCGATTGCGTGCCAGCCACTGGCCGATGCGCGCGCCGGCCAGGGCGTAGCAACAGTCGAACGCGAAACCGACGGCCACCAGGATCACGCCCAGCAACGCAAACTGCGCCGCCACCGGGCCGGCCTGGGGGTTGATGAATTGCGGCAGCAGTACCGAGCAGAACAGCAGCGCCTTGGGGTTGAGCAGGTTGGTCAGCAAGCCGCGTTGGAATGCTGAACGCCAGGCATGGGCTGCCAGTGGGGGGTTTGCTGTCTCCAGGGATGGCAGCATAGTCGCGCGCAGGCATTGAATACCCAGGCATAACAGATAGGCCGCGCCACCCAGACGCACGACATCAAAGGTCCACGGCGCCACCTTGAACAAGGTCGCCAACCCCATGCCCGCCAACGCCACATGGCAGGCGCGAGCCAGTCCCAAGCCAATCGCCGTGGTCAGCGCCAACGCCTTGCCCTGGCGCGCTCCGGTCTGCAGCAGCAGGATCATGTCCGGCCCGGGCAACAGATACGCCACCGACAGTGCCACCAGGAATAACCAGAGTTCCGCCATGCCTCACCCCCTTGTGTGTTGGCCAATTCTAGGGCTGAAGGGTGGGGCAGGTGCTTGCGTAGTCAGCCACAAAGGCGTCTATTCTTGGCATAACCTGCCATTTACAACCTTATCGGCCATGCATTTATGCCAAACCTTAAACTCGATGCGTTTGACCGCAAGATTCTTGAAGCCCTGCAACGCGACGGCCGCCTGAGCAATGTGCAACTGGCGGACGAGATCGGGCTGTCTGCTTCACCCTGTCTGCGGCGCGTGCGTCTGCTGGAAGAAGCCGGTGTGATTCGCGGCTACCAGGCCACGCTGGACCGTGACGAAGTCGGCCTGGGGATGATGGTGTTCGTGGGCGTGAAGGTGGAGCGGCATAACGACACCGAGGCCAACGCCTTTCGCGAGGCAGTGACGGCGCTGCCGGAAGTGATCTCGGCGTTCCTGGTGTCGGGGGAGTCGGACTTTCTGTTGCAGGTGGTGGTGCCGGACTTGCGCGGGTACGAACGGTTTGTCACGGGCAGTCTGTTGAAACTGCCGGGGGTGAGGGACATCCGCAGCAACTTCGCGATCCAGACCGTAAAGACCCCAGGCGCATTGCCGCTGGGGCATTTGCCAGGCTAATGACTGTAGGAGCGGCTTGCCGGCGATGAGGCCCGTGAATTTCATGAACGTTCCGGGTCGCCATCGCCGGCAAGCCGGCTCCTACAGGGGCTTGTTCAGGTCCACCAGTAGCGCACGAGGTGGAAGAAGATGGGCGCGGCGAAGCACACCGAATCCAACCGATCCAGCATCCCGCCGTGCCCTTCGATCATATGGCCCCAGTCCTTCACGCCCCGGTCGCGCTTGATCGCAGACATCACGATGCCGCCAGCAAACCCCAGCAGGTTGATCAGCAGCGCAATCAAGAACGACTGCCACGGGTTGAACGGCGTGGTCCACCACAATGCCGCGCCGATCAGCGACGAGAGCAGAATCCCGCCGATAAACCCTTCCACCGTCTTCGAAGGGGACAGGTTGGGCGCGATCTTGTGTTTGCCGAACAGCTTGCCGCACACGTACTGCAGCACGTCGGACAACTGCACCACGATCACCAGGTAGGCAATCAGCAGCAGGTTGCGGCCTTCGTAGCCGGGGATGTCGAGGGTCAGCAGGGCGGGCACGAACGACACGCAGAACACCGCGATCATCAAGCCCCACTGCACCTTCGAGGCACGCTCCAGGAAGTGTGTGCTGTCGCCGCCGAGTGAGGCGAGGATCGGCAGCAGCAGGAACACGTACACCGGGATGAAGATCGAGAACAGGCCGTACCAGTCTGAATAGATCAGCAGGTATTGCAGCGGTAGCGCCAGGTAGAACGCGGCGACCAACGCTGGGTAGTCACTGCGGCGGGTGGGGGTGAGGGTGAGGAATTCGCGCAGGGCGTAGAACGACACCGCGTAGAACAGCAGGATCACCGCGCCGGTGCCGAGCCAGAAGGCGATGCCGATGACCACCACCATCACCCACCAGGCGTTGATGCGCGCGTTGAGGTTGTCGATGACGGCGTTTGGGCTGCCACGGGTGCGCAGTTTGAGGATCAGGCCGATCAGCGAGGCGAGCACCAGGATCGCGCCGATGCCGCCGAACAACATCAGGGTTTGGCTATCCATGTCAGACGTGCTCCGGGGCAAGGGCGAGCAGGGCATCGCGAGTGCGGGCGAGGAAGGCGGTTTTGTCTTCGCCTTCCTCCAATTGCAGCGGCGCGCCGAAGCTGGTGGTGCACAGCAGGGGCAGCGGCAGTACACGGCCCTTGGGCATGACCCGGTTGAGGTTGGCGATCCATACCGGGATCAATTCGGCCTGTGGGTAACTTTTGGCCAGGTGATACAGGCCGCTTTTGAATGGCAGCAGGCCGTCTTCGAGATTGCGCGTGCCTTCGGGGAAGATGATCAGCGAGTCGCCGCCTTCCAGGGCATTGAGCATGGGCTGCAATGGGTTATCCACAGGCTCTTTGCGTTCGCGATCGATCAATACGCCGTTGAATACACGGTTGATGATGTAGCGGCGCAGAGCGCTTTTATTCCAGTAATCGCTGCCGGCCACCGGACGCGTGAATTTACGCAAGTTCTGCGGCAGCGAGGCCCACAGCAACACAAAGTCGCCATGGCTGCTGTGGTTGGCGAAGTAAATGCGTTGCACCGGCACCGGTGCGCAACCCAGCCACAGGCTGCGCGCTCCGGTGACGGTGCGGGCCATGGAGGTAATCAACGTGGCGACCACGGGTTCGAACATGGGGATTCCTTATCCGGCGAAAGGCAGCCAAGGGCTGGCGAGGATCACGCCCAGGGTCAGCAGCGCTTGTGCGCCCAGCAGCCAGGCTTGTTTGCGCAACAGTTTGAGCGCGCCGCGACGGCGTTCGGGCCAAGGCCGGCCAACGCGCTTGGGCGATTGCAGGCCGAGGGTTTGCAGGGCCTGGTCAAGGTCCGGGGTGCGCTCGATATCACGCGCCAACAGAGCAAACAGGTCGGCGTCGAAGGCCACCCGCAGCGCCCAGTACTTCTGCAGCAAGCCGAGGATAATCATCCACAGGCTGAGCAACAGGCAGATCGTCGAGATGCTCGCCATCAACAACTGGGCCAAGCCGAACAACACACCCGCCACGGTCAGGCCTGTGGATAACTGATCGAGCGAGCGGCCACGGCGTAACAGGCTGGCAACCACTTGGAGTTCCATATCAGCTGGCATGGGGCAAACCCTCCAACGCTTCACGGTGTGCGGGGTGCAGGACCACATCGGCCCGCGCTGTACGAATGATAGTCAGCGCCTGCTCTACCGTCGCGGCACGCCCGGAGTGCAATAACCAGGCGGCAACGGCGGTAGCACTGCGTGAGTAGCCGAGGGCGCAACACACCAGCAATGGTCCGCTGGCGCGCAGGCGTTCGATGGCGTGGGCGGCCTGCAGGCATTCGTCGGGCGTTGGGGCGATCAGGTCCAGTACGGGGATGCATTGGTAAGCGCGGCCCTGTGGATTAATCGGCAATTCGGCACACAGATCGACGATGGCCTTGAAGGGCGCCTGCTCGTTTGTCGTAGGAATTCGACCGAGCCAGACATTATCCACAACGCGGTCGGGTTGGGGATGCTTGCGTGTCCACAGGCGCGAGTTTATCCACGCGGCTGCCAGGTACGGCGCATACAGCCACCGCGCGGCGGGCGTCAGTTGACCATCGGCGCGTTTCTGGAAACCCGAAGCGCCCAGTACGAAGTAATTGGCCTTGATCAAGGCGAGAGACACCGCCGGCCAAAGTATCCACAGCCAGCCGCCGCCGAGTACCCAGGCAAGAACCCCCAGTAACAAGGCACCCAGGCCATAACGCACGCCCAACCGCCAGCGCTTGGGGTCTCGTGTGAGCCGCGCATTCAACAGCGGGTTCGGATGCGCCACCGGCCACAGCCACACGCATATCCACCCCGCGAGGGCGCCTGTGGGTAAGTCGATAAAGTGATGTTGATAAGTGGTCAGCACCGAAATACCGATCAATGCGAACCAGCCGTGCACCAGCCAACGCCACACGCCTTGGCTATGGCGCTGGTACATGACCCACAGGATCACCAGCAGCGCGATGTGCAGCGACGGCGCCTGGTTGAACGGCTTGTCGAAGCCTGCCAGCACGGCAAACAGCCAGCCGAAAACGCCATCCAACGCTGGCCGCTCGAAGGTGAAGCGCAGCGGCCAGAGCAGGAAACAACTGACCGCGATGACCTGGGCCGACAGTAGCCGCAATGCATGCTGTTTCAACTCATGCCGAGTGCTGGGCAGCAGCAGGGAAAACCCGTAGAGCAGGTCGATGGACCAGTAGGGCACGATGGTCCATGCCCAGAACGGCATATGGGTTTCCCAGCCGAACACCAGCGTGCCGACGTCGCTGCGTTGGCTGGTCACCCACGTGGCAAAGCCGTAAGTACTGAAGAACAGCGGCGCCAACAGCAGCAGCCAGAGGACCGCTGGTTTCAACAAGCCGGGTTCGCGCATGTTCAGATCTTCTGTGCCAGGGACACGGTAAAGATGCCCCACTCATCCACACGTTGGGTGATCTTGCGAAAGCCGGCAGTTTCCACCAGTTGATCCATTTCCGCCTGGCTGCGACGACGCATCACCCAGGCTTGGCCCTGGCGATGGCTGGTCAGCGCCCGGGCGATCAGTTCCAGTTGCGGGTGCCACGGTTGGCCGGTGTAGACCAGGTAGCCTCCGGGCTCCACGGCCTCGGCCAGTCCGGCCAATGAGCCGCCGACCATGCTGTTGTCGGCAAACAGTTCATACAATCCGGACACCACCGCCAGCGTCGGTTTCGGGTCCAGCGCCGCCAGATCCAGGCGGTCGAACGCATCCCCTTTGACGAACTGCGCGATATCCCCAAGGCCTTTCTCGCGGATCAGCGCGCCACCGTCGCGCACGTTGATGTCGCTGTAGTCACGCAGCAGGATCGATTCCGGCAGCGGCGATACGCCCTGCAAGGCTTCAAGGATGTAGCGACCGTGGCCGGCAGCGATGTCGACGATGCGCACTTCACGCTGTTCATCCCGCAACTTGGTCATGGCCAGGCGCAGCAGTTCCTCGACGTTCAGCTTGCGTTGGCGAATGCCGCGCCAGCCAATGGAGTTGAGGTAATTGGTGTCGATCATCCGCCCCAGCCCGCCCTTGCCGGTGGGCGTGTTGCGGTACACATAGTCCAGGGTGCTGCCGGAGTCGAAACCGGTGTCGAAGCCCAGTTTCACGCCATCCGACAGGTTTTTGCCCAGGCCCATGCTGGCGCGGGTCAGGCGCCAGTACAGGTCGCGCAGGGAATTGCGCGGCAGCGGCGCGGCGAGGGCTTCGGATTCGGCGCAGGTGGTGCCCAGTTTGTCCGCATCCAACAGCGAGGCGCGGTCCAGCGGGTGTTCGAAGTTCTGCAGGATAAAGCGCCTGGCGCTGTTTACGGCGGTGGCGCGGTCACGTTCGCCGAGGGTGTCGTGGAAGAACCCGGGAAGGATATGCAGCTCTTTTTTCAGGCTGCCAAGGCGGTCAAAGAATTGCTGCTGGGGTTTGCGATGCACTACAAAGTCGGAGCCGGAGACCAGCAGTTGGGTCGGCACCTGGATCGCCTGGGCATCGGCGACTACCCGGTCGGCCGCCTCATACAGGCCGAGCAGCACGTTTACCGAGATTGCCTTGGTGATCAGCGGGTCAGTGTCGTAGGAGGCTACGCGTTCCGGGTCATGGCTGAGGAACTTGGCCTTGACGTAGCTGTTGACGAAAAAGTTGCCGCGAAACTTGCGCATCAGCGCCAGGCCCGGTCGCGCGAACGGCACGTAGAGCTTGACCTTGAACGCCGGGGAGGCGAGCACCAGGGCGCGGATTTTCGGCGCGTAATCGTGTACCCACGTGGCGGCAATGACTGCACCGACGCTTTGGGCGACGACGGCGAAGTTTTCTTCCTCGATGCCATAGGTGGCACCGATGTGGTTGCAAAAGGTCTGCACATCGCGGGCGCTGGTGGCGAAGCTGGGGCTGTCACCGCGCTCGCCAGGGGACTGGCCGTGACCACGGGCGTCCCAGGCGAAGAAGTCGAACTGCGCCAGGTTCAGCTCATCGACCAGGTGGGCGATACGCCCCGAATGCTCATGGCCGCGATGGAACAACACAATCGCTCTGCGCGGCTCGCCGTCTGCCTGGGCGGTGGCTGGCCAGTGCCGGTAGAAAAGCTCGACGCCATCATGGGTGCTGAAGCTGTGCTCTTGCTGTTCGCGCATCGCAAAAATCCTTATGCAATCGGTGAAGTTTCTTGTTGTTCTTTAAGGCCCTGACGCACCCGATTGACCAGGGTGTAGGCAAGCAGGGCCGCGACCAGCCACATCACCGTATCGACCCAACCGGCACTCAGCCAGCCCAGCGCCACGCCGGTGGCTAGCACGCCGAGTACGAAGGCGCGATCACTTTTGCCCATCGGCCCGTCGTAGCGGCGCGACGCACCGACCATGGGCCCCAGCACCCCGGCGTATTCGCTGAATACCGCCAGCAACGCCACCAGCAGCACCGGCGACAGGCTCACACCGGGGATCAGCGCAAACGGCAGGATCAGCGCACTGTCGGCGATTACATCGCACAGTTCATTGAGGTAAGCGCCCAGGCGCGACTGCTGGCCGAATTCGCGGGCGAGCATGCCGTCGATGGCGTTGAGGGCCATGCGCAGGATCATCCATAACGGGATCAGCGCGAACAGCCACAGGTGTTGGGCAAAGCTGGCGATCAGCAGCCCGACCAGCAGCGAAACCACCCCGGCCAGCACGGTGATCTGGTTGGCGGTGGTGCCATTGTCGTAAAGGCGCTGCACAAGCGGGCGCAGCACGTTCTGAAAACGCGGTTTGAGCTGATAGATCGAAATCATGGGGGGTGACGCTTCCTTGTCCGTGGACCCGCGAAAAACTGTTCTGGAGTGTGCCGATTAATCGCGGCCTGCACCAGTGATGGCGCGTGTTTCTGGGGGTTTAGTCACGGTCTTGAACACAACGATGTCCCTCTGTGGTGGCTGGCTTGCCTGCGATAGCGCCACCTCGGTTTTTCAGTTACACCGAGGTGGCGCTATCGCAGGCAAGCCAGCTCCCAAACAAGACCGCTTCCACAGGGGATTTGGGTGCATCTGAAACTGCTGTTTTTCGAACAAAAATTTCACGCTCCGTGTTATATCGTAACGAATTGTGTACAACTGGGCGTTGAGTGGATGCAAGTGGATCTGGAAGCTGACGGCGCTTCGGTGGAAGGCCTACCGCGTTTTCAACAGGGGCTGTTCCATGCCCGTCGATTGCGCCAGGCCGGTATCAGCCTGACGGTGCTGGCGGTGGCCGGCTGGGTGTTGGCGCTATTTGTCGCGTTGTTTACGCCGCTGTCGATCTGGCCTGTGGTGCTGATCAACTGCGCGTCGGCGTTATGGCTGCTGGTCGCCGCTTTGCAGTCAGCCTGGTGGGTGGCGGATTGGCGCGCCCAGGCACTGGAAGCCCCCGCGGTTGACCTGCCGGTTGAAGACGCGGGCCGCTACGCGCGCCTGGTCGAGCGCTTTGGCAAGCAGATCGGTGCGCCGGTTTTATGGCTGGGCGGCTGGTCGCTGCTGGCGTTGGTCAGCATTGTCGAATTCTGGAACCTGACATTACCCGCTGCCCCCGTCGGTCAATCGGCAAGCATCGGTGCTGCGCTGGCATTGGCCTTGGCGTTTGGCCTGCTGGTGTTCGAACGTCGCTTGGCTCAGGAAACCGTTGCGCAATGGCCGGAAGCCTCACAACTGGCGCAGTTGAGTCGGGTGGCGATTATCTGCCTGGTGGTCAGTGCGGTTTGCCTGCTATTTGCCGGTGCGCAGTCGGTGTGGCCGTTGCGCCTGGCGGTGCTGATCGGGTTGCTGCCGGCATTGGTCTCGCTGGAGTTTCTATTAAGAGCTGTACTGTCGTTGTTCAGCCCACGCCAGCCACGGCTCGAACCTCGGCTGATGGCGCACAGTTTTATCGCCGGGCTGCTTCGATGGCCGCCCCAACCCTTGCTCGCGTTGCAGCATGAGTTGCACAACCGTTTCGGCATCGACCTGCGCCAGATCTGGGCCTTTACCTACATGCGCAGGGCGTTCCTGCCGGTGTTGCTGGTGGTGCTTGCGGTAGGCTGGGCGCTTACCGGTGTGCACGAAGTGCCCCTGCAAGGCCGTGGGATTTATGAGCGCTTTGGTAAACCCGTTGAGGTGTTCGGCCCCGGTTTGCATGTGGGGTTACCGTGGCCGTTGGGCCGTGTCATCGGCGTCGAAAACGGCGTGGTGCATGAGCTGGCCACCAGTGTCAGCGAAGCTGCTGCCCCGGAACTGGCCGCTGCGGAAGGCCCGCCACCGTCGATTGCCAATCGGCTGTGGGACGCCAGCCATGTGAATGACAAATCCCAAGTGATCGCCAGCAGCAGCGGCGACAAGCAGAGCTTCCAGATCGTTAACATGGACGTGCGGTTTGTCTACCGCATCGGCCTTACCGATCAGGCCGCGCTGGCCGCCACCTACAACAGCGCCGATGTACCGACTCTCATCCGCAGCACCGCCAGTCGCATCCTGGTGCACGACTTTGCCTCGCGTACCCTGGATGAATTGCTCGGCGAACAACGCACCTCCCTGGCCGACGAGATCGGGCGCGCCGTGCAGGCGGACCTGCAAACACTCGACAGTGGCGTGGAAATCCTTGCCACCGTGGTCGAGGCGATCCACCCACCGGCCGGTGCCGCCAACGCTTATCACGGCGTGCAAGCTGCGCAGATTGGTGCCCAGGCCCTGATCTCCCGCGAGCGCGGTGCGGCCAGTGAGCAAACCAACCAGGCGTTGCTGCAAGCCAGCACCGCGCGCGATCAGGCCCAGGCCATAGCGCGGGAAGTGAACGCCGGCGCCCAGGCCGCCGACCTGCGTTTCGCCGCCGAACAAAAGGCCTACGCCACGGCCGGCCAGGCCTTCGTGCTGGAGCAATACCTTGGCCAACTCAGCCAGGGCCTGGCCCATGCCAAGTTGCTTATCCTGGATCACCGCCTGGGCGCCGATGGCGCGCCGACGATCGATCTGCGTTCTTTTACCTTGCCGGCCGATCCTTCGGTGCCGCGTAAAGCCGTTCAATAAGGAGTCTGTCTGTTGAGCGCTCATTCTCACGATCATCACCATGGCCATCACCATCACCACCATCATGGTGACGAGCACGCCGCTGGCCCGTTCCCCTGGCGCCGTATGGCCTGGGCGCTGTTGCTGGTATTGTTTGCGGTCGCCGCCGCCAGCCTGGTGCAAGTGCGCTCCGGCGAGGCCACGGTGATTACTCGTTTCGGCAACCCTTCGCGGGTGCTGCTGGAACCCGGCCTGGGCTGGCGTTGGCCGGCGCCGTTCGAAGCGGCGATCCCGGTAGATCTGCGCCTGCGCACCACCTCCAGCGGTTTGCAGGATGTGGGCACCCGCGATGGCCTGCGCATCATCGTGCAGGCCTACGTGGCGTGGCAGGTGCAAGGCGACGCAGACAACGTGCAGCGCTTCATGCGCGCGGTGCAGAACCAGCCGGATGAAGCGGCGCGGCAGATCCGCACCTTCGTGGGTTCGGCGTTGGAAACCACCGCGGCCAGCTTCGACCTGTCGAGCCTGATCAACACCGATGCCAGCCAGGTGCGCATCGCTGACTTCGAAGCGCAGTTGCGCCAGCAGATTGATCAACAATTGCTCACCACCTACGGCGTGCGCGTGGCCCAAGTCGGTATCGAACGGCTGACCTTGCCGTCAGTGACCCTCACCGCCACCGTCGACCGTATGCGCGCCGAGCGCGAAACCATCGCCACCGAGCGCACCGCCGTGGGCAAGCGCGAAGCGGCGCAGATCCGCTCCGCCGCCGAGCGTGATGCGCGCATTGTGCAGGCCGATGCCACGGTGAAAGCCGCCGACATCGAAGCGCAGTCGCGGGTCGAGGCCGCGCAGATCTATGGCCGCGCCTACGCCGGCAATCCGCAGCTGTACAACCTGCTGCGCTCCCTGGATACCTTGGGCACCGTGGTCACGCCAGGCACCAAGATCATCCTGCGCACCGACGCTGCGCCATTCCGCGCCTTGGTCGACGGGCCGAAGGATGTCCAGCCATGACCGAGCGTGACGGCCCGGACAGTCCGTGGATCCAGGCCGGGCGCCTGACGTTCCTGGCGTTGTACGCGGTGACCGTGTTGGCGGCGTTGGCCTGGGCATTTTCCAATGTGCGCCAGATCGACCCGCAGTACCGCGCGGTGGTTTTGCACTTCGGCGCCCTCGACCGTATCCAGAATGCCGGGCTCTTGCTGGCCTGGCCGCAGCCTTTTGAGCAGGTGGTGCTATTGCCGGCGGCTGACCGTGTGATCGAGCGGCGGGTGGAGAACCTGCTGCGTTCCGACGCGGCGATCCAGGCCGACCGCGTGGCCAGTTTCGCCACGCCGTTGAGTGATGCGCTGGCCGGCTCCGGTTATCTGCTGACCGGCGATGCCGGTGTGGTGCAGTTGGATGTGCGGGTGTTCTACAAAGTCATCGAACCCTATGCCTTTGTGTTGCAGGGCGAGCATGTGCTGCCGGCGCTGGATCGCCTGGTCACCCGCAGTGCCGTGGCGCTCACGGCGGCACGGGATCTGGACACGATCCTGGTGGCACGACCTGAATTGATCGGGTCCGATAACGGCGCTGCCGAACGTCGCGAGCGGCTGCGTGGCGACTTGGTGCAAGGCATCAACAAACGCCTGGTGGAGCTGACATCCACAGGGTTGGGATTGGGTATCCAAGTCACCCGCGTGGATGTGCAATCGAGCCTGCCAGGCCCGGCGGTAAACGCGTTCAATGCGGTGCTGACAGCCAGTCAGCAGGCCGATAAAGCCGTCGCCAACGCCCGCACCGCTGCGGAAAAACTCACCCAGACCGCGACCCAGCAGGCCGATCGCCTGGTGCAAGTCGCCCACGCACAGGCCAGCGAACGCCTGGCCAACGCCCAGGCGCAGACGGCCACGGTCGCCAGCCTGGCCCAAGTGAAAGACCCGGGCCTGATGTTGCGCCTCTACCGCGAGCGCCTGCCAAAGATTCTCGGCCAGGCCGGCTCGGTGACCACGGTCGATCCTAAAGACGACGCCCGCTTGATCATCCAGGGAGCCGAACAATGAGCGCACCCATGCTGACGTCCGCCGAGCAGCGCAGCGCTGCCCGGCAATTGACCCTGGCCATGCTCGCCTTGGGCTTGCTGGTGTTAGGCCTGGTATGGCGCTGGCTGGCGCCAGACCAGACCGGCGTGAGCCAGTTGCTGCTGGGCGTCGCGTCGCTGTTGGTGGCGGTGCCGGTGATGCGTTCGGCCTGGTACAGCCTGCGATTTCCCAGCCTGCATGGCATCACCGACCAACTGATCGCCTTGGCCATGCTCGGCGCCTGGGCCACGGGTGATCTGCTGACCGCCGCGCTGTTGCCGATCATCATGATCTTTGGGCATGTGCTGGAAGAGCGCAGCGTGATCGGCTCCCAGGAGGCGATTCATGCCCTGGGTAAACTCACGCGCAGTCATGCGCGGTTGGTGCAGGCTGACGGCAGCATCCATGAGGTGGACAACGGCACGCTGAACACCGGCGACATCGTCGAGGTGCGTGCGGGTGATCGGGTACCGGCTGATGGTGTGGTGCTGTCGGGCCAGGCGAGCCTGGACACGGCGCCGATTACCGGTGAGTCAGTGCCGTTGGAAGCCAGCGTGGGCGTGCAGGTGTTTGGTGGGGCGATCAACCTCGACGGCCTGCTGCGCCTGCAAGTGACCCGCACCGGTAACGAATCTACCTTGGGCAAGGTCATTGCGCTGATGCAGAACGCCGAGCGTTCCAAGCCGCCGATCACACGGCTGCTGGAGCGTTATGCCGGCAGCTATATGGTGCTGGTGTTGCTGCTGGCGGCGGTCACCTGGTTTGTGACCAATGACGCCCAGGCGATGCTCGCGGTGTTGGTGGCCGCGTGTCCATGCGCCTTGGTGCTGTCGGCGCCGGCCACCGCCATTGCCGGGATTGCCGTGGCGGCGCGGCATGGAATACTGATTCGCAGCTCGGCGTTCCTCGAAGAGCTGGCGGACCTGACCTCCCTGGTGGTCGACAAGACGGGCACCCTGACCTTCGGTACGTTGCGCCTGCACTCTATCGAAACCACCGAGCCGGACCGGCAGGTGTTGCTGAACCTGGCCGCCAGCTTGGGCTCGGCCAGCAGCCACCCGGTCAGCCGGGCGCTGGCGGGGTTGGCGACCCAGGGACAGCGGCTGGCGTTGACGGATATTCGCGAGCGCCAGGGCCTTGGTGTGGTGGCGCAGACCGATGGGGGCGAAGCGGCCTTGGGCCGGCCGGAGTTGTTCGAACACCTGGGCATCCTCACCACGGCTGTTCCCAATCACGATGGGCCCATCGCCGGGTTGGCGCTGAACGGGCAGTTTCTAGCCTGGCTGTTGCTGGCCGATAGCGTCAAGCCGGAAGCCCGCCAGGCCCTGCAAGAGCTGCGGGACCTTGGCCTCGGTCGCCAACTGCTGCTCACCGGCGACCGCCAGAGTGTGGCTGACAGCCTGGCACTGGACGTGGGCATCAGCGATGTCCAGGCCCAGGCCCTGCCGGAAGACAAGCTCAACCGCGTGCTGGGCGAGATCGGCAGCGGCTTCCGGCCAATGGTGGTGGGGGATGGCATCAACGATTCGCTGGCGCTCAAGGCCGGTGTGGTCGGCGTGGCCATGGGCGCGGGTGGGGCGGATATCGCATTGGCGTCGGCGGATGTGGTGCTGATCGGCAGCGACCTGCGGCGCCTGGGCACCTGTGTGCGTTTGAGCCGCCAGTGCCGGCAGACGTTGCAGGTCAACGTGATCATCGGCCTGGGTTGGACCCTGGCCATTGTCGTGTTTGCCGCGTTTGGCTGGTTGGGTGCCGCCGGCGCCATGATTGCGGCGGTGTTGCATAACCTCAGCACCTTGCTGGTACTGGGGAACGCCGGGCGTTTGCTGCGCTTTCAGGAGCCCCTGTCGAAGCTTGAGGAGTAATTTTCAGTTTTTTTTGCGGGTGCTGTAACGCCTGTGGGGGACCTCACTCTAGTGGTGTGTCGAGGCTGAACAATCCGTTCAGAACGGCACCCCTACTGATCGTTGAGGAATACAAAAATGAACATCAAAAAAGCCGTTTCCGGTGCTGCCCTGGCTATCGCTGCTGCCACTATGTTCGCCGGTGTTGCGACCCAGGCGCAGGCCGCCGACGCTAACGTTCATTGCTACGGCGTGACCTCCTGCAAAGGCATGAACGACTGCAAGACCGCTGAAAACGCCTGCAAAGGCCAGGCTGTCTGCAAGGGCCACGGCTTCAAGGCCATGACCAAGGCTGCCTGCGACGCTGCCGGCGGCAAAGTCGGCGAGTAATCGCAAGCCGAGTGCAACCGCAGCGGCTTTCACGCCGCTGCGGACACTTTTCCAGGAGTCCATGATGGCCACGTCTCTTCCCTTCCTGGGTTACGGCCTGGGTTTACGCAACGAATACTACGAACAGATCCTTGAACAATCGCCGCCTGTGGATTGGTTCGAAGTGATCTCCGAGAGTTATCTGGTCCAGGGCGGCAAAGCCTTGTACTACCTGGAGGCGATAGCCGAGCGTTATCCCCTGGTGATGCACGGCGTGTCCCTGTCCATCGGCGGGCCCCATGCCCTCGATACCGACTACCTGAAGCAAATCAAACAGCTCGCCGAGCGTATCCAGCCGGCGTGGGTGTCCGATCACCTGTGCTGGAGCCGCGGCAGCGCCCACCAGTTGCACGACCTGCTGCCGCTGCCTTACACCGAAGAAAGCCTTTACCACGTGGCGGCCCGCGTGCGCCAAGTGCAGGACGTATTGCAGCGTCCACTGGTGCTGGAAAACGTCTCCAGTTATGTGCGCTCGAAGGCGGACGAATTCACCGAGTGGGAATTCCTCAACGCCCTGGCGCACCTGTCGGGCTGCCAATTGTTGCTCGACGTCAACAATGTGTATGTCAGCTCGCGCAATCATGGCTTTGACGCCTGGACGTTTATCCGCAACCTGCCCCCTGAGAGCATCCGCCAACTGCACCTGGCGGGGCACATGGACTATGGCGACTACGTGGTCGACACCCATGACCATCCGGTGTGTGACCCGGTGTGGGCGCTCTATCAACAGACACTGGAGCACCTGGGCCCGGTGTCGACGCTACTGGAGCGGGACGACCATTTCCCCCCCTTTGAAGCGTTGCTCACAGAGCTGGGCAAGGCTCGCGAACTGGGGGCCATCGCCTTGGCCAGGAGATCGTTATGCGCCTGATCGATTGGCAACTGGCCTTTGAACAGCACCTTTTAGCCGAAACCTCAGTGGCCGACAGTGGTTTCGCCGCCACCCTGCTGGGCGGGCCGACGCTGGACGTGGACACGGGCCTGGCGATTTACCACAACGCCTACCTCGCACGGCTGCGGGAAGTCTTGCGGCATGATTTCAGTGCTGTCCTCTATTGGCTGGGTGATGATGAATTCGCCTCGCTGACCGACGCCTATGTGCGCCGTTACCCATCGGCTCATTACAGCCTGCGGTGGCTGGGCAAGCGTTTCCCGGCGTTCATTCTTGAACACCTGGTGGCGGAACAAAGCGCGCCGCTGGCGGAACTGGCGCGGTTGGAGTGGGCGTTTACACTGGCGTTTGATGCGCCCCAGGGTGAACCGCTGACCCTCCACGACATGGCACACCTGGCGCCTGAAGACTGGCCGGGTTTGCAGGTGACGCTGGCGCCCTCCGTGCAGCAGATACTCTGCCGCTTCAATACGGTGGCACTCTGGCAGGCCAGCAAGGCGAAGTCGCACTTCCCGCCCAGCCAGTCGCTGGACCCGGCGCAGATCTGCCTGGTGTGGCGGCACCAGAATGTGTGCCACTACCGGAGCCTGGAGCCTGCAGAAATCTGCGCCCTGGCGGGCATGGTGACTACCGGCTGGAGTTTTTCAGAACTGTGCGCCGAACTCGCAGTCACTTATGCAGAGGGTGCACCACTGCAAGCCGTCACCTGGCTGAAACAGTGGATCCAGGACGGTTTGCTCGAGCGCCGAGCCCCATAGAAGACCGCTATCAAATCGATAGCCTCCTACTTTGTCTTCGGATGGTCTACCCTCACAGCAGACGTCTGAAACAAGGGGGGATCACTCATGCTCGCGCAACTTCCACCGGCCTTACAGAATCTTCAGCTACCGCTGCGTCTTCGACTCTGGGACGGCCATGAATTCAACTTGGGCCCCGAGCCCAGTGTGACCATCGTGGTGAAGGACCCCACGGTAGTCTCCAAACTGACACATCCCACGCTCGATTCACTGGGCGAAGCCTTCGTCGAGGGCAAATTGGAGCTGGAAGGCTCCATCTCCGAGGTCATCCGGGTATGTGACGAATTGAGTCACGCCCTGATCGAAGACGACGAGGGGAGTCGTCCGGTGCGCTCGATCCACGACAAGGCCACTGACGCAGCGGCCATTTCCTACCATTACGACCTGTCCAACGAGTTCTACCAGCTGTGGCTGGACCAGGACATGGCGTACTCCTGCGGTTATTTCGAAACCGGCAGCGAATCCATCGACCAGGCTCAACAAGACAAATTTCGCCACCTGTGCCGCAAGCTGCGGCTGCAGCCGGGCGAGTATTTGCTCGATGTAGGCTGTGGTTGGGGCGGGCTGGCGCGGTTCGCCGCGCGGGAGTTCGGGGTGAAAGTGTTTGGCATCACCTTGAGCAAGGAGCAGTTGGCCCTGGCCCGGGAGCGGGTAAAAGCCGAAGGCCTGGAAGACCAGGTGGACCTGCAACTGCTCGATTACCGAGACCTGCCGCAGGACGGCCGTTTCGACAAAGTGGTGAGCGTGGGCATGTTCGAACACGTCGGCCACGCCAACCTGGCGGAATACTGCAAGACCTTGTTCGGCGCCGTGCGCGAAGGCGGCCTGGTGATGAACCACGGCATTACCGCCAAGCACACCGATGGCCGCCCGGTAGGCCGTGGTGCGGGGGATTTTATCGAACGCTATGTGTTCCCCAATGGCGAGCTGCCGCACCTGGCGATGATGACCGCCGAGATCAGTGAAGTCGGGCTGGAAGTGGTCGATGTCGAAAGCCTGCGCCTGCACTACGCGCGCACCCTGGACCATTGGAGCGAGCGCCTGGAAGACAATCTGGAAGCGGCGGCGAAGATGGTGCCGGAGCAAGCGTTGCGCATTTGGCGGCTGTACCTGGCCGGCTGCGCGTATGCGTTTGCGCGAGGCTGGATCAACCTGCACCAGATTCTGGCGGTGAAGCCCCATGCAGATGGCAGCCATGAACTGCCGTGGACGCGGGAAGATATCTACCGCTGATGGTTTGAAACCACGGTAGGAGCCGGTTTGCCGGCTCCTACCGTGGGTATGGGCTGTGTTAAAGAATCGGTGAAATAAGCCGCGCGACTCGCATGCCCAGTTGTTGAAGGCGGCGCGTTTCGCGGCTTTCTTCCTGGCTGACTTCGTGGGCGAGGGCGAAATCGTCGATCAGCATCTGCTCGACTTCCTTGGCGAAGGCTTCGTCGACTGTCAGTAACATCACCTCGAAATTCAGCCGGAATGATCGGTTGTCCATGTTCGCACTGCCAATGGCGCTGATTTCTCGGTCTACCAACACCACCTTCTGATGCAGAAACCCTGGCGTATAGCGGAACACCCGCACGCCGGCGCGTACGGCTTCGATCGCGTAAAGGCTGGAGGCGGCGTAGACGATGCGGTGGTCGGGCCGCGACGGCAGCAGCAGGCGTACGTCCACGCCACGCAACACTGCCAGGCGCAACGCGGCAAACACGGCTTCGTCGGGGACGAAATACGGGCTGGTGATCCACACGCGTTCGGTCGCCGCGTGGATGGCCTCGACGAAAAACAGCGAGCAGGTTTCATACGGGTCGGCCGGGCCGCTGGCGAGCAGTTGGCAGAGCACGCCGTCCTCGGGGTAGGCATCTGGCAGGATCAGCGGCGGCAACTCGCGCGCGGCCCAGAACCAGTCTTCGGCGAACGACTCCTGCAAGCACGCGACCACCGGTCCTGTGACCTGCACATGGGTATCGCGCCACGGTGCCAGCGGTGGCTTCTTGCCCAGGTATTCATCGCCGACGTTATGCCCGCCGACAAACCCGGTGATGCCGTCCACCACCACGATCTTGCGGTGGTTGCGGAAGTTGACCTGGAAGCGATTGAGCCAGCCGCTGCGGGTGGCGAAGGCTTTGACTTTCACACCGGCGTCGCGCAGCGATTGCACATACCGGTGGGGCAGGGCGTGGCTGCCGATACGGTCGTAGAGCACGTGGATGTCCACGCCCTCCGCAGCTTTTTCCTTCAGTAAGGCGTGCAGTTGGCGGCCGAGTTCGTCGTCATGAATGATAAAAAACTGGAACAGCACCGCGGTCTTGGCGTTGCGAATCGCCTCGAAGATCGCGCTGAAGGTGGCTTCGCCATTGATCAACAAGTGCACTTCATTATTGGCCAGGCACGGCATGCGGCCCAGCTTGGGCATGGCTCGCAGCGAGGCGTAGGCGCTGGAGTTACGCGCGGCCAGGGCTTCTTCGACCCAGGGGCGCCAGTTCAGCGCGGCAATGGCGGTGTGCATTTCCTGGTTGGCTTGGCGACGTGCCTGGATGTAGGCGTCAAAGGTGCTGCGGCCAAAGATCAGGTAGGGGATCAGCGTGAGATAGGGCATGAACATCAGCGACAAGGCCCAGGCGATCGAGCCCTGTGCGGTCCTGACGGTCAGCACCGCGTGGATCGCGGCGAGGGTCCCGAGAAAATGCAGCGTGGCAATGAAGTAGGCGAGCAGGTGCGGGCCAAAAAAATCCATGGACGACGGTACTCCAGGCAATCCAGTGCCTAACAGACCATGTTCGGTCGCGAATGTCGCTATTTTATTTGCCGTGCAACACTGGCCGCTTTGCGGCGTCTAACGCCAACAATTGCCCAGGAGTTACCCGATGAATGCTCGCTTGCTCTGTTTAGCCATGGTTACTGGTTTGGCGCTGCCTATTGCCGCACAGGCGCAGATGCTGGCGCCGGGCTTGTGGGAATTGACCACCAGCAATATGAAAGTCGATAACCAGGACCTGCCGGACCTGTCGCTGATCCTTGGTCAACTCAAGCAACAGATGACCCCCGAACAGCGCGCCATGCTGGAGAAGCAGGGCATTACCATGGCCGGTAAAGGCGTGCAGGTGTGCCTGACACCGGCACAGGTCGCCTCCGACTCGATCCCCCTGACAGACCCGCAGTCGGGCTGTAAGCAGGAAGTGACCGACAAGACCGGCAACCAGTGGAAATTCCGCTTCAGTTGCCCGAAAGCCCAGGGCACGGGCGTCGCCACGTTCCAGAGCCAGAAAGAGTTCACCACCACCGTCAACGGCACCTTTAATGCCACCGGCATTCAGCAAAAGGGCAGCCTCGACAGTCACGCCCAGTGGCTGGGCAGCGATTGCGGTACGGTCAAGCCGCGCGCTTAACGCAAGAAATGCAGGGGCAAGCCCTGGCAGCTGTCGACCACCTGGCCGTTGTGCCAAGCCAGGTGGCCGGAGACCAGCGTGGTGCTGACGCTGTGGCGCAAACTGCGCTCGGCGAAGGGTGTCCAGCCGCAACGGGCCAGGACCGGTTGGCTGCTGACCGGTTTGCCGGCAGGCTCCGGTTTGATCACCACCAGGTCTGCCCAATAACCCTCGCGTAGATAACCCCGATCCGGGATGGCGAACAGGTCGGCCACGCGGTGACTGGTTTTCGCCACCAGGGTGGTCAGCGGCAGCAGCCCATCGGCCACCAACTCCAACAACGCCGGCAGCGCGTGCTGCACCAGGGGCAAACCCGACGGCGCTTCACGATAGCTCAACTGTTTTTGTGCCCAGGTATGCGGTGCATGGTCAGTGCCAATCACATCCAGACGGTCACTCAATAAGGCCTGGCGTAGCGCGTCGCGGTCGGCGCGGGTCTTGATCGCCGGGTTGCATTTGATCTGGTGACCGAGGCGGTGATAGTCGCGGTCATCAAATAGCAGGTGATGCACGCAAACTTCCGCTGTGATGCGTTTTTCCGCCAGCGGCTTGTCTTCGAATAGGCTCAATTCGCGAGCGCTGGTCAGGTGCAGCACATGCAGGCGCGTGCCGAAGCGCTGCGCCAATTCCACGGCGAAGGACGACGAGCGATAACACGCTTCGGCATCCCGGATCAGCGGGTGGGCCACGGGTGGAATCATGTCGCCGAAGCGCTCGCGCAGGCGCTGTTCGTTGGCCAGGATGCTCGGCGTGTGTTCGCAGTGGGCCAGCAGGATAGTCGGTACTTCGGCAAATAGCCGCTCGAGGATCCGTGGGTCATCCACCAACATGTTGCCGGTGGATGCGCCCATGAACACTTTGACCCCGGCCACTGCGCGCGGATCGAGCGCTGCGACCGTGTCGAGGTTGTCGTTGCTCACGCCAAAGTGAAAGCCATAGTTGGCTACTGAGTGCAGGGCCGCCCGGCGCTTTTTATCCGCCAGGGCCTCCAGGGTCAGGGTGGCGGGGCTGGTATTGGGCATGTCCATGAAACTGGTGATACCGCCGGCCACCGCCGCGCGTGATTCACTGTAGAAGCTGCCTTTGTCCGGTGCGCCGGGGTCGCGAAAGTGCACCTGGTCATCGATCATCCCCGGCAGCAGCCATTGGCCCTGGGCGTCGATGGCCACGGGGGCGTTGCAGCCTTCGATGCTACTGGCGATCTTCTCGATCCGGCCGTTGGCGACCAGCACATCAGCGTCGAACTCCTGGCCTTCGTTCACCAGGCGGGCATTGCGAATCAGCAGGCGGCTCATGGTTCAGAACTCGTTTTGCAAGGCTTTGTAGCCGCGTACCAGATCGACATTGGTACGTGCCACGTCTTCGGAAAACTCCGAGGCGCTCACACTCACCGGCGGGAATTGCGACAGGTCGGTGTTGGGCCCGATGCGGGTGGTGGAGGGCACATAGAAGGCAGCAGGCAAGTCGCGACCGTCGACCACCGAGTTGTGGCGCACCACACAGCCGTCGCCCACGGCGCAATTGAACAGCACGCTGTTGAAGCCAATGAACACGCGGTCACCGACCGTGCAGGGGCCGTGCACGATGGAGCGGTGCGCAATGGAGGTGAATTCGCCGATAGTCACCGCCGCACCAGACTTGGAGTGGATGACCACGCCGTCCTGGATATTGGAATTGGCGCCGATGGTGATCGGGTCCATGGCGCCGCTGGCGTCGACTTCGTCGGCACGGATCACGGCGTAGGGGCCGACGAAGACGTTTTCGCCGATGATCACTTTGCCGCAGATGATCGCGGTCTTGTCGACGTAGGCCGATTCGGCAATCACTGGCAGGTCGCCGGAAGGGTTCTTGCGGATCATGCGCGGGGCTCCGTGAGGATGTGAATGTAGTCGCCATCAATAGCGTTGTAGAAACAGGTGGGCCGACCGGTGTGGCAAGCCGGGCCTTGCTGGTCGACGATCAGCAATACGGCGTCGCCGTCGCAATCGAGGCGTGCCTCGATCAGTTGCTGCCAGTGGCCCGAGCTTTCACCCTTGCGCCATAATTGCTGGCGCGAGCGCGACCAGTAGCAGACTTGCCCGGTGGCCAGGGTTTCCTTGAGGGCCTGGCGGTTCATCCAGGCCAGCATCAGGACTTCGCCGCTGCGGTGTTGCTGGGCGATGGCGGCGATCAGGCCATCGCTGTTCCATGGCAGCGCATCGAAGACAGGTTGAAGTGGAAAGCGGCTGCCGGCGGCAGCCCCTTCCAGGTCGAGCATGCTTACGCTCATGGCTTGCTCAGGGCCGCGCACAACGTATTGAGGTTGTATTCGAACAGCCCGGTGAAGGTGCTGGCCGGGCCTTGTGCAGCGAGGGCATCGGAATACAGCGTGCCGCCGATCTGCGCGCCGCTTTCGTCAGCGATCTGCTGGAGCAGGCGCGAGTCCTTGATGTTTTCCATGAACACGGCTTTGACTTTGTCTTTGCGGATCTGGGTGATCAGCGCGGCGACTTCGGCGGCGGACGGTTCGCGTTCGGTGGACAGGCCCTGTGGCGCAAGGAACTCGATGCCGTAGGCCTGACCCAGGTAACCGAAGGCGTCGTGGGAGGTGACGATGCGGCGGTTGCCGGCGGGTAGAGCGCCGAACTTGGTCTTGGCTTCGGCCAGCAGCCGGTAGATTTCTTTCAGGTAGGCCTGACTGTTGCGCAGGTAGTCGGCCTTGTTGGCCGGGTCGGCGGCCACCAGCGCCTTGGTGATGTTGTTCACGTAGATTTCGGCGTTGGCCAGGTTATGCCAGGCGTGCGGGTCGGGGATGGTTTCGCCGTCCTCTTCCATGGTGTGGGAGATCACGCCTTTGCTCGCGGTGACCACGGTGGCCTTAGTTTCGGTGCTGGTCACCAGGCGGTCCAGCCACGGCTCGAAGCCCAGGCCATTCTTGATGATGACCTTGGCTTTGAGCAGCGCCTTGGCATCGTCGGGTGTTGGCTCGTAGGTATGGGCATCGGCGTCGGGGCCGACCATGTTGCTGATCTGGATGTGATCGCCACCGATCTGGTGGGTGATGTCATCCAGGATGCTGAAGCTGGTAACCACCTGGAGTTTGTCTGCGGCCTGAGCCGTCGATAACGACAGGACGAGACTGAATAGCACGAGTAGAGCGCGCATCGGGAAACACCTCATTGGGATGACAGCAAGGGCGGGCGGCGCAGCAAACCGTGCACCGGACCGAAGACCACGGACAGCAGGTACCCGGCGCCCGCCACCAGCACGATGGCCGGTCCGCTGGGCAGCGAGTAGTAGAACGACAGCAACAGGCCCAGCCATACCGACAGGCATCCCAGCACCGCCGATACCGCGATCAGCACCGGCAGGCGCCGGCTCCAGAAACGTGAAGCGATGGCGGGCAGCATCATCAATCCCACCACCATCAATGCACCGATTGCCTGAAAGCCGATCACCAGGTTCAGCACCACCAGGGTCAGGAACAAACCGTGGGCCAACGGGCCAAGGCGGCTGACGGTCTGCAGGAACAGAGGGTCGAGGGTGTCCAGCAGTAGCGGTTTGTAGATTGCGGCCATGGCGATCAGGCTGAAGCTGGAGACCCAGAGCATGCCGGTGAGGGTGGTTTCATCCACGGCCAGGGCGGAGCCGAACAGCAGGTGGAGCAGGTCCAGGCGTTTGCCGGCGAGGCCGAGGATCAGCACGCCGGCGGCGAGGGAGATGGGGTAGATGGCCGCGAGGCTGGCATCTTCGCGTAGGCCGGTACGACGGGTGATCCAGGCGGACAGGCCGGCCATGCTCAGGCCGGCACCAAGGCCGCCGATGGTCAGGGCGGGCAGGCTGAGGCCGGCGAACCAGAAGCCGAGGGCCGCGCCAGGCAGGATGCCATGGGCCACCGCGTCACCGATCAGGCTCATGCGCCGCAGGATCAAGAACACCCCCAGCGGCGCGGTGCTGCAGGCGAGCACCAGGCCGCCGATTAATGCGCGACGCATGAAGATGAAGTCGAAGAAGGGCATCCACAGGTGGGAGGTGAAGTGCATCAGGCCACCTGCATCTGGTGCTGTGGGCGGATGAGCTCTTTGCTCGGGCCGAAGAGGCAGCCGGTGTGTTTGATCTGCACCACTTGCTGGGTGTGATGGCGCACGGACGCGAGGTCATGGCAGACGACGATCAGCGTGCGGCCTGCGTCGTGCCAGGCATGGATGTGTTTCCAGCACAGCGCCTGGCCTTCTTCATCGAGGGCAGCGTGAGGCTCGTCGAGCAACAGCACCGGCGCTTCGGCCAGGCTCATGCGGGCGAGCAGGGCGCGTTGCAACTCGCCACCGGACAAGGCCATCAACGGGCGGTGCTCCAGGCCGCTGAGGCTCCAGTCCTCCAAAACCGCTGCAAGGCGCTGGCTGCGTTGCTGCGAGGAGAGTTGGGTGCCCCAGAAACCGGCGGCGACCAGTTCCTGCAGGCTGATCGGGAACTGGCGGTCCAGATGCTGTTGCTGCGGCAGGAACGACAGGCCGCCACGGCGTGGAACGTCCACCGTTACGTTGCCCACCAAGGGCTTTTGCAGACCGGCGATGACTTTGAGCAGGCTGCTTTTACCGGTGCCGTTGGCGCCAATGATGCCGGTGAGGCTGCCTCTTTCCAGTGTGAGATCTAAGGCTGGCGTCAGCGGTTGGCCTGGGGCGCCCCAACGCAATGCGGTGCAGGTGATCATGCAGGGTTTCTCGTCCAGCGGCTTTCAGCCACGGCATCGTGCGCGTGCAGGCTTTCGGCGTGGATCACTTTCAGGTGGAAGGCTTTGACGGCATCCGAGCATTTCAAGGCGAGGTTCAGGCGGCGGGCGGCGTCTTCGCAGAACATCAGGTTCTGCCCGTTGGCCAGGGCGAAGGCTTGTTCGTCCGCACGTTTCACGGCTGTTTGTACGGCGGTGCCGAGGGCGGCTTCGACGTCATTGATCAGGTCGGTGATGGGCAGGCTGGGTTGGTCGCCGTCCAATGTGATCAGCAGTTGCGCGCTGCTGCGCTGACTGTGGGGCGTAGCAACAATGCCATTGGCGCTGCCAAGCCAGGTCAATACGTCTTCATGCTGCAACGGTGTATTGGCGAAGTCCTCGAGAAATTGCTGCTGAATCAATTGCCTGGCGAGGGCAGCGGAGCAAGGGCAAGTCGAGGAATAAGTAACGTCAATTTTTAGTTCCACGTGGAACATCTGGTTTTCCAGGCGCGCTTCGATGCTCACCGGGTAACCCTTCCAACCAGCCAGCGGGCTGACCAGTGCCGGGCGTTTGAGCAGTAAATCGGTGTGAATCCGCAGGTAGGCGTTATTAGCTAAACCTTCATGACTGTCGAGAAAACGCTGCAGTACATTACGCAGAAGTGCAGGCGTAAGAGGCTGCTGGTCCAGCATCTCCAGCGCCAGGTATAGGCGTGACATATGAATGCCACGGGCGGCGCCGTCGTCCAGGCTCACACCGGCATCGGCGGTGGCGGTCAGTTGCTGCCCGTTGATGAGAATCGGCAGGGCGATGCCGCACATGCCCACCCAGTCGAGCGGCAAGGCTTGGCGTGAAGCCTGCGCGGCGATATCCGGCAGAGTCAGCGCATTCATGAGCAGGTCCATCGTTGGAAATAAAAAGACATGTTATATTATAACTATTAAGTCGACGATGATTTTTCTGCTCCAGCCTTTTTTCAGTCATGTCGAGCAGGGACGCTCCTTTATTTGCGGTATTTGTAATGCACAGACGTCAGCTCCTGAACCTGCTTCTGGCCAGCCCTCTTTTCACCTTGCCGTTTGCGGCCCACGCCACGCAGATACGCAACGCCCGCCTGTGGCGCTCGGACGACAAGCTGCGGCTGGTGTTCGACCTCAGCGGCCCGGTGCAGTACAAGACCTTTACCCTGAGCGCGCCGGAACGCTTGATCATTGACTTGAGCGGCGCCGGGCTCAGTGGTGATTTCTCTCAACTGGCGCTGACGAACAGCGGGATCACGTCGATTCGCTCGGGGCATTTCGGCAAAGGCGACACGCGCATCGTGCTCGACCTCGCCGCGCCGATGCAGCTCAACAGCTTTCTGTTGCCGCCCCAGGAGGGTCAGGGTCATCGCCTGGTTCTGGACCTGACCAGCGCGACGCAGGCGCCTCGTCAAATTGCGGCAGAACCCAAGCCCCTGGTGGATAAGGCGCACCCCAAGCGCGACATCATCGTGGTGGTCGATCCCGGCCACGGCGGCAAGGACCCCGGCGCTGTAGGCTCCAAGGGCCAGCGCGAAAAAGACGTGGTGTTGTCCATCGCCCAACTGTTGGCCAAACGCTTGAAACGCGAGAAGGGTTTTGACGTGAAGTTGGTGCGCAACGACGACTTCTTCGTGCCGCTGCGTAAACGGGTGGAGATCGCCCACAAGCATAATGCCGACATGTTTATCTCCGTGCATGCGGATGCGGCGCCGAGGGTCACTGCGTCGGGCGCTTCGGTGTATGCCTTGTCCGAAGGCGGCGCGACTTCAGCCACCGCACGCTTCATGGCGCAGCGGGAAAACGGCGCCGACCTGCTCGGCGCCACCAGCCTGCTCAATCTGAAGGACAAGGACCCGATGCTGGCCGGGGTGATTCTGGATATGTCGATGAACGCCACGATTGCCTCCAGCCTGCAACTGGGCAATTCGATCCTGGGCAGCCTGGAAGGCATTACCAGCCTGCATCAGAAGCGCGTGGAGCAGGCGGGATTCGCGGTGCTCAAGTCACCGGACGTGCCGTCGATCCTGGTGGAGACCGGGTTTATCTCCAATGCGCGTGACAGTGCGCGCCTGGTTACCGCGCGGCATCAACAGGCGGTTGCCGACGGCCTGTTCGAAGGCCTGAAAAAGTACTTCCAGAAGAACCCACCCATGAACAGCTACATGGCGTGGGTGCAGGAACAGAAGGACAGTCAGGTCTAACAACCCGTTATACGGCTGCAGGTGAATTTGGCGCTGGCGCCACCCGAACTGGAAAACCGGTTGAGGGTGGTCCAGCCCACACGCCGCGTATAGCCCACCCACGCCTCACCGTCCGACGCCAACCCGGTAAAGAACGTCAGTTGCCCGTAGCGGCTGTTGGTCTGTGCCCAGTAGCGTTTGCCGATCACCTCGTACCCGCGCAAATACGTGGTGCTGCCGACCGTCGCCACGCTGTAGGCATTGCCCAGGGGATCGACGCAGGCCAGCAGATTGGCGCTGCGCGTGCAGTTGGCCAACAGGTTGGGTGCCTGGGCGCAAGCCGTTCCGGCCGTTGCCAACAACAGGGCGCACACCAGGTATTTCATCGGGTTTCTCACAGCAGGGAAGTGGTCAAGCATTGCGCCCTTCGTCGAGGTGAGCAAGAGGGGATTGGCTTATTTGCATTGTTATACTATAACATTAAAACACAGCCTGACCCGTGAACTGCTCCCCATGACCGAACAAGACCTGCTGGCCCAGCCACCCGCCGACTACATGAACGAAGCCCAGCAAGGCTTCTTCCGCGAGTTGCTGCTGATCCAGCGCAATGAGCTGCAAGTCCGTATAGACGCCGAGTTCATGGCGCTGCGTGAACAGGAAACCAACAGCGACCCGGCCGATGTGGGCAGCGCCGAAGAACAGCGGCAATGGCAACTGCGCCTGCTCGAACGGGAAAAAAAGCTGTTGGACAAGATCGACGACGCTCTCGAGTTGTTGGTCCGTGGGGAATACGGCTGGTGCCGCGAGACCGGTGAGCCCATCGGCCTGCAACGCCTGCTGCTACGTCCCACCGCCACGCTGTGTATCGAAGCCAAAGAACGTGAAGAGCTGCGCGAACGCCATAAACGGGCGATTTGACCGGCCAACCCTGATGAGGAATACCTGATGCCCAATCGTCTCCCCGTGACCGTGTTGTCCGGCTTTCTCGGCGCCGGTAAAAGCACGCTGCTCAATTACGTCCTGCGCAACCGCGAAAACCTGCGGGTGGCGGTGATCGTCAACGACATGAGCGAAATCAACATCGACGGCAGCGAAGTCCAGCGTGACGTCACCCTCAACCGCGCCGAAGAAAAGCTGGTGGAGATGAGCAACGGCTGCATCTGCTGCACTTTGCGTGAAGACTTGCTGGAAGAAGTCGGAAAACTCGCCAGGGAAGGTCGGTTCGATTACCTGCTGATCGAGTCCACCGGCATCTCCGAGCCCTTGCCGGTGGCCGAAACCTTCACCTTTCGCGATGAAAACGAGCAAAGCCTGGCCGATATCGCACGCCTGGACACCATGGTCACGGTGGTCGACGGCATGAACTTCCTGCTCGATTACCAGGCCGCCGAAAGCCTGGCCTCGCGCGGGGAAACCCTCGGTGAAGAAGACGAGCGCTCCATCACCGACCTGCTGATCGAGCAGATCGAATTTGCCGACGTGATCCTTATCAGCAAGATCGACCTGATCAGCAGCCGCGAGCGCGAAGAGTTGATGGCGATCCTTGAGCGCCTCAACGCCCAGGCGGAAATCATCCCGATGGTCATGGGTGAAGTGCCGCTGGACAAGATTCTCAACACTGGCCGTTTCGACTTCGAACGCGCCGCGCAAGCGCCGGGCTGGTTGCAGGAATTGCGTGGTGAACATGTACCGGAAACCGAGGAATACGGTATTGCCTCCACCGCTTACCGTGCGCGCCGTCCCTTTCATCCGCAGCGTTTTTTCGACTTTATCGACCGCCCGTGGGTCAACGGCAAACTGCTGCGCTCCAAAGGCTTTTTCTGGCTGGCCAGCAAGCACCAGGATGCGGGCAGTTGGTCCCAGGCAGGCGGCTTGATGCGCCATGGGTTTGCCGGTCGCTGGTGGCGCTTTGTGCCGAAAAGCCAGTGGCCTCAGGACGAAGAAAGTGTCGCGGCGATCATGGGCAACTGGCAACTGAGCACCGGTGACTGCCGCCAGGAACTGGTGTTTATCGGTCAGAACATCGACTTCACCCAACTGCGCGCGGAGCTGGACGCCTGCTTGCTCAACGATGAAGAAATGGCCCAGGGCGTCGAAGGTTGGCGCTTGCTGGCCGATCCCTTTGGCCCCTGGTATGAGGAGGCAGCCGCCTGATGCTGGCCCCGGTTATTCCCCTGCGTCCCGTGATTCGCCAGACCTCTGGTGAAACCCCGCTGGCGCTGTCCGACATCCTTGAAGAGGGCGTCAACCTGGCGGTGTGGCAGCGCCAGTTGCCCCTGCATATCGCCGAGTTCGGCGCCTTGCTGGTGGCGCTCAACGAGCCGTTGGCGGATTCCATGGTGGTAGAACTCAATGACGAAGACGCCGTGCCCAACGTGCAGGGGCTGGCGTCCAGTTGCCGCGATCTGGAAGGCTATGAAGGCTTTATCGCCGATGTGTCTTGGCTGGTCAGCGCGTTCGCCTGTTTGCTGGGCGCCAAGCGTATCGGCGTGCGCTTGCGCCTGTTGGATAAAGCCATGTGCCCGCGTTTTCATGTCGACCATGTACCGGTGCGGCTGATCACCACCTATGCCGGGGTCGGCAGCCAGTGGTTGCGTGAAGGCGTGATGGACCGTCGTAGACTGAGCCAGCCGGACGCCGAACCCAGCGACAGGATCGAACAGCTCCACTGTGGCGAAGTCGCCCTGCTCAAGGGCACCAAATGGCATGGCAACGAAGGTCACGGCCTGATTCACCGTTCACCCGCACTCAAGGCTGACGAGCGTCGATTGATCCTGACACTGGATTGGCTCGCATAACCGCGTAGGATCAAACGCTCTACACGGTCCGAACGATGCCCCTCATGCTGCAGAACATTCCCACCCACGTGATTGCCGGGCCCTTGGGGGCCGGCAAGACCAGCCTTATCAAGCACCTGCTCGCCCAGCGCCCGGCCAACGAGCGCTGGGCCGTGCTGATCAACGAGTTCGGGCAGATCGGCCTGGACGCTGCCTTGCTCACTCAGGACAGCGACGGCATAGCCCTGGGCGAAGTCGCTGGCGGCTGCCTTTGCTGCGTAAATGGCGCTCCATTTCAGGTAGGACTGGGTCGGTTGTTGCGTAGGGCCAAGCCGGATCGGCTGTTTATCGAACCCTCGGGCCTTGGCCATCCGGCACAATTGCTCAAACAACTGCGGGAGGCGCCGTGGCAGGACGTGCTGGCGCTGCAGCCCTGTGTGCTGGTGCTGGATGCCCAGGCGCTGGCGGCGGGCAAGCCCTTGCCGCCAGCGCAGCAGGAAGCCCTGGCGAGTGCCGGGCTACTGGTATTGAACAAGGATGAAGCGCTGGACGCTGCGCAGCGCCAGGCAATTGAACAGCAGTTACCTGACTGCCCGTTGTACTGGACCCGCCAGGCGCATTTGCCGCTGGCGCAGTTACCGGGCCTGAATGCGCAGGCCGCAGCGGCTGTGGATAACTTCGAAGTGCCCAAGGGGTTGGCGCAAATACCGGCAATCTGGAGTGACCCTGCGCAACCGATCTGCCTGAGCCAAGCCCAAGAGGGCGGCTGGAGCATCGGCTGGCGCTGGCACCCGAGCCAGCAATTCGATGCCCAACGCCTGCATCGGTGGCTCGCAAGCCTTGAGTGGCGCCGCGCCAAGTTGGTTATCCACGGCGCCGAAGGCTGGGTTTCAACCAATGCTGTGGACAACAGCCCGCTCGCCTGGCAAACCAGCGAATGGCGGCGTGACTCACGTATCGAATTGATTTTCAGCGAACCACAGGACGTAGCCGCGTTGCAGGCCGCCTTGGCGGCCTGCCGTTACTGACGGTTCTTGGTGCCGTGGTCCTGGCGCCATTGGCTCAGTTCGATCACCTCGGCGCTGGGCAGCGGTGTCTTGATCTCGAACGGGTAGGGCGCCAGTTCGATCTGCGCACTGTGGGCGCCGAATTGGGTGATAGTCCCCGGGTGGCGGGTTTCGCCGGTCACGGTGAATTCAAAGTTGTAGATGCGTGCCAGGCGCCGCCGACCGTTGGCATCCTTCACAAAACCGATGCGCTTGAGCGCCACGGCACCGTCGAGCAGTTCGATGTCGAGTTTGGCGCAATGCTGCTTGACCCGCTCCAACGCGCGTTCGCGCAGGCCGTGGTTGTGCCACACCCAGGCGGCACCGGTCGCCAGCAGCATCAACACGAAGATGTTTCCCAGGGTCAGCATGCGAAAGACTCCAACAAAGTGAGAGCAGCTTAACTGTGTCGCCGGCCTGTCGTACAGGCTGCGTTTAGTCGCATACTGCGCGGCCAGAATTTCAATGGCTTTACGGAAATCCCCTGCATGAAACGCACACCTCATCTGCTTGCGATCCAGTCTCATGTGGTCTTTGGCCACGCCGGAAACAGCGCCGCCGTGTTCCCCATGCAGCGGGTCGGGGTGAACGTCTGGCCGCTGAACACGGTGCAGTTCTCCAATCACACCCAGTATGGCCAGTGGGCGGGCGAAGTGTTGGCGCCGCAGCAGATTCCGGCGCTGGTGGAAGGCATTGCCGCCATCGGTGAGTTGGGCAACTGCGATGCGATTCTGTCCGGTTACCTGGGCAGTGCGGATCAGGGCCGTGCGATCCTGACCGGTGTGGCGCGCATCAAGGCCATCAACCCCAAGGCCCTGTATCTGTGCGACCCGGTGATGGGCCATCCGGAAAAGGGCTGCATCGTGCCCCAGGAAGTCAGCGATTTCCTGCTGGACGAAGCTGCGGCCATGGCCGACTTCCTGTGCCCCAACCAGCTTGAGCTGGACAGCTTCGCCGGGCGCAAGCCGCAATCGCTGTTCGATTGCCTGGCCATGGCCAAGGCGCTGCTGGCACGCGGACCGAAAGCGGTATTGGTTAAACATCTGGATTACCCTGGCAAGCTGCCGGACGGTTTCGAGATGCTGCTGGTGACCGCCGAAGGCAGCTGGCACTTGCGTCGGCCGCTGCTGGCGTTTCCACGTCAGCCAGTGGGCGTCGGCGATTTGACCTCGGGCCTGTTCCTGGCGCGGGTGCTGTTGGGCGACAGCCTGCTGGCCGCCTTTGAGTTCACCGCTGCCGCGGTCCATGAAGTGCTGTTGGAAACCCAGGCCTGCGCCAGTTACGAGCTTGAGCTGGTACGCGCCCAGGATCGCATTGCCCATCCTCGCGTGCGTTTCGAAGCCACACCCATTGAGTTGTAGGAATATTCTTCATTGAGCCAGGGCAAAGGCGTCCGGTAGTATCGGGCGCCTCCTAGTCCCCTGTGCTTTCAAGGAAGATCCATGTCCCTCGTATTCCCTTCGCCGCGGGCGCTGACCGCCCTGGTGCTGACGTCGTTGCTGGCCGGTTGCAGTGTGAACGGCACTTACCCTGACGCCACCGAGCCTGATGCCGCCAAGCTGCGCTTCATCTCTAATACGTCCAATACCACCATCGACGTCTACGACGCTGAGCACTGCATGGGCCAGACCACTGGCATGCTCAACAATATTTTCCTGGTCGATACCCGCCGACGTGTCGGCATGTCCGTGCCCCCGCCGGCCAAGGCCAGGGGCTTGCTGGAGTTCAAGCTGGCACCCGGCAAAGAAACCATGCTGATGATCAACACCAATGGCGGAAGCTATGTCTGCGGCAAATCCATGAGCATCACGCCAAAGGCCGGGGAAGAATATGAAGTGACCTTCGATATGGAGCGGGGCATGTGCATGACCTCGTTGCAGCGCCTGACGCGTGCTGGGGGCAAGGATGTGCGCATTCCCCAGCCGATATTCGAGAACGGCATGCCGTCGTGCGCGGGCAAGAGCCCGATATTCGGTAAGGTAATCCCGGCGACGCCTCACCGTACCGCGTTGATCAACGCGATCGTTGAAACCCATATGCAGCTCATCACGTTGATGGAGCCCGACACCGCGCAACGCCCGCAAGCCACCGAAGAAGCGATCGCCGAGCGCAAGGCGAAATTAGGCACCTTCACCCCACCTGAGGCCTATTGGGTTCAGTTCCGTCAGAACTACGCACTGGTGAATCAGGAAATGGCTGGCCGCAAGGCGCGTACGCTGGAGCTTTATGAGCGGGTTTACCGCATGCGCCTGAGCGGGACCGAAGATGCGATTCTGGAACAATGGCAGAACCCGACGGACGCCGCCGTGGTCGAGCGCGTCAAGGCCAACGACAAGTTGATGGCGCAGTACTACAAGAACACCAGCAAAGCCGTGATGGTGGACATCGTGAACCATCACATGGAGCGCATGAGCCAGTTGGATCAGCGCTTTGATGTGTGTGCCCACTACGATGGGTGCTGGCAGTTGTAGGAGCGGGCTTGTCCGCTCCTAAACGGAAAAAATGGCTTACGGCGCGTCTGCCTTGATTTCCTGGTAGCGCTTTTCCAGTTCCTGGCGGATCTGCCGGCGCTGCTGGGCCTGCACGAACCGGCGCTTGTCTTCGCTGTTGTGCGGTTGCAGCGGTGGCACGGCGGCCGGTTTGCGCTGGTCGTCCACGGCCACCATGGTGAAGAAGCAGCTGTTGGTATGGCGCACCGAGCGCTCGCGGATATTCTCGGTCACCACCTTGATGCCCACCTCCATGGAGGTGTTGCCGGTGTAGTTGACCGATGCAAGGAACGTCACCAGCTCGCCGACATGGATGGGTTCGCGAAAAATCACCTGGTCCACCGACAGCGTCACGACATAGCGACCGGCATAACGGCTCGCGCAGGCGTAGGCCACTTCGTCGAGGTACTTGAGCAGGGTGCCGCCGTGGACATTGCCTGAGAAGTTGGCCATATCAGGGGTCATCAATACCGTCATCGACAGCTGGGCGTTTCCGGGTTCCATAGCACACTCACGGGTTGTAGGCATTGGTTGGGGGGCACCTCTGCGGGTGCTGGAATCTTTGCAGCGCCATCCATAACGGGACGCCGGTAGGCGGCTTGCCGTCACGCGTGCACCGATCTGTTTCCATATATTGCACCGGCTTTCTGCCGGAAGTCGCGGTGTTAACCTTCAAAAGCCCGTCTCAGGGCATTTCTTACGATCAAGGCAGACTTTTCCTTCCGCTCTTTGCGACTGATCAAAGGCGCGCGCGGAAGTGGGAAAAGCGCCAGTACCCTCAAGGAGCCCCTCGCCATGCACGCCATCAGCTTTATCCAGGACCTGGCCGTGATCATGTTGGTGGCCGGGGTTGTCACCATCCTGTTTCACCGCCTCAAGCAGCCGGTGGTGCTGGGTTACATCGTCGCCGGCTTCATCATCGGCCCTCACACCCCACCCTTCGGCCTGATCCACGACGAAGACACCATCAAGACCCTCGCCGAACTGGGCGTGATCTTCCTGATGTTCTGCCTGGGCCTGGAGTTCAGCCTGCGCAAGCTGTTCAAAGTCGGCGCCACCGCGTTTATCGCAGCCTTCCTGGAAATCATCCTGATGATCTGGATCGGCTACGAGATCGGCCGCTGGTTTGACTGGAACACCATGGACTCGCTGTTCCTCGGCGCGATCCTGGCGATTTCCTCCACCACCATCATCGTCAAGGCACTCAACGACTTGAAGATGAAGAACCAGCGCTTCGCCCAATTGATTTTTGGCGTGCTGATCGTCGAGGACATCCTCGGCATCGGCATCATCGCCTTGCTGTCGAGCATTGCCGTCAGCGGTACGGTCAGCTCCGGCGAGGTGTTCTCCACGGTCGGCAAGCTCTCGCTGTTCATGATCGTAGCGCTGGTCATTGGCATTTTGCTGGTGCCGCGTTTGCTGGCCTACGTGGCCAAATTCGAAAGCAACGAGATGTTGCTGATTACCGTACTGGGCCTGTGTTTCGGCTTCTGCCTGCTGGTGGTCAAGCTGGAATACAGCATGGTGCTGGGCGCGTTCCTGATTGGCGCGATCATGGCTGAATCCCGTCAGTTAATTAAGATCGAGCGCCTGATCGAGCCCGTTCGCGACATGTTCAGCGCCATCTTCTTTGTGGCGATTGGCTTGATGATCGACCCACAGATCCTGCTGCAATATGCCTGGCCGATCGCGGTAATCACCGTGGCTGTGGTACTGGGCAAGATGCTGTCCTGTGGCCTGGGCGCGTTTATCGCCGGCAATGATGGCCGTACCTCACTGCGCGTGGGCATGGGGCTGTCACAAATTGGTGAGTTTTCCTTCATCATCGCGGCGTTAGGGATGACGTTGCAGGTGACCAGTGATTTCCTCTACCCCGTTGCAGTGGCGGTCTCGGCGATTACCACATTGCTCACGCCGTACCTGATTCGCGGCGCCGACCCGTTGTCATTGAAGATCGCGGCGGTCATGCCCAAGCGCATGAGCCGAGTGTTCGGCATGTACGGTGAATGGCTGCGCAGCATTCAACCTCAGGGCGAGGGTGCGATGCTGGCGTCGATGATCCGCAAGATCATCTTGCAGGTGGGGGTGAACCTGGCGCTGGTGGTGGCGATCTTCTTTGCCGGCAGCTTTTTTGCGGTGCGCATCGGCGGCTATCTGGAAGGCTGGATCAGTGACCCGAGCTGGCAGAAGGCGTTGATCTGGGGTGGGGCGTTGCTGTTGTCGCTGCCATTCCTGATCGCGGCGTACCGCAAGCTCAAGGCGCTGTCGATGTTGCTGGCGGAGATGAGCGTGAAGCCGGAGATGGCCGGGCGGCATACCCAGCGCGTAAGGCGGGTGATCGCAGAGTTGATCCCGATTCTTTCGCTGCTGGTGATCTTCCTGCTGTTGGCAGCCTTGTCGGCCAGTATTCTGCCGACCAACAAGTTGCTGGTGCTGATCGCCGTGGTCACGGCTGCAGTGGCGGCTGTGCTCTGGCGGTGGTTCATCCGCGTGCATACGCGGATGCAGGTCGCCTTGCTGGAGACGCTGGATAACCACAAGGATACGCCCGAACACTGAGTGAGCGGGCCACTTAGCTTTTTGTGGTGAGCGAGCTTGCTCGCGCTGGGCTGCGTAGCAGCCCCAGTCCAGGCGACGCGCTCTTTCAGGTTTTGCAATGTGAGGCATGGGGCCGCTACGCAGCCCAGCGCGGGGCAAGCCCGCTCACCACGCTAAGCCCGATCACCACAGCAAGCCGGTCACCCTTGGTGCAGGGCTCAGCTTTCCAGCCAGACGTCCCGCGCCCAGTGCCACACCGATTCCCAGGTTTCTTCGGTGACGATTTCTTCTTCGCCGGACCACAGCACCACAGTGCCGTCTTCCTCAACGCAGTAGTAGTCGTCGCCATCCTGGCAGATCGGGATCAGGCTGCGATCAACACCGGCGTCCCAGGCGTTGGCGGCCACGTCCGGCAGGTAGGTGTGGGACTGCGGGTCGGTGACGGTCACCGGCTCCAAGCTGCCGTACACCACGTCGCTGACGGTCAGCAGGAATTCACGGAAGACAAACGGGATGTCGATGAACAATTGTTCCTCGATCTCCACCAGCAAGTCTTCGTCAGGCAGCTCCAGAGGAACCGGGACCGGTTCATTGGCTTCACGCAATTGTTCGATGATTTCTTCCACGGCCGGGATCCTCGTGCTAGATGGCGCGGTTTATAGGGGCGTTTTATACAGTAGCTCGCTATAAGTGCAACCGTGAAATAGAAAACCCCGGACAGGTCCGGGGTTTTTTGTATCTGCTTGCAAGGCGTGCAGGGATCAGCCGTTCTGGCGGATACCGGCGACCAGCCAAGGCTGGTTGTCGCCTTGGGCGCGCTCCATGTTCCAGCTCTCGCTGAACACTTCGCCCTGGTCGAAGCGCGACGTCTTCGACACACCGCTGAAGGTCAGGGTGGCGATAGTCTTGTCGGCGCGATCATCCACACCGTCCAGCTGTACGCGCAGGTCGTCGATGTAGGTCGACTGGAAAGCGTCGCCCAGATCGGCGCGTTCGCGCTTGAGGAACTCCAGCAGTTGCGGGGTCACGAACTCGGCGATCTTGTCCATTTCGTTGGCGTCCCAGTGCTGCTGCAGGGACTGGAAGTGGCTGCGGGCCGCTTCGACGAAACGCTCTTCGTTGAACCAGGCCGGTGCGTTGATCACCGGGCGGGCCGCGGCAGGCGCTGGCGAACCACCGAAGATCGAACCCATGGCTGGCTTCTGCTCGAACACTTCACGCTGCATCGGCGCGCCGGCTGGAGCCAGGTGCTCCTGCTGCTTGCGGCGACGGGCGGCGATAAAGCGGAAGACCAAGAAGGCGATGACCGCCATGATCAGGATGTCGAAGATCTGCATGCCCTCGAAGCCGCCGCCCATGAACATGGAAGCGAGCAGGCCACCAGCGGCGATACCGGCCAGAGGGCCCAACCAGCGCGAAGCACCGCCAGCCTTGGCAGCAGCGCCTGCAGCACCGGCTGCGCCTGCGGTGGCCGCAGCACCGCCGGCACCGGCGGATGGGGCCATTTGGCTGGTCTGGTGAGTCGGTGCCGAGCCCATGCTTTTGCCGCCACCAAAGCGTTTGGCGTTGGCGTCGATGCTCATCGTCAGGCCGATGCACAACGCCATGGCGATGCTAAGAAAACGTTTCATAAAGGGAATTCCCATTTGTGGATTGCACGCGCGCCATGTTGCACAGGTGTAGTGACAGTGGCTAGCGGCATAATGTTTCGGGCTTTTGCGTAAGACCGATTCCGAAGGGTCTGTAGGACTAATTACAGATATTGGCCCGAGCGGGTGAAAAACAAGGGAGGGGCGCGATTCTTCACCTGTAGGAGCCCGGCTTGCGGGCGATAGCAATCTTAAGGCCGCTATCGCCGGCGAGCCGGCTCCTACAATAAGGGTGCAGTGTTTCAGATGGCTTCGAGCTTCGCGTAGCCCATCATCAGCCACTTGCTGCCTTCGGCGAAATTCACCTGCACCCGCGCCTGGGCACCGGCACCTTCGAAGTTGAGGATCACACCTTCGCCGAACACCGAATGCCTGACCTGCTGGCCAAGACTGAACTGGGTTTCCGGAATCTCGGAACCGGCAAACATACTGCTGGAGTTCTGTTGCTGGCCCCCGCCGAACGGGCGGCTGACGCTGTTGGACAGGCGCACTTCCTGAATCAACCCCTTCGGCACCTCACGTACGAAGCGAGACACCTTGTTGTAGGTCTCGCTGCCGTACAGGCGTCGGGTCTCGGCGTAGGTCATCACCAGGTTCTGCATGGCGCGGGTGATGCCCACGTAGGCCAGCCGGCGCTCTTCCTCAAGACGGCCAGGCTCTTCCAGGCTCATCTTGTGCGGGAACAGGCCTTCTTCCATGCCCACCAGGAACACGTAGGGAAACTCCAGGCCCTTGGCGCTGTGCAAGGTCATTAACTGGATGCTGTCTTCATGCTCATCGGCCTGGGTGTCGCCGGCTTCCAACGACGCATGGCCGAGGAAAGCGGCGAGCGGGGTCAGCTCTTCATCTTCTTCGGTGTTTTCGAACGCGCGCGCTGCGCTGACCAGTTCCTCAAGGTTTTCTACCCGGGCCTGGCCTTTCTCGCCTTTTTCCGCTTCGTGGTAGGCGATCAGCCCTGACTGTTCGATCACCGTCTGGGTCATCAAGTGCAGGGGCATTTCCGCGCACTTGGCGGCGAGGTTCTCGATCAGCTCGACAAACACGCCCAGCGCCCCGGCAGCCCGGCCGGTCAGGCCTTTATTGGCGATCAGCAAGCGCATGGCTTCCCACATCGACACATCGGCATGGCGCGCGTGGTCACGAATGGCTTCGACTGTCTTTTCGCCGATGCCACGGGCCGGGATGTTGATCACCCGCTCCAGCGCAGCATCGTTGCCACGGCCTTCCAGCAAGCGCAGGTAGGCCATGGCGTTCTTGATCTCGGCGCGCTCGAAGAAGCGCTGGCCGCCATAGATGCGGTATGGGATACGTTCGCGCAGCAAAGCTTCTTCCAATACCCGCGATTGGGCGTTGGAGCGGTACAAAATAGCGATGTCGCTGCGCGCCAGGCCGGTTTTCAGTGCGCTTTCGATGGTTTCCACCACGTAGCGCGCTTCATCGTGCTCGTTGAACGCTGCGTACAGGTTGATCGCTTCGCCTTCGCCGCCGTCGGTCCACAGCTCTTTGCCCAGGCGCCCGGTGTTATTGGCGATCAGGGCGTTGGCCGCCTTGAGAATCCCGGCGGTCGAGCGGTAGTTCTGCTCCAGGCGGATGGTGACCGCGTCCGGGAAGTCTTCGGAATACTGGTAGATGTTCTCGATTTTCGCGCCACGCCAGCCGTAGATCGACTGGTCGTCGTCGCCCACCACCATCAGGCTGTCGCCGCCTTTGGCCAGCAGGCGCAACCAGGCGTATTGCACGGCGTTGGTGTCTTGGAACTCGTCCACCAGGATATGCCGGAAGCGCTTCTGGTAATGGGCCAGCAAGCCAGGGTTGTCACGCCACAGGTCGAGGGCGCGCAGCAGCAGTTCGGAGAAGTCGATGACCCCGGCGCGCACGCAGGCCGCCTCGTAGGCTTCATAAATGCTGCGCATGGTGGCCAGGAACAAATCGCCGCTGGCCTGGATATGTTGCGGGCGCAGGCCTTCGTCTTTCTGGCCATTGATGAACCATTGCGCCTGGCGCGCCGGCCAGCGCTGTTCGTCGAGACCCAGCTCGCGGATCACCCGCTTGACCAGGCGTTGCTGGTCGTCGCTGTCGAGAATCTGGAAGGTCTGGCTCAGGCCTGCTTCCTGCCAGTGCGCCCGCAACAGGCGGTGCGCCAGGCCGTGGAAGGTGCCTACCCACATGCCGGCCGGGCTAATGCCCATCAACTGCTCGATGCGGTGGCGCATCTCGGCAGCGGCCTTGTTGGTGAAGGTCACCGACAGGATGGAATGCGGGGACGCGTTTTCGACCTGGATCAACCAGGCGATACGGTGCACCAGCACTCGGGTTTTACCGGAGCCAGCACCGGCCAGGACCAACTGACGGCCAACGGGGGCCGCTACGGCCTGGCGTTGGGCATCGTTGAGGGAGTTCAGCAAAAGGGAGAGATCATCGCGCATCGGCGCATTCTAGGGTGCCCGGGTGAGTGGGGCAAATACCAATGCCGGGTGGTCGACGGAAAACCTTCAGGGTGATGACCGGTCGGTCAATGGCCACAGCCCGCGCGGCGTCTCGCTCAAGCCGTCTGGCCCCGGAGATTGCGACGCATGAGCGTGCAGTTTTTATGACGCAGAGCAGTTTGGCCCAGGCGCTTGCTTGTGTATGCTCCGTCGACGTTTCGGGCTCACCATTATAAGAACACTGCCTATGACCCTCAGCACCGATCTGCTCGGCCCCTCGGCGGCGCCCGCGCAGGTTCTTCGCAAACACTACGCCACGGAGATGGCGGTCGAGCGCACGCGCCTTTTGTATCAAGGTTCGCTGTTGCCGACCCTGTTGATGTTGGTCAATGGCCTGGTCTGCGCCTGGCTGCTCTGGAACCCCAAGCAATACCTGCTGGACAGCATTTGGTTGGTCTGGCTGCTGGCCTTGGTGGCAATGCGCGTGATCCAGGTGGCGGCGTTTGACTCCGCCATGCCCAGCCGCCAGGCCCAGCCCGTTTGGCGACGCATGTTTATGCTCGGCTCGGCGGTCAGCGGCCTCACCCTGGCCACCGCCGCCATCGCCCTGGTGCCCGTGGACAGTTTTATGCAGCAGGCCTGGGTGTTCGGCCTGATCGGCGCGGCGACTCTGTCGGCCAGCGTGGCGTACGCCGTGAGCCTGCCAGCGTTTTTGTCGTTCGCCTTGCCATGCCTGGTGCCCGCCATCATTTACCTGTTCTGGAGCGGCGACCCACAGCAACGTGGCTGGGGCGTACTCGGCCTGATCCTGCTGGCGTCCTTGAGCCTGGTGGCGTGGCAGGTCAATCGCCTGATCCAGCGCGGGCTGCTGAGGCGCTTCCAGAACCAGGCGCTGATCGAGCACCTGCAACAGGCGCAGCAGCGCAGCGAGCAACTCAATCAGGAGTTGGTGCGCGAAGTCGAACAACGTCGTCAGGTCGAGCAAGAACTGCGCGAAGCCCAGATCGGCCTGCAAGACCGCGTGGCCCAACGCAGCCAGGAGCTAGATGCCGCCAGCCTGGCCCTGAATAAAAGCGAAGCGCGCCTGGCCATGGCGCTACAAGCCAGTGAGTTGGGCCTGTGGGACTGGAACCTGCAAACCGACGAAGTCCACCACACCCAGCTCAAGGAACTGTTCGGCCTGGAGCCGGAATACGTCACGGCGATGCTCAGCCATCTCAAGCCGCGCCTGCATCCCGAAGACCTGCCGCTGCTCAAGCGTGCCTTGGTGGAACACCTTAAGGGTCGCAGCGAGGACTACTTAGTGGAATACCGCGTGCGCCACGGCGATGGGCACTGGGTGTGGATCGAAGACCGTGGCCGCGCCGTAGAGCGCGCGCCCAGTGGGCGGGTGACGCGCATGCTCGGTACACGCCGCGATATCACTGCCGGCAAGGCCCTGGAAGAACAGCAGCGTTTGGCATCGACGGTATTCGAGGCCGCCAGCGAAGGGATTGTGATCCTTGACCCCGACTACAAGCTGATCGCCGTGAACCAGGCGTTCAGCCGTGTCACAGGCTTTGAAACCGACGACATGATCGGTCGCAATGTGGTCGAACTGCCCAGCAGCCGCGATGCACGTCGCCACTTCCCGGTGATCCGCCAGGCGTTGCTCAGCCACGGCACTTGGCAGGGTGAGCTGGTGGAAACGCGCAAGAACGGCGAGCTGTACCCGCAGTGGCTGCAATTGAATGTGGTGCGCGATATCCGGGGCAACGTCAGCCATATCGTGGGCTTCTTCGCCGATCTCTCGGCGCGGCGTGAGTCCGAAGAGCGCATGCGCTACCTCACTCATTACGATGAATTGACCGGCCTGGCCAACCGCTCGCTGTTCCGCGAACGGCTGCGCGAGGCCCACCAGCGTGTGCGCCAGGGCGGGCGCAGTTTGGCGTTGCTGCACATCAACCTGGACCGTTTCAAGCTGCTCAATGACAGCCTTGGCCATGAAGTCGCCGACCAGTTGCTACAGAAAATGGCGCGCCGCTTGATCAACGCCTTGCCCGAGGCCGACACCATTGCCCGCCTGTCAGGGGACGAGTTTGCCGTGTTGTTCGACGCCTACGGCAACCTGTCGAGCCTGGCGCGCGTCGCTACGCGGCTGTTGGCCAAGCTGCGGGTGCCGGTGACGGTGGAAGGGCATGAACTGGTGGTCAGTGCTTCGATGGGCGTCAGCCTGTTGCCGGACAATGCGCGGGAAATTTCCGCGCTGGTCAGCCAATCGAACATGGCCATGCAGCACGCCAAACACCTGGGCGGTAACAACTTCCAGTTCTACACCGACAGCCTGCAAGCCAGCACCTTGGAGCGCTTGCAGCTGGAAAACCACCTGCGCAAGGCCATCGAAGAACGCCAGCTTTCAGTGTTCTATCAACCCAAGCTGTGCCTGGCCACCGGCAAGCTGAATGCGGCCGAGGCGTTGATCCGCTGGGAGCATCCGCAGTGGGGCATGGTGCCGCCGGGAGACTTTATCGGCCTGGCCGAAGAGACCGGCCTGATCGTGCCGCTGGGCGAGTTCGTGCTGCGCGAGGCCTGCTGGCAGGCGTGTGAATGGCAGCGCCAGGGCCTGGCGCCGATCCGGGTGTCGGTGAACCTGTCGGTGCATCAACTGCGCCAGGGCAAGCTGGTCAGCCTGGTGCGCCAGGTGCTCGAAGAAACCGGCCTGGACCCTCAATACCTCGAATTGGAGCTGACTGAAAGCCAATTGCTCGACAGCGTCGAACATATCATCGCCACCTTCCAGCAACTGCGCGACCTGGGGGTGAAGCTGGCGATCGACGATTTCGGCACCGGTTATTCGTCCCTCAGCTACCTCAAGCGCATTCCTGTGGATTACGTGAAGATCGACCAGACCTTCATCCGTGGGCTGGGCCAGGGGCGTGAAGACGCTGCCATCACCCGCGCGATCATCGCCATGGCCCACGGGTTGGCGCTCAAGGTGGTGGCCGAAGGCGTGGAAGACCAGCAGCAGTTGGATTTCCTGCGCGGGGAGCGTTGTGACGAAGTGCAGGGCTATTTGATCAGCCGACCGATGCAGGCTGAAGGGCTGGCGGATTTGTTACGGGAAAATGCAGATTTTCCTGCGTGACACCAAGGCCGCCCCTGTGGCTACAACTGCGCCGCCCTTAGATTCAAAGGCGGGCAGGGCGATTTAGTGATGCGTCGGACGGGCAAAACGGCAATTCTTGTAGTATAACTACAAGCTTGCTACATCCTTGGCCCTGCCCATAACAAGAGTCCTGCCCTTTGAACCTGTTGCAACATATCGCCCAGTCGCGCCACCTGTTACGCAAATCGGAACTCAAGGTTGCCGATCACGTGCTGCTTGACCCTGCGGCTGTGATGCACAGTTCCATGGCCGACCTGGCCCACAGCGTGGGCATCAGCGAGCCGACCATCGTGCGCTTCTGCCGCGCCATCGGTTGCTCCGGGTTCCAGGACTTGAAACTCAAGCTGGCTCAAAGCCTGGCGGCCGGTGCGAGCTTTGGGCAATTCGCGATCCATGAAGACGATTCTGTCGCTGACTACAGCCTGAAGATCTTTGACACCACCCTGCACACCCTGATGGAAGTGCGTGAGAAGCTCGACCCGGTGGAATTGCAAAAGGCCGTGACGGCCATGTCCCAGGCCCAACGCGTCGAGTTCTATGGCTTTGGTGCCTCCGGCGCGGTGGCTGCCGATGCCCAGCACAAATTCTTCCGCTTGCTGCTCACCGCAGCGGCCTACAGTGATCCGCACATGCAGGCCATGTCGGCGGTCACCTTGAAGCCCACCGACGTCGCCATCTGCATTTCCCAATCGGGGCGTTCCAAAGACCTGCTGATCACCGCCAACCTGGTGCGTGAAAGTGGCGCTTCGCTGATCACCTTGTGCCCGAGCCAGACGCCGTTGGCTGAACTGTCCACGGTCAACCTGGCCATCGATGTGCACGAAGACACCGAGATCTACACGCCGCTGACCTCACGCATTGCCCACCTGGTGGTGATCGACGTGTTGGCGATGGGTGTGGCCATGGCGCGCGGGCCGAGCCTGGTCAACCACCTCAAGAGCGTGAAGCGCAGTCTGCGCAGCCTTCGCCTGTCACCCAAGTCCGTCAAAGCCCTGGATGACTAAAACGGTACACAGAGCAAAATGTAGGAGGGGGCAAGCCCCCTCCTACATTTGGGTCTCCTGCGAACCCAGAATCTTCATCAGGCTGTCATCGCTGCGTCATCGCCCAGGGCCATCCTGAACTCCCCGTACTCGCATTGGGAGACTCCAAATGGCCCGGCACTACGAAGAAAGCAGCAGCTCCGTCAAAACCCGTCGTCAGCAGGAAGACCAGCGCCGCATGGCGTTCCGTCGCGCAATCGAAGACCGTTGCGAGGAGCGCCAGTTGCTCCAAAGCATCACGGATTACCCGGAACTCTACTGGCAGGCACCCGCGGCTGCCCAGCGAAACGTTCAGCCAGCGCGCTGATCTGCACCCGCTCGCTGCGGATAAAGCCCAGGAACGCATGGGCCACCGGTGACAGGCGCTTGGCCTTGGCCTGCACCAGGCACCAACTGCGGTACAGCGGCAGCTCTTCCACCGGCAGCTCCTTGAGCCCGCCGGTGGCCAGCTCCATGTTGACCGCGTGACGCGTCAGCAGGGCCACGCCCAACCCCGCGCATACACATTCACGCTGCGCCTCGGCCGAGGCCACTTCCACCGTCTGGGTGAAGTGCACGCGTTTCTCCTTGAAATACTCCTCACAAGCCAGGCGCGTGCCGGAGCCCGGTTCGCGCAGCAGCAGCGTGTAGGGTTCCAGGTCCTGCAGGCGCAGCGGGCCTTGCAAGCTCAGCGGGTGATCGGGTGGCGCCACGGCGACAATCGGGTTGTTGAGGAACGGCAGGAATTCCAGGCCCATGTCCTGGGGCACCATGGACATGATCACCAGGTCGTCACGGTTGTCCGACAGCCGTCGGATTACTTGGGCGCGGTTCACCACGGTGAGGTGCAACTGCACCTCCGGATGCTGGCGCTTGAAGGCCGCAAACAGGTGCGGCACGAAGTATTTGGCGCTGGATTCAATCGCCAGTTTCAGCTGGCCTTGCAACGAGCCCTGCATGTCCGAGAGCTGCATGTCGAGGTTTTCCAGGCGCCCGAAAATATCGCGACTGGCGCGCTGCAAGGCCTCGGCGGCCTCGGTCATGTAGAGCTTTTTGCCGACGTAATCGAACAGCGGCTGGCCAATCAGCTCTTCCAGCTGGCGAATTTGTAGGCTCACGGCAGGTTGTGTGAGGGACATTTCCTCGGCAGCGCGGCTGTAGGAGCGCAAGTCACACACTTCATTGAAGATCTGCAGTTGACGCAATGTCATACGCATCAATGACTTACGCATTATTTCAATCCTTTTGCCAGCGGCTGTCGAGCCAACTATAAGTCTTTACTTATGCACGACCCAATAATTATTGATTTTTGTTAATCCCTCTGCAGGCTTAGTGTGTGTCTCGCGACTGTCATGAAACATTTGGTCACGCGCCGACCCAGGTCTAGTGGGTCGAAGAACGCAGCAATCGGCTCAAGGGAATTTCCAAGTGATAAAAAAGATCCTGATCGCCAACCGTGGTGAAATTGCCGTACGAATCGTGCGTGCCTGCGCCGAGATGGGCATTCGCTCGGTCGCGGTCTACTCCGACGCCGACCGCCACGCGTTGCACGTCAAACGTGCCGACGAAGCCCACAGCATTGGTGCCGAGCCCCTGGCCGGCTACCTGAACCCGCGCAAGCTGGTGAACCTGGCGGTGGAAACCGGTTGTGATGCGCTGCATCCCGGCTACGGTTTCCTGTCGGAAAACGCCGAGCTGGCGGACATCTGTGCCGAACGTGGTATCAAATTCATTGGTCCGTCGGCCGAAGTGATTCGCCGCATGGGCGACAAGACCGAAGCGCGCCGCAGCATGATCAAGGCCGGTGTGCCGGTCACGCCGGGCACCGAAGGCAACGTCGCGGATATCCACGAAGCCCTGACCGAAGGCGACCGCATTGGTTACCCGGTGATGCTCAAGGCCACTTCCGGTGGCGGTGGTCGCGGTATCCGTCGCTGCAACAGCCGTGAAGAACTCGAACAAGCCTTCCCCCGTGTGATTTCCGAGGCCACCAAGGCTTTTGGTTCGGCGGAAGTGTTCCTGGAAAAATGCATCGTCAATCCCAAGCACATCGAAGCGCAGATCCTCGGTGACAGCTTTGGCAATGTGGTGCACCTGTTCGAGCGCGATTGCTCGATCCAGCGCCGCAACCAAAAGCTCATCGAAATCGCCCCAAGCCCGCAATTGACCCCTGAGCAGCGTGCCTACATCGGCGACCTGTCGGTGCGTGCCGCCAAGGCCGTGGGGTACGAGAACGCCGGCACCGTGGAGTTCCTGCTCGCCGAGGGCGAGGTGTACTTCATGGAGATGAACACCCGGGTGCAGGTGGAACACACCATCACCGAAGAAATCACCGGGATCGACATCGTCCGCGAGCAGATCCGCATCGCCTCCGGCCTGCCGCTGTCGGTGAAACAGGAAGACATCCAGCACCGTGGTTTCGCGTTGCAGTTCCGTATCAACGCCGAAGATCCGAAGAACAACTTCCTGCCCAGCTTCGGCAAGATCACCCGTTACTACGCACCTGGCGGCCCCGGCGTGCGCACCGACACGGCGATCTACACCGGCTACACCATCCCGCCGTTCTACGACTCCATGTGCCTGAAGCTGGTGGTGTGGGCGTTGACCTGGGAAGAAGCCATGGACCGCGGCCTGCGTGCGCTGGACGACATGCGCCTGCAAGGCGTGAAGACCACCGCCGCCTACTACCAGGAAATCCTGCGCAATCCGGAATTCCGCAGCGGCCAGTTCAACACCAGTTTCGTGGAAAGCCACCCTGAGCTGACCAACTACTCGATCAAGCGCAAACCCGAAGAGCTGGCCCTGGCCATCGCCGCCGCCATCGCCGCCCACGCAGGCCTGTGAGGAATACAACAATGACTAAGAAGATTTTCGTAACCGACACCATCCTGCGCGACGCCCACCAATCGCTGCTCGCCACTCGCATGCGCACCGAGGACATGCTGCCGATCTGCGACAAGCTCGACAAAGTCGGCTACTGGTCCCTGGAAGTCTGGGGCGGCGCGACCTTTGACGCCTGCGTCCGCTTCCTGAAAGAAGACCCGTGGGAGCGCCTGCGCAAACTGCGTGCCGCGTTGCCCAACACGCGCTTGCAGATGCTGCTGCGTGGCCAGAACCTGCTGGGCTACCGCCACTACAGCGACGACGTGGTCAAGGCGTTCGTGGCCAAGGCGGCCGTGAATGGTATCGACGTATTCCGCATCTTCGACGCCATGAACGACGTGCGTAACCTGCGCGTGGCCATCGAAGCGGTGAAAGCCGCCGGCAAACATGCCCAAGGCACCATCGCCTACACCACCAGCCCGGTGCACACCGTCGAGGCCTTCGTGGCCCAGGCCAAGCAGTTGGAAGCCATGGGGTGCGACTCGATCGCGATCAAGGACATGGCTGGCCTGCTGACCCCGTACGCCACCGGTGAATTGGTCAAGGCACTGAAAGCCGAGCAGACCCTGCCGATCTTTATCCACTCCCACGACACGGCCGGCCTGGCCGCGATGTGCCAACTCAAGGCCATCGAAAACGGTGCCGACCATATCGACACGGCCATCTCCAGCTTCGCCTGGGGCACCAGCCACCCAGGTACCGAGTCGATGGTCGCGGCCCTCAAAGGCAGCGAATTCGATACCGGCCTGAGCCTGGAACTGCTGCAAGAGATCGGCCTGTACTTCTACGCCGTGCGCAAGAAGTACCACCAGTTCGAAAGCGAATTCACCGCCGTCGACACCCGTGTGCAAGTCAATCAGGTGCCGGGCGGGATGATTTCCAACCTGGCCAACCAACTGAAAGAGCAGGGCGCCCTCAACCGCATGGGTGAAGTGCTGGCCGAGATTCCGCGTGTGCGTGAAGACCTGGGTTTCCCGCCGCTGGTGACCCCAACGTCGCAGATCGTTGGCACCCAGGCGTTTTTCAACGTACTGGCCGGCGAGCGCTACAAGACCATCACCAACGAAGTGAAGCTCTACCTGCAAGGCGGCTACGGCAAGGCGCCGGGCACTGTGAACGAGAAACTGCGTCGCCAGGCCATCGGCAGCGAAGAGGTGATCGACGTACGTCCGGCCGACCTGCTCAAGCCGGAAATGACCAAGCTGCGCGGCGAAATCGGCGCGTTGGCCAAGTCCGAAGAAGACGTGCTGACCTACGCCATGTTCCCGGACATCGGGCGCAAGTTCCTCGAAGAACGCGACGCCGGCACCCTGGCGCCGGAAGTGCTGCTGCCGATTCCTGAAGCCGGCGGTGTGGCGCGTGCCGGTGGCGAAGGCGTGCCGACCGAGTTTGTCATCGACGTGCACGGTGAAAGCTACCGCGTGGACATCACCGGTGTGGGCGTGAAGGCCGAAGGCAAACGCCACTTCTACCTGTCTATCGATGGCATGCCGGAAGAAGTGGTGTTCGAACCGCTCAACGAATTTGTCAGCAGCGGCGGCAGCAAGCGCAAGCACGCCACCGAGCCGGGCCATGTGAGCACCGCGATGCCGGGCAATATCGTTGATGTGCTGGTCAAGGAAGGCGACGTGGTCAAGGCCGGCCAGGCTGTATTGATTACCGAAGCCATGAAGATGGAAACCGAAGTGCAGGCAGCGATTGCCGGCAAGGTGACCGCCGTTCACGTGGCCAAGGGCGACCGGGTCAACCCTGGCGAAATCCTGATTGAAATCGAAGGCTGATCAAGCCTTCGACACTACCGCTTAATCCTCGGGGGGGCAGGTGCCCCCCTTTTTTTTCGCCTGGGGTTTATCGGCCGCCGAGGTCGGGTTCAGAACATCACGCGCCATCGCCCCATCAGCCCATGGTTGCGGCTGTGTGTGCCGCTTTCACCGGTGTAGGCCAGGCCGACCGTGTGTTCGTTCGACAATGCCAGATCCAGCCCCGCCTGCAAGTTGAGGCTGTTGCGGTCCAGGGCGGTGCCGTTGATGGTGAAGTCTGTACCGAAGCCCGCCGCAGTGCGAAAGGACTGGCTGACCTGGCTGTCGACGTTGCCATAGAGGTGTTTCCAGTGAGTGCTCACGTAAGGCGTGAGGCTCATCCGGTTATCGAAACGGTACACCGTGGCCAGGCGCAGGCCGAGGGTGCTGTTCAGGTTTTGCTGAGTTTGCGGGCCAACGTTCAGTGCGGTCAGGCCACCCTGTTCCTTGAAACGTTCGCGGTAGTAGCGCTGGTAACCGAGGCCGGCGAAGGGTTCGACGCTGATGTCCCCGTTGCCCAGTTGGTAGCCCCATTCGGAAAACACATTTTGGCTCTGCGCGTCATAGCTGCCTTTGAGCGATTCCTTGTAGTCCACAAGCTGAACAGCGCGGGTGTTCTGCCCGGCGTGGCTGCTATAGATCGCCCCCAGGCGCATGGACAACGGGCCATCCTGGCGAACGGCGTAACCGCCCAGGTGCCAGCTATCCAAGTCGGCGGAAAAGCGTTGGGCATCCAAGTCGCTGGTGGATTTAGCGCCCATGACGCCGACACGCCAGGCATGGTCGAGCGCCCAATCGGCCCCCAGCATCAAGCCCTGGGTGCCGTAGTTTAGGCCGGCACTGCCACCCTGTTTGTCCAGGCTGCCTTCGTCGGACAGGCCCTGCACCCAGAAGTGGCCATCCTCGTCCGTGGGCCGTGTGCGCAGCACCGATAGCAACTGGCCGCTGATCTGCTCGGTGGTGGCTTGGGTAGCCGCCGCGAGGTTGGCGTTCTGGCTGCCGGCCAACTGTTCCAGGGCCATGCCGAACTCGCCAGGTCGTTTGGCAAACGCAGCGTCAAGCTTCTCCAACGCCTTGATCTGCTGGGAGCTCAACTGGCCGGATTCCAACAAGCGCTTCAGTGCGGACTCGAGCATCCTGGCAACCTGGCGACCGTTGTCAGTGGTTGCGCGACGCGTGAGGTGGTTGTCCAGAGAAGAGGTTTCAGTGGCGGGTGCGTAAAACCAGTAGTCGTAGGGCAGATCCAGTGGGAACTGAAAGGGCATGACGGCATGGGACAGTTGCGCACTGACGACGCCTAGTGCGAGCGTGATAGCGCGTGTGAGTTTCTTGACTGAAAAGGACATGAATTCCCGGCCTCTGATGAATGAGGCCAGGAATTTAGCGAGATGGCGGGGTGATAACTGTCAGGCCAGCGACCCTTGGTTTGCGGGAGTTGTCTTTAGTGCGGTGCGATTAAAAACTCCGGATCAATAGGCATTGGCTGAAAGCATGGATACGCATTTTGATGCGGATTGGGTTCGAGAGTTGTAATGAAACTGCATTAAATTGCAATTTTTTGGCGGTCACAACGCAATTTATGCACTATATTGCGTTTGTGGCGCTTATATATTATCTGAAGGTGCATTAAATTGCGTATTGACGATGCGTACAGGCTTACTCTGCAGATATTCAATGCCGATCGTTGGCAGGACGCAATGACGCTTGAGTTTTCAGAGCCGGATAAAGGTTTCGCAAGCCCCTGCCGTTTCGGCTACGAGTCTGATTACCTGGTTGATCATTTGGACCATATTGACACTGTGTTTGCCAAGGCCGTGAGTGTAAGGGTGCCCTTGAACTGGGCGCAGGAGGCTCCCCGGAACGCCCCGGCCTTTCTTCATGACATCGCACCTGCGGGTGCAGCGAAGCGGTTCCTGGCTAGCCGCTTTGAGATGCTGAGCACTGATAACGTCAGTTCGGATTTGTTTTTGTTAGCGCGAAGCACTCCTGCCCCTATCGGACACATGCGAATCAAGGAGTCACTTCAGGCCCTCAACGACCGTCCACCTATGGGCTTTGAACGACAGGAGGTGATTGATCGCGATAACCGATTTCTGGAGTACGCCTACGAGCAGGGGGCTGCTATTGGGGGAGCGACCGGCGCAGGTGGAGAGGCCCCAAAGCTGTTGTTGACGCAAAGCCACGAAGGCTTGCTTTATCCAGATGCGGTGTTGGGTGATGATCAAGCCAGCCAGCACTGGTTTATAAAGTTTGCTCGTAATCAAGGCCTGCAGATTGATCAAGACATTCTGAGAAGCGAATTTCACTACTACAAAGCGCTGCAGTCATTAGGGATCGAGACCGTTGCAGTCGAGGGCCTGGCGTTGGAGATGGCGACAAAGCCAAGTCTTTGGATGCACCGTTTTGATCGTCATGTCAGTGATCAAGGAGTGGAGCGCTTTGCGGTGGAGTCCATTTATTCTCTGGCAGGTGTAACAAAACCGGGCAGCGCGATGAGCCATCTGGATGTGTTGTTGCAACTGGCAGGTTTGTGGCAGCAGGCAGGTCAAGGTGAACAATTGACCGACTTGGTCGCGGATTATCTTCGTCGCGACTTGCTCAATAAAGTGTTGGGGAATTCCGACAACCATGGGCGGAACACATCGATTATTCGTGGCCCCGATAGCTTGCGTCTGGCCCCCATCTACGACCTCGCACCGATGGTCATGGACCCTGAAGGTGTTACTCGCACGACTAAGTGGCCGCGGCCCCTGGAAGTCGCGGGTGATATTGATTGGCGCGGTGTATGTAATGCGCTCGCACCGGTTATTAACCCCACGGATGCCTTTGAGCGCTTACGCACAGATGCTCAGCGTCTCAGGGCGCTGCCGGATATATTGGTCGACAGCGGTTTACCGAAGGTCACCTTGAATCATCCGAGTATTGCCTTACGAAACCTTGATCAGCGTCTGAGAAGTTGGGGCCTCCAATGAGCCTCTCAATGAGTCAGCGCGCGCAAGTGATTGAAAGCATCGAGCAGGGCTTGTCAGACGGTTCTCTCGAAATAGGCGACGCTGTGCGCCGTCTACGCACCGAAGTCACTGGCCTGCACCAAGCCCAGTTCGCCAAGATGTGCAAAATCTCTGTGCGCACGTTGGTGCATATTGAACATGGCGAAGGGAATCAGACGCTTAAGTCACTGAATGCCGTGTTCAGGCCGTTTGGACTGAAGATGGGCGTGGTCAAGGTCCGCCGCTGAGGATCCATGCAGGCGCCGGGCTTGCCCGCGATGGCCGTAGGTATTTACTCAACTCTGGGTACGGCGCTGGACCTGTGGCGAGGGAGCTTGCTCACAGCTATCTACCTGTTGCACCGCGATCCAAATGTGGGAGCTGGCTTGCCGGCGATGCAGATAAATTCGCTATCGCGGGCAAGCCCGGCTCCCCCATTGATCAGGGCTGGCTTGCCGGCTCAGCCCCGGCACTGCGCCAGTGATTTCACCTGACCGTCACCCCGTTGGTTGCCCTCTGACAACCATTCCTCAAACCCGGCGCCTACCTTCGGCCATTCCGAGTCGATGATCGAATACCACGCGGTGTCGCGGTTCTTGCCCTTGACCACGGTGTGTTGGCGGAACACGCCTTCAAAACTGAAACCCAATCGCTCGGCCGCGTATTTGGAGCGGTCGTTGGCGTTGTTGCACTTCCATTCCAGGCGGCGGTAGCCCTGTTCGAACGCGTGCTTGGCGAGCAGGTAGACGGCCTCGGTGCTTTTCGGTGAGCGCTGCATGGGGGCGCCGAAGGTGACGTGGCCGATTTCGATTCGGCCGTGATCCGGGACGATCGACATCAGGCTGAGGATGCCCTGTACCTGGCCGGTCGCGCGGTCGATCACGCTGAAAAAGTAGGGATCGCTGTGGGCTGCGTGGTTGTTCAGCCAATCGTTGAAGACGCTGCGCTCAGGGAAGGGACCATAAGGCAGGTAGTCCCACAGCTTCGGATCGGCACCGGGGCCTTGCAGGGCTTTGAACAGGTCGTCGCCATGGCGGGCCGGGTCGAGTTTTTCCAGGCGGATAAAACGCCCTTCGAGCAGTTGCACCGTGGGGGCCGGGACGCCTTTCCAGTCGGCGAGAGAAGTAGTCATGCTGCGCTCCTTAAAGACCTTTGCGAAATTGGATGAAACCGGGGCGTTCGGCGATGCGTTCGTAAAGTTGGATCGCCGTGGCATTGGTTTCGTGGGTCAGCCAGTGGACCTTGCAGCAGCCGTCGGCCTTGGCGGTAGCGTAGACAAATTCGATCAGCTTGCGGCCGACGCCGGTGCCGCGTTGGGTCGGAACCACCAGTAGGTCCTGCAAGTAGCAGGAGTTCTCGATGCTCCAGTTGGAGCGGTGATAAATGAAGTTGACCATGCCCACAGCCTTGCCATCCTGCCAGGCCAGGGCCGAGTGGGTTGGCTCTTTGGCGTCGATCAGGCGTTGCCAGGTGTTCTGGCTGACGGCGTCCGGCAGCTCGGTGTTGTAGAACGTCAAATACGCTTGCCACAGCGGGAGCCAGGCGGCGTGGTCGGCGGCAGTGACCGGGCGGATGTCGATCTGGCTCATTCTGAAGCTCCTTGGGGAATAAAGCGGGCGAGGGTCTGGTCGCGGACGTCGACGCTGGCGGCGAGGCCATCGCGAACGCCGGCGATGTCCGCCGCGCTGCGGTTCTGGCTGAGTTTGCGTTTGCCGACCAGGCGCTCGATCGGCAAGGCAAAGCCGACGATGGCCTTGAGCATGCCGTCAATGTAGTCGGCCGGGGCATCACTGACCTTCCACGGTTGGGCGCGGCCGCCTTCGTGACGATCGGTCAGCGCGGTGACCACGCCGAGCAAGCGTTCGGCGTCGCTGAACACGTCAGCCTTGCCGTAGGCATGCACGGCGATGTAATTCCAGGTGGGTACCACTTTGCCGTGCTCGGCCTTGGCCGGGTAAAAGGCCGGGCTGATGTAGGCCTCGGCGCCAGCGAAGATCACCAGGGCTTCGCTGCCATTTTGCAGGTCGCGCCACTGCGGGTTGGCCTTGGCGAGGTGCCCATAGAGCGTGCCGTTCGGGCCTTCATCGGGATTGAGCAGCAACGGCAGGTGGCTGGCTTGCAGGCCTTGCTCGCCAACGGTCACCAACTGCGCCAGGCGCGTGTGCTGGATCAGTTGCTGCAGTTCGGGCAAATCGTCTAGGGCAAAGGCGCGGGGTGTGTACATGGAAATATTCCTTGGCGAATGCCTGCATCCTAGGCAGGCTAATGGTTCGTTGAAAGAGCCATCTGGCCCCCATTTCGTAGGTCCAATATGTCGCCCACTTCGCCGCCACTGTCATTCAACCCTGCTGGCATTGAGCTTGATCGCCGTCAGGGCCTGACTCGTCAACTGTACGATGCTTTGCGCCAGCGGGTGCTGGACGGGCGGCTGGTCAGTGGCACACGGTTACCGGCCACCCGTGACTTGGCGGCGGCGTTGTCGATCTCCCGCAACAGTGTGGTGCGTGCCTACGATCAGCTGTATGCGGAGGGGTTTATCGAAAGCCGGGTGGGTGATGGCACTTACGTCGCCCAATTGCCCAGCGCAAAAAAACTATCCACAAAAGTATCCACAGGGTTTTCAACAGGCTTATCCCCAGCCTTATCCACAAAATTGGTAAATTTACCGGAGGACCTCGACAACGAAGTTATCCACAGCGCGGGCTTGGCGAGGGTAAAAAACAATCATCTGGCCCTGCCTCCTTCGGGGCCGCCTCGGGCATTTCGCGTGGGCGTACCGGCCTTCGACCTGTTCCCGTTTGAGGTGTGGGCCAAGCTGAACGGGGCGTTCTGGCGCAAGCCGGACCTGGAGCTGCTGTGCTATGGCGACCCGGCGGGTGACGGCCGCCTGCGCGGTTTGATTGCCGCCTACCTGCGCAGCTCGCGGGGCATGCAATGCGCGGCTGAGCAAATAGTGATCACCAGTGGCGCGCAACAGGCCATTAGCCTTTGTGCACAGTTGCTGGTGGAGCCGGGCGATGGGGTCGCGGTGGAAAACCCTGGCTATCGCGCGGCGGGTCATGCGTTTGCCTTGGCGGGTGGACGGTTGCACGGTGTCCCGGTGGACAGCGAGGGTATCGATTGCCAAGCATTGAACCGCCTCGACGATTGCCGTGTCGCCTATGTGACACCGTCCCATCAGTACCCCTTGGGCGTGGTGATGAGCCTGGCGCGGCGCCTGGAATTGCTTGCCTGGGCGGAGCGCAAGGGCGGATGGATCATTGAAGATGATTACGACGGCGAGTACCGCTACAGCGGCGCGCCGTTGTCGCCACTCGCGGCGTTGGATCGCAACGGGCGTGTGTTGTACGTCGGCACCTTCGGCAAGGTGGCCTTTCCCGCGTTGCGCCTGGGCTACCTGGTGCTGCCGCCGGGCTTGGTGGATGCCTTCGCCCGGCGTCGGGCCGTCGACATGCGTCATTCCGAAGTCAGCACCCAGGCGGTGATGGCCGAGTTCATGGCCGCCGGGCATTTCCAGCGGCATATCCGGCGCATGCGGCGCGCGGCCTTGAGTCGACGCAATGCCTTGCTGGCCGGATGGCCCGGTGGGATTGAAGGGGTTGGCGAGCTACCGAGCGTCGCAGCAGGCCTGCACATGACCGTACGTGTCGATAGCCTGGCGCGCGAGCAGCAATTGCTCGCGCAGGCCCATGCCGTGGGTATCGAAATCAACGGCCTGAGCAGCTACTGGCTGGCGCAATCGACCCCGCCGGCGGATCAGCGTGCCGGCCTGGTCATGGGCTTCGCCGCCGTGCCAGAAGCCGACATCGCCCAGGCGCTGGCGCGGTTACGACAGGCCTGGGGCGCCAGCGTTAACTAACTACCGTTTGAGTGCCGGGCAGGCTCATTACCTTTGATCTTTTGCAGAGGTGATGCACCGTGCCTGTCGATACCGTTTCACCCCACGACCCGTTGCTGCTGAGCGTCAGTCAACAGCTCGCTTTGCGGCCCACGCTGCAATCGCTCGGCGTGACCCAAGCCCAACTCGATCAACAGCCCGAGCACGTCATCGATTACTACTGCGATGCCTTGGTTGATTTCTTCTGCGAGCCGGATGCCGATGAGATCAGCCCGTGGTTGCGCATTACACAGTATCTGACGCAGGCCGTGGCCGATGAGAAGGACGCCGATGGCCTGATTGACGCGGTACTGACCCAGCCCGATGGCGCAGAGCGCGGCACCCCGCTGGCGTATGTGATTTGGCATCACGGTAGTCTGGCCCTGGCGTTGACCCGTGGCGCCGGCCGGGTGTGGGTTTACTCCTTGCCCCGGGGCCTCGAAATGCTTGAAACCTGGCCTTTGGCGAATGCCGAGCGGCTCGACCATGACGCCTTCGAAGGCTGGGTATTGAGCGCATTGGACGTCGCCGTGCAGCGTATCCACCTGATCGACCTGCAAAGCGTTGCGACGATTGAGCCACTCGATCGGCAGTTAGCCTGGGCTACGCGGCTCGGTGATTTATTCCGGCAGGACACCGAGCAAGACGCGCTGCGCGACGAGTTGGCGCACCAATTGCCCGCCTGGTTACGCAATGCGCCACCGTCTGGGCGGTTGGCCTATAGCAAATGGGTGTTGGCGATGGCCAGGGCTTGCAGGAAATATCGGGGGCAACGTCTGGTCGATCAAGTGCCAGGCGATGGGCCCAGCCCGCTATTTGCACGGTTGTTGGCGCTGCAATTGCGGCGTGTTGCGCTTGAGTACAGCCTGCAAGGCCGCGAGGGTATGACTGAACGCGGCTATCGCAGGGTTCGCGCAGCCGTGCGCACCTATGCCAGCCAACGCCTGGAGCAGGGAGAGCCAATGCTGTTCAGGCCGTTGTCGGATGGGCAGGGCTTTGTGATCGGGCCTACGGAGGGCGGCCCCTGGGTGCTGCTGCGGCCTTGGACCATGCCCCTGTTGCAGCAAGTGGATACACCGGTGGCCGCGGGATCACCGTTGGCTGATCCCTTTGCCCGGCTGTACCAGGATTTTGTGGTGCAGCGCGCGGACGCCGCGTTGTTCGAGGAACCTTTGCACACCTTGGCTCGGCTCAAGCAAGTGGGCGGCAATTTATTGCAGGCGGCGGAGCCGGACAATCCCGAATCGTGGCGCAGGGACGTCAACCTACTGCGCAACCTGGCGTTGCTGCTGATTTACCCCGGTGCCCGTCATAGCAGCCCATCGCTCGCCGCACACCCTCGAATCAAGCGCCTGGATACTGCCTGGGCAGGTGCGCGCCAGCAACTTTCGCGGCTACAGCTCCAGCGCCTGCGGGCACTGCGTCGGCCAGTATCTTCTGCCCAGGTCGAAGCAGGACTGCATCGTGTGGACGGCGGGCTGATCTACAACAAGGACGAAAACCACTTCAACGTCCTGTCGAATATCCGCCTCGGTCCGTTGCTCAACGTCGACGTGGTGGAATATCAGGTGGTGGATGACCCGCAACGGCCGGTCAACCGAGGGCCGTACCTCACCCGTGATGCGCACGGTGAATGGGAGATCGAGCGCCGCCCCAGGCTGCGGCGCGATCTTGAGGGCCTGAGCGTCACGGCGCGCAAAGCAATGAACACCGGTACTGCGCTTGCCGCGACACAGTCGGCGATCCTGGCACACGCGAACCGGGACGCCCAAGCCACGGGCATGCTGCCTGTGCTCGTCGAAGAGAGCCTGGAGCGAAGTGCGCAGCAATTCGAGGAGGCAGCGGCGACGCTTGAGCGCTACACCCAAACTCGTCATACCGAAGCGTCCATTGCGTTGGTGCGCCAATTGCGCGAAGAGGCGAGCCAACTGCGCGTCAGGGGCCAGGCATTGCGCATCGAGATGATCCGTCTCACGTGCACACCGAACATGGGCGATTTGACCTACCTGCTGGGGCAGAACCTCATCCGTATCCGCCGCCTCAATGGTCGTGTGGAAGAGACCATTGACGCAGCGCGTGACTACCTCCAGGAGTTTGAGGTGCTGGACCTGAGCAACGGCGAAACACCGCTGTGGTATGCCCACTTTCACTACCCGGCCTTGGACACCGGCGACGACTACCCCAGCGCCGCGCATCTGAAAACCGTGGCCCAGCGCCGACTGGGCCGTGAGTATGAACGCCAGGCAGGCATCAAGGTACATCGCGGCCCGATCAGCAATGCTGCGGCGCGCCAGCCCTTTCTGAGCGCCCCCCGGTGATGGGCCGGTTCAGGTCCCCGACTTGATCTTGGTCCACGCCCGCGTCCTGGCACGTTCCGCATCGCGGCCCAGTGGCTTCAGGGTGTACAGCGTGGCCATCGCCGCGTCGGTCGGGTACAGGTTGGGGTTGTTACGAATCGCTGGGTCGACTTGCAGGGTGGCATCCTTGTTCGGGTTGGGGTAGCCGACAAAGTCGCTTATCGGCGCAATCACCTGCGGTTGCAGCAGGTAGTTGATGAAGGTGTAGGCGTCCTGCGGGTTCTGTGCGCCCTTGGGGATGGCGAGCATGTCAAACCAGATTGGCGCGCCTTCTTTGGGCAGGCGCATGTCCACCGTCACACCGTTCTTGGCTTCCTTGGCACGGTTGGCCGCCTGGGAAAAGCTGCCCGAGTAACCGACGGCCACGCAGATGTCGCCATTGGCGATATCGGCCATGTACTTGGACGAGTGGAAGTAGGTGATGTACGGGCGGATTTTCATCAACAGCGCTTCGGCCTTGACGTAATCCTTGGGGTTGCTGCTGTTGGGGTCCAGGCCCAGGTGCTGCAACGCCAGGGGCAGGATTTCCGACGGCGAATCGAGCAACGCCACGCCGCACTGCTTGAGCTTGCTGATGTTCTCTTCCTTGAAGATCAGGTCCCAGCTGTCTACCGGTGCGTTGGGCCCCAGCACTGCCTTGACCTTGTCCGGGTTGAAGCCGATCAAGATGGTGCCGTACATATAGGGCACCGCGAATTTATTGCCGGGGTCGTTGGCTTCGATCAGCTTCATCAGCTTGGGGTCGAGGTGGTTCCAGTTAGGCAACTGGCTGCGGTCCAGGGGCTGGAATACCCCGGCTTCGATCTGCTTGGCCAGGAACACGTTGGACGGCACCACCACGTCATAGCCAGAGTTGCCGGTGAGCAGCTTGGCTTCCAGGGCTTCGTTGGTGTCGAAGATGTCGTAGACCAACTTGATGCTCGGGTTCTGCGCCTTGAAATCTTCCAGCGCCTTGGGGGTGATGTAGTCGAACCAGTTGTAGACCTTGAGGGTTTTCTCGTCGGCCTGTACCGCGCTGCTCAACATAGCGGCGCACAAGGCGAGGGAGGTGAGCATCTTCATCGGGTGGCTCCTTCTAATTCGAAACCTTCGAGAACGTTGACGGCGTTGATGCCGATTTCTTCCACTGCGTAGCCGCCTTCCATCACGAACAGGGTCGGCTTGCCGAGGCGCGCGATACGTCGGCCCATGGCCAGGTAATCCGGGCTCTCGAGCTTGAATTGGGAGATCGGGTCGTCCTTGAAGGTGTCCACGCCAAGGGAGATCACAATGACGTCGGCGCCGTAACGTTCGGTTTGCGCGCACGCCGCTTCGAGTGCTGCGCTCCATTGCGCCCAGCCCGAGCCGGCTGGCAGTGGGTAGTTGAAGTTGAAACCTTCGCCGGCGCCTTCGCCCAGCTCATCGGCGTAACCGAGGAAGAACGGAAACTCGGCCTCCGGGTGGCCATGAATCGAGGTGAACAGCACATCGCTGCGGTCATAGAAGATCGATTGCGTGCCGTTGCCGTGGTGGTAGTCCACGTCGATGATCGCGACCTTTTCATGGCCTTGGTCGAGAAAGGCCTGGGCGGCGATGGCGGCGTTGTTGAGGTAGCAATAACCGCCCATCAAGTCGCCGGCAGCGTGATGCCCCGGTGGGCGGCACAGGGCAAATGCGCTGTGGGCGCCTTGCTGGATCGCCTGTTGCGCGGTGAGCGCCACTTGCGCCGCACTGTATGCCGCTTGCCAGGTGCCAGCGGTGATCGGCGCGCCGCCGTCGAAACTGTAGTAGCCCAATTGCCCATGCAAGCTGGTCGGCAACACCCGGCGCAGGGTGCGGGCCGGCCACGTGTAGGGCAACAGGTCGCCGTCCTGGCCGAATTCGGTCCAGCGGTCCCAGGCGCCTTTGAAAAAGTCGAGGTAGTCGCGGCTGTGAATGCGTTGCAGCGGCGCCAGGCCGAAATCCTGTGGCGCCTCTACCGGGCCCAGCTCACGGTCCCTGACCCGTTGCAACACATGGTCGGCACGGGACGGCATTTCGAAGCAGGGCATCAGTTGCCCGTCCATCAATTCGCAGCGTCCGTGGTGCAGGTGGTGATCGTCCGAGTAGATCGTCAGCATGTGTGGTTCCCCGCAGGCTCTTTGTTGTGCCTTGCAGTGTTGCGGGGTGCGCCCTTCAAGAGAACGGCGGGAGCGGCCAAAAGGGGATAGATATGGCCAAAGGCTGTGACCGCAATTCGCCCCCTCAAGGCACGCGAAGGCATCAGCGTGGTGCAGCCCTGTTCCAACGGCGCTTTATCGCCAAGGTACTCAGGCGCGAAACCGCTTCGGCGCCACCCCGCTCCAGCGCACGAACGCGTGGCGAAAACTCGCGGTTTCGCTGAACCCCAGCCGTTCGGCGATGCGATAAATCGGCAACTGGTCTTCCGCCAGCCACTGCTTGGCCTGCTCGAAGCGTAGCTCGTCGAGCATTTGCTGGTAGCTGCAACCCAGTGCCTGCAGGTGCCGACGTAGGGTGCGGGGCGAGCAGTTCATCTGTGCGGCCAGGCCGTCGAGGCCTGGCGCGGCGTGCAGTTGTTCGGCCAACAACTGGCGTACGCGGCTGAGCCAGGCTTGGCGCCCGGTGAACTCGGAGTTCTGTTTGCGGCAGCGTTCGGCCATGGCGCGGTGGGTGATGGGGTCGGCCAGGAGGAGCGGCTGTTGCAGCCACTCCAGGTCGAAGGCAAACCCGTTGAAGACGGCCTCGAATTGCACCGGGCAGTCAAAACGCTCGGCATAGCGGGCGTGATAATCCGGCGCCGCGTAGTCAAAGCGTGCCTCACGCAAAGGCAGGGCGCGGCCGAGCAGGTCATCGCAGATGACTTTCATCGACACCAGGCAAAACTCCACATTGAACGCCGCCAGCGCCGGGTTTTCCCGATAGTCGCCGGCAGTCAGCCAGACCTGCTGGCCGTCCTCCACCAGCTTGAGCTCAAAAAGTGTTCCCAACAGCGCCGGGTAGCGCAACGCCAGGCGCAAAGCGTCACCTAAGGTGGCACTGGTGAGCAGGGCATAGCCGAGCAATCCGTAGCAAGACACGTGCATGCGCTGGCCCAGGTCCAGGCCGATATCCTCGCGCAAGGCCACGGCGTTGGCGCATACGCGCATTTCCTGGCAGGTGGTGATGCGCGTGTCGGCGTGGCGTAGATCGGCCAGGCCAATGCCGCTGCCGGCCAACAAGACATCGTTCGCCAGGCCCTGGTCCTGGAAGGTCGCCAGCACCAGTGACACGGCATTGAGGGTGGTCAGGTGTGAATGCAGCATAAGCACGTCGCCAGAGTGTGGGACTGGACGAGCAAGTTGCATGCCGTTCACAGGGTACCGACTGCTGCAAAATCAACCGGCGAAGGTGAAGACCGTCGCCAGGTCCGGGTCGATCTCCAGTGTGGGGTATTGCTCCCTGAGCGCCTTGCGCAGCGTGCTGGTCGCGACTTCCTGCAGGGTGGGCCCGGTGGTGAGCTGAGTGAGCAGTTCAGACGCGCTGGTGGGATGAGAATCAGTGGGCACGTTGTTTGACATTGGCAATTCCTTGGCAAGTGTCTGGCCTTTGAAGGGTAGGCATCGAAAGCGTCAAGGTAGTCAGCGTGGTGTTGGCGGGGACGGTAGATAGATAGCGGGCCGGCGTTCCGCTCAACCGCCGGCAGGTGCTCAGGTGAAAAACAGTAGCCGAGCCGACTCCTGGCTGACCTCGCTGCGGTAGTAGGCGATTTTCTGCGTGTCGCTCAAGCCTTTGGGCGTATCAGCTGCAGCGCCCAGGGCATGCTCCGCCACGGTTTTGAGGCGACCATACTGGTAGGCCCGGGGATGGGTCCAAGTGGCGCTGTAGTGAAAGTGGGCGTACCAGAGCACCTCATGCGTCTCGCTCTGGCTGATGGTGTATTCATCGAGGTACGTCGGCATGGCGCTTTTGAGGCGGCGCCGTGAGACGGTTTTCTTAATCTTGACCGCGTTGTGTTTTTTCAGCCAATCGAGCGCCTGTACGGTGGGTGGGCGTTGTTTGAGCATGAGCAACACTTGGTTGTTGCTACGCTGGTAAAGGTCTGTCACGGCGTCACCGAGGGCTTTATTGACCTTGCTGGCCGAAAAAGGATGGCTTTCGGTTTCGTTGCTCTGAGTGAGGCCCTCCTCGATCTTTGCGCCAATCACTTCCAGCTGGGCAATGTGCTGGTGAAACAAGTATTCGATGCCGATCGGGGTTCGCTCCACCTGGCTGGCCAGTTTGGTCATGCGTTCGAGAAAGGTGGGCAACCCATCGAGCAGCACCTGGCCCTGATTGACGCTGGCCTGCATATCCACTGGCGTCGGTGTGGGCGTGGACGTCGGCGTTCGCAGCCTTTCCACCCAGCTTCCCGGTGATTTTTCGTGATAAGTGGCGACGATCTTGTGGGTCAAGGGCGAGCGGATATCCACCAGCCCGGTGTCGTCGCCTGTGGCAGATAGGCGCGGCTCGCCAATGAGCATGCCGTTGTAGCGGGTCCTGATGAATTTTTTTTGCGGCTTGGGCGGCGTGGGTGGCGGAGAGGGACGCGAGCGCGCCCTATCCCGCTCCGCGCTGAGCAACCCAAGGTTGCTCAAGGCCCGTGTGCCGAACTCGGCAAGGTGGCGGCGCAAGGCCTGGATTTGGTCGGTGATGACATGCTCGGAGAAGTCATCGGGGAAGTCCTGCAGGCGCTCATCGAGAATCTGGAACTGTTCGATCAGGCTACTCAGGGTATCGATGCGTTCGTCGAGGCGCAGTCCACCGCTTTCATTCAGGGTATCGCGCAGGCATTGGATGGACACGTCGGCGGTGTCGACCAGTTGATCGATGCCGGCCCAGGCTGCGGGTTCCGTGGTCTGGGTGGTTTCCGTCAGGCAGAGGTTGCGCGCCAGGGTTACTTGCAGGGCCTTGAGATCGTCGCGTTGATAGGCTGGCAGCGAGCCTTTGGTCGTGCTGATCAGGCGTGTGCCGTCCTTGGACAATTTGTGCAGCTCACCGAAGCGAGTGTGCATATATTCCAGGCGTTGGATCATGTCGCGGTTTAACGCGCTCATCTGCCGGGCGTCTTCGATGTTGCGCTCATGGGCAGAGGCGGCCTGTTGTTCGATTTGCACCAGCACCGTGCGCAGTTTCGGCGTGAACCGGGTCAAGGCTTCACGGATCCCCGCACTGGTCAGTTCGACTTGAGCCTTGAGGTAACTGAGGGCCTTTTGCGGGTAGTCCGGCAGTGGCGCATGCACGTTCAATTCCTTGAGCTGTTGCAACGCGGTCTCGTATTGGTCGCGATGTGCCTCCAACGCCTGCAGGTAGGCCGTCCGGTTAGCATCCAGCGAGCTGGAAGGGCCGGTATCCATGGCCTCTCGGGCAAGGCGCAGGCTGGTCTGGCCGGTTTTTTTGGCTTCTTCGAATTCGCTCAACTGCTTGCGCAATTGTTCCGCGCGTTTCTTGGCCAGGCCTTCGGCCCTGCGGATCAGGTGTTTTGGCCCGCCACCGCGCAGACGCAGGCGGGTATCGACAAACCACTCGCCGCGACGGTTGCTGATCAGCAGGGGGCCAATACGATCAGGCTGAGTGGGGTCGACAATCATCACAGTGCCGTTTTCATCTACCCGCACCTTGAACCAGCGTGGCCCGACCGGTGCGTAGTAGTGCTCGCCCTGCGTGTAAAGATGCAGGTGCAGGCCCTCGGTGCTGATGGCGTCGCCCAGATCGGCGGGCTTGGCCACTTTGAACCGGTCGAGCACCGTGCCCAGGCGGGGTGCTGTGCGATTGATCGCGCCACTGGCGTACAAAGGGCTGGCGGCGCTTGCCGGCAATTCGTCGGTGGTGAGGTCGGTGAGTTTCTCGACCGTCAGGGCGACAGGCGCGGAGGGCTTAACGGAGGGAAGCTGGGGCTTGAGACGGGCGCCTTGTAGAGCCTGGCGCTGCGCCGCGCTGCGTGTCACTGCGTGAAGTGCGACCGCCATACCCAGGTTGAGCAGCAGGTCGGCGATTGCGGTGCCGGGAGACTGTTGCTCGGGATGCTCGACTGATTCGACCACCTGCTGCAATTGATCCATGACTTGCCATATCCAGGCGGCAGTGGAGAGGCCACGACCGAGAAAGGGCAGCGCTGCGTTGAGGATGAGCCAGCCAGCGTGCTTGAACGTGGCCCAGCGGGCTTCGGCATTCGAGACCGATTGCCGATCCGCCAACGTCACCAGCGCCGTAGCGTTGGCCTTGAACAGCGTGGCAAAAATGTCGTCATTCACCACCTGCTCGCCCAACGCGATAGGGCCGCTCATGACCCACAGTTTGTCCGGGTCGACCAGGAACTCGGCAACCGTCCAGGGCGAGGGCAGTGCGCCGGGGAACACGTACTGGTTGTAGTCGTTGCGCACGGTGTCGGGAAGCCAGGCCAGCACCGAGTCGCGCAGGCTGGCGGATTGTGCGATGGCGTAGAGCAGGTTGGTGGGCGTGGGGTATTGGGTCAATGGCTGGTCGAGCAGCGGGCGATAGAGCAGGCACGGTCCGGCGTGCCGATCCTGGGGGCCGATGACGAACATATTGTCTACCGGGTCCTGGGTCGCCTCGGTGCGGCGCTTGGGGACGAATGCCAGTTGGCGCAGGACAATCGGTTGGCCTTCCACTTGGCGCTTGCTGCTGTCGGTTTCCATCAGCGCCGATAGGTAGCGATAACCGCGCTCGTCAATCCCGGCCTCGCGGCGGATCTTGCATTGCAGGGCCAGCAACGGCAACTGAACCCGAAGGTGGGCAGTGTAGAGCTGCTGGCGGCGCGTCGACTCCTCAGCGTCGTCCAGCAAGGTGCGCTTGATCAGTGCCGGGTAGGTGCTGCCGATATTGACGCGCGTGATCAGGCTTTCGAGGTAGGTGACAGTCAACCAGGCGGGCAGCGCGCGGCCGTTCTTTTCGCGCAGGGTCTTGGTGCCCAGAGGCAGCGCGATCAGGTTCTGCAGGGCCAGGTCAGCGAGGTCGAAGACGCTGGTTTCGACTTGGCCCGGGACGGTGAAGGTACCCCAGACCACCAGGCTCTGGACCACGATCTCCAGCTTGTCCAGCATCAGGTTGGCGGCGTCGGGATGGGCCTTGAGCATTTCAGCTTTCAAGGCGTCGAGGGCGTACTGGCGAATGGGCGCGATACCGTCTTGGTACAACTTACCGGCATTCTGGTTGTGCAGGGCCGCCAGGTCCTTCAAGTGGCGTGAGTAAGCATTCAGGTCCGAGGTGGAGGCCTGGCTTAGCCAATCAGGGAGTTGCTGCTCGAACCATTCGAGGTTGGCGTCTGTCTCCTGGCCGTCGCTGGGTGGGGCGGCCAGGGCGGCATGGTCATTGCTGACGGTCACGCCGTTGGAAAAGTCGATACTGCCGATAGCCTTGATCTGCAGGGCAATCAGGGCACAGGCCAACTGGTCGAAGAAATTGCCCTCAGGCTCCAACAACCGCCATTGGATTTTCTTGCCGTGCATCGGGCTGCCCAGCTTCGCTGGCAAGGCCTGGCCCAACTGCTCGAGGGAGGCGTATTTATCGTACATCGGTGGCAGCGAATGGGTCAGGATGACATCGCGTCCGGCCTCCTTGCCAATCAATACGGCGACCAGGTCCCCGTCGTAATGGCTGAGGCTGCCGTCGTCCTGCACCCAGTCAATGTCGACCACGCAGGCGCGCAGGCTGGGGCGACTGGCCGGGTCCGGGGCGTGGAACAGCTGGCGCGCCAGGCGGCAATCCTCTGCGCTCCAGCCGGGCACCTGCTGCACATTCCAGAATTCGCGCAACACGCTCGACAGCTTGTGCCAGTGGGGGCCGTTACCTGCGGCACTGGACTGGTTCCAGAACACCAGCTGTTGTGCCTGGTAACCCCGCAGCATCACCGGCGCCAGGAGATTGAGCATGTAGGCGATGTCGCCGATACGCACGGGCAAGTGGGCGGGGGGCACGGTGAGCGGCTGTTGGGTCAGGAAATGCTCGCCTTCAATAAACAGGCAGGGTTCTTTCGTGATGGCCTGCCGGGCCAGGATGCCGGTCAGGGAGTGGTAGCGGGGCTCGGCGGCGAGCACCTGGTCCTCGACAACCTGCCAGACCGGGTAGACCACCATAGCGGTGTCGGGGTCGATATCCAGGTTGGGGTAGCGTTCGCGCAGCTGCTGGCGCAACAACACGGTGGCGACTTCGCGAAAGTCAGGGCCGATGGCCAGTTGCGTGAGCAGGGCGACAGTAGGGTTGGGGCTGTCGCCGTTTTGCGGTGTTGGCGTTGTAGGGGGGGTGGTCATACAGAGTCCTGGCGAGCATTAGGATGGAAACGCCCCGAGGCAAAGCCTCGGGGGGGTCCATGCTAGAAAGCGCTCAGCCAGGCAGGCGGTGCTTATGTCTCGGCGTTCAATCCAGCTCGCCGCACAAGTTGGCCTCGAGCAATGGCCCGATACGCTCGAAGGGCAGACCCGCACCGATCAAGGCCTGGAGTTTGCCGAACGCGGTTTCCCGGGTCATCCCGCCGCCCGACACCACACCTGCTTCGCGCAGGCGGCTGCCGGCTTCATAGACATCCAGCTCCACCCCGCCCTCATGGCATTGAGTGATGGCGACGACCACAATGCCGTGATCCCGTGCTTGGCGCAGGCTGGCAAGGAATTCGGGGTTGTCGCTGGGGCCGGTGCCGCTGCCGTAGCATTCCAGCACCAGCGCCTGAATGCCGCTGCCGATCAGGCTGTCCAACTGTGCCGCGCCGATACCCGGTACCAAGGGCAATACGCCGACTGTCGCCAGGGCCTTGGGTTGGCGGTAATCCAGCGCGCCCGGCAGGGATTCGGTACGCGGCACATCGCCCTGACGCTGCAAGGCGGCGAACGGATTGCGGCCGAAGCTACGGATCTTCGCGCAGCGGGTCGGCGCCATCAGCACGCCGTGGAAGAACAGGTGCACGCCTGGCGCCAAGCCTTCCCCCAAGGCTGCCAGCGCGCCACTGACGTTTTCCCAGGCATCGCTATCGGGTACGCCGGCAGGCAGCATGGAGCCGGTGAACACCACCGGCGCCGGCAGGCCCAGCAATTGAAAGCTCATGGCGGCGGCGCTGTACGCCAGGGTGTCGGTACCGTGCAGAACGAGTACGGCGTCGCAGCCCTCATCAATGGCCTCGACCACGGCAGTGCGCAGCTGCTGCCAGTAGGCGGGAGTCATGTTGGCGCTGTCGATCAGCGGCGACATTTCGCGAAAGCGCCAGGCGGGCACAGGCTGGCTGGCCAGTTGCTCGCGCATGCGCGCTTCGAATCCGGATGCGGGTGCCAGGCCATTGGCGCTGGCCTGCATGCCGATGGTGCCGCCGGTGTAGAGCACCATCACGTTGTTAGCTGGTTGCATAAAATCTCCTGAACGAAAAACGCCGCCGGGCCCAGAGCATGCCCAAGGCCGGGCGGCGTGTCATCTCTCTCTAGGCTGAGTGCGCTTAGCGTTGCGCTTGGGCGTTCAGTTCTGCCGATGCTTGAGCCGTTGGCTCAGGCTTCACCGGGTTCGCCGGCCAGGCCTTGCGATCCAGGTCCAGGTCAGGGAACTGGCTGGAGTCGAATACCGGGGTCTTGATACCCGCTGCGCGCTGGTTGTCGTAGTCGTTCAGGATGCGCATGGCGATCTTGAACAGGAACGCCAGGGCGAACAGGTTGACGAACGCCAGCATGGTCATGGTGATGTCGGCGAAGGCGAACACGGTGCTCAGGTTCTCGATGGAACCCCAGAAAATCAGCACCAGCACCAGTGCGCGGTAGCCCATCAGCACTTTGCGGTTGTTGCCCACCAGGAAGCGCAGGTTGCTCTCGCCCAGGTAGTAGTTGTACATGATCGAGGTGAACACGAACAACGCCAGGGCCACCGAGATGAACATGCGGCCCCAGTCGCCGACCACCGCCGCCAGGGAGTTCTGGGTCAGGGCAATGCCGTCGCCTTCGAAGCCTGGGGTGTAGAAGCCGGATAGCAGGATCAGCAACGCGGTGCAGGTGCAGATCACAAAGGTGTCGAGGAACACGCTGAACGCCTGCACCACGCCCTGGGCGATCGGGTGTTCTACCGAAGCCACCGCCGCCACGTTAGGCGCACTGCCCAAACCCGCTTCGTTGGCGAACACGCCGCGCTTCACGCCCATGATGATTGCGCTGCCTACCAGGCCGCCGAAGGCTTGGTCGAGGCCAAAAGCGCTCTTGACGATGGTCGCGAGCATGGCCGGTACGTGGTCGAATTGCAGCACGATCACGTACAGGGTCACGGCGATGTAGACCAGGGTCTTGACCGGCACCAGCAAGTCGGCGATCGAGGCGATGCGCTTGATCCCGCCGATGAATACCAGGCCCAGCAGTACCGCCAGGGCCAGGCCGGTGTAGGTGGTGTCCAGGCCGAAGGCGTTGTTCAGCGAGTGCGTCACAGCGTGGGCTTGCAGGCCGTTGAAGGCGAAGCCGAAGGTCACCAGCAGCAGGAACGCCATGACCATACCCAGCCAGCGCTTCTGCAGGCCGTGCTGGATGTAGTAGGCCGGGCCGCCACGGTAAGTGCCTTCCGCGTCGGTGCGCTTGTACAGCTGGCCGAGGGAGCATTCGATAAAGCTTGAGGACATGCCCACCAGCGCAGTGACCCACATCCAGAACACGGCACCGGGGCCGCCCAGGGTCACGGCGATACCGACACCGGCGATGTTGCCGGCACCGACGCGGCCGGCCAGGCTGAGCATCAGCGCCTGGAACGAACTGAGTTGGCCGGAACTGCTCTTCAGGCTGTCTTTGAACACCGAGAACATGTGGAAAAAGTGGCGCAACTGAACGAAACGCGAGCGAATCGTGAAATAACCGCCGAGCCCGACAATGAGCACGATCAGTACTTTCCCTGAGAGGAAGTCGTTGATGACTTCGAGCATGGAGTGTTCCTCGCTGATTTTTCTAATGGCAAACGCAGGACGGTCCGACACGTCGTATGGCACCAGGCAGTGCACGACGCTTCGACCCCAATCCTTTTGCGGGTGTTGTTATTCATGCGGTTTCGCGCTGTCCAGGACCTCGTTACCGACGATCTCTGACGCGAAGAGGGGCGGCACTATACCTAGGAGCGCGTGATCCGTCTGCACAGGCCGATTAAAGGTTTCAGCACGCTGGCTTCGGGCAAGGAGGGTTTGCGGGGCGATATTGGATTTTTTATGGGCGTCATTTCACAACCTTGAGGCAAAAAAAAGGGCCTGAAGAACGAGCCTTCAGGCCCTCAAAAGGTGAGAGGTGTCTAGTCCCTCAGCCTGGTGAGCGGTGCAACAAACGCTTAGGCCTTCAACGGGACCAAGCGTGGGGCAATCATGTTCTCGGGGCGCAGGATGTCGTCGAGCATGGCGTCGTCGAGCAAGCCTTCTTCGCGCACCAGTTCCAGCACGCCGCGGCCGCTTTCGAGGGCGATACGCGCGATGCGGGTGGCGTTTTCATAGCCGATGTAGGGGTTCAGCGCGGTGACCAGGCCGATGGAGTGCTCCACCAGTTCGCGGCAGCGCGCTTCGTTGGCGGTGATGCCGACGATGCAGTGCTCGCGCAGCATGTCCATGGCGCGTTGCAGCAAGCGGATCGAGTCGAAGATCTTGAAAGCGATCAGTGGCTCCATCACGTTCAACTGCAGTTGGCCGCCTTCGGCTGCCATGGTCAGGGCCAGGTCGTTACCGATGACCTGGAACGCCACTTGGTTCACGGCTTCCGGGATCACCGGGTTGACCTTGCCGGGCATGATCGAGCTGCCTGGCTGGCGGGCCGGCAGGTTGATCTCGTTGATGCCGGTACGCGGGCCGCTGGACAGCAGGCGCAGGTCGTTGCAGATCTTCGACAGCTTCACGGCGGTGCGCTTGAGCATGCCGGAGAACAGGACGAAGGCGCCCATGTCGGAAGTGGCTTCGATCAGGTCGGCCGCAGGGACGAGTGGCTGGCCGCTGATCAGGGCCAAGCGCTGTACGGCGAGGGCCTGGTAACGCGGATCGGCGTTGATGCCGGTACCGATGGCGGTGCCGCCCAGGTTCACTTCGGTCAGCAGCTCTGGCGCCAGGGTTTTCAGGCGGGCCAGGTCTTCACCGAGGGTGGTGGCGAAGGCGCGGAATTCCTGGCCGAGGGTCATCGGCACAGCGTCTTGCAGTTGGGTGCGGCCCATTTTCAGCACGTGGCCGAACTCGACGCCCTTGGCGGCGAACGCCTGGATCAGGCTGTCGAGGCTGGCCAGCAGCGCGTCATGGCCCAGCAGCAGACCCAGGCGGATCGCGGTTGGGTAGGCGTCGTTGGTCGACTGCGCCATGTTCACGTCGTTGTTGGGGTGCAGGTACTGGTATTCGCCCTTGTTGTGGCCCATGGCCTCCAACGCGATGTTGGCGATGACTTCGTTGGCATTCATATTGGTTGAAGTGCCAGCGCCGCCTTGAATCATGTCCACCACGAACTCTTCGTGGAAATCGCCGCGGATCAGACGGGCACAGGCTTCGCTGATGGCAGCGTGCTTGGCTTCGCTGAGCTGGCCCAGCTCGCGGTTGGCGTCAGCCGCCGCTTGCTTGACCATTGCCAGGCCGACCACCAATTTCGGGTAATGCGAAATCGGTACGCCCGAGAGGCGGAAGTTATTCACCGCTCGCAGGGTCTGGATGCCGTAATACGCTTGGGCGGGTACTTCGAGTACGCCAAGCAGGTCTTTTTCTGTGCGGAAAGATGCAGCGGAGGACATGACGGAAATCATCTCGATATGGACCCGGAACTGGCCGGAACGCTGCGAATGCTAGGCTTGTAGAACTTTTTGGGCCAATGCTGTTAAACACTGGCCTATGCACAAACGGCATAATGTCGGTGTGACCCGGTTATCATGGCGGGCGTGTGTGCCAAAATGGTGCGTACCCACGGGAGGCAGCAATGAACCTTGAAAGCAAATGGCTGGAAGACTTCAGCGCCCTGGCGGCAACCCGCAGCTTTTCCCAGGCGGCAGAGCGGCGCTTTGTCACCCAGCCGGCGTTCAGCCGCCGTATCCGCAGCCTGGAAGCCGCGTTGGGCCTGACCCTGGTCAACCGTTCGCGCACACCGGTTGAGCTGACGGCAGCGGGACAGTTGTTCCTGGTGACTGCGCGTACGGTGGTCGAACAGCTCGGCGAAGTGCTGCGCCATTTGCATCACCTGGAAGGCGGGCAGGGCGAGGTCATGCAAGTGGCGGCGGCCCACTCCCTGGCCCTGGGCTTCTTCCCGCGTTGGATCGCGCAATTGCGCAACGAAGGCTTGAACATTGCCACGCGGCTGGTAGCGACCAACGTCGGCGACGCGGTGCACGCGCTGCGCGAAGGGGGGTGCGACCTCATGCTGGCGTTCTACGACCCGGATGCCGCGATGCAGATGGACGCGGAAATCTTCCCATCGCTGCACCTGGGCAACACCGAAATGCTCCCGGTGTGCGCGGCTGATGCTGACGGCAAGCCGCTGTTCGACCTGGAAGGCGAAGGCAGCGTGCCGTTGCTGGCCTACAGCGCCGGTGCGTTTCTGGGGCGTTCGGTGCATTTGCTGCTGCGCCAGCGTGCGTTGCGCTTCACCACCGTGTACGAAACCGCCATGGCCGACAGCCTCAAGAGTATGGCCTTGGAAGGCCTGGGCATTGCTTGGGTGCCGCAACTGAGCGTGCGGGCGGAATTGGCCCGCGGCGAGTTGGTGGTGTGTGGCGGGCCGCAGTGGCATGTGCCGCTGGAGATTCGCCTGTACCGCTGTGCGTTGGTGCGCAAGGCGAATGTGCGGTTGTTGTGGCGCAAGTTGGAAGGTGGGGCCGCTGCCGAACGCGCCTGACTGTAGGAGCCGGCAAGCCGGCTCCTACAAGGAATGGGGGGGGCTTTCACTGACCTGAAAGTCAATAAAACCGCCGCTTTGCGCCACTGGACAGATGGTCATTCAAGGGGCTGTTTATCTGCATTATTACGGTATACTGCGCGGCCTTCGGCCGGTCCAACCGGCCTTAATTCGTACACCAAGCCACGCCGGATTTCCCGCGTGGCTTGTTGTTTTTTGACGCGCCTGCGGGCGCCCAGAGAGAAGAGGCACGACGATGAGTGCATTGGTTGGCGTGATCATGGGCTCCAAGTCCGATTGGTCCACCCTTAGCCACACCGCCGATATGCTGGAAAAACTCGGCATTCCCTACGAAGTGAAAGTGGTCTCCGCCCACCGCACTCCGGATTTGCTGTTCCAGTATGCCGATGAAGCAGAATCCCGTGGCATCGAGGTGATCATCGCCGGTGCCGGCGGTGCAGCGCACCTGCCAGGCATGTGCGCGGCCAAGACCCACCTGCCCGTGCTCGGTGTGCCGGTGCAGTCGGCGATGCTCTCGGGCGTGGACTCGCTGTTGTCCATCGTGCAGATGCCGGCCGGTATCCCGGTGGCCACCCTGGCGATCGGCAAAGCGGGCGCGATCAACGCCGCGTTGCTGTCCGCCAGCATCCTGGGCGCCAAGCACCCGCAGTTCCATGCGGTGCTGAAAAAATTCCGTGCTGAGCAGACAGACAGCGTGCTGGACAATCCAGACCCACGCATCGCCTGAGGTTGTTGACGATGAAAATCGGTGTAATCGGTGGCGGCCAACTGGGCCGCATGCTGGCCCTGGCGGGAACCCCGCTGGGGATGAACTTCGCTTTCCTGGACCCGGCGCCGGACGCCTGTGCGGCTGCCCTGGGTGAACACCTGCGCGCTGACTACAGCGACCCGGACCACCTGCGCCAACTGGCCGACGAAGTCGATTTGGTGACCTTCGAGTTCGAAAGTGTCCCGGCTGAAACCGTCGCCTTCCTGTCGCAGTTCGTGCCGGTGTACCCGAGCGCCGAAGCCCTGCGCATCGCCCGCGACCGCTGGTTCGAGAAGAGCATGTTCAAGGACCTGGGCATCCCGACCCCGGCCTTCGCCGATATCCAGTCCCAGGCAGACCTGGACGCTGCAGTCGCCAGCATCGGCCTGCCAGCCGTGCTGAAAACCCGCACCCTGGGTTACGACGGCAAGGGCCAGAAAGTCCTGCGCACGGCTGCCGACGTGGTCGGCACCTTCGCCGACCTGGGCAGCGTAGCCTGCCTGCTCGAAGGCTTCGTACCGTTCACCGGCGAAGTCTCGCTGATCGCCGTGCGTGCCCGCGATGGCGAAACCCGCTTCTACCCGTTGGTGCACAACACCCACGACAGCGGGATCCTCAAGCTGTCCGTGGCCAGCACCGATCACCCGCTGCAAGCCCTGGCCGAAGACTATTCCAGCCGTGTGCTCAAGCAACTGGATTACGTCGGCGTGATGGCGTTCGAGTTCTTTGAAGTCGACGGTGGCCTCAAGGCCAATGAAATCGCCCCACGTGTGCACAATTCCGGGCACTGGACCACCGAAGGCGCCGAGTGCAGCCAGTTCGAGAACCACCTGCGGGCGGTCGCGGGCTTGCCGCTGGGTTCCACCGCCAAGGTCGGTGAGAGCGCCATGCTCAATTTCATCGGTGTGGTTCCGCCGGTGGAAAAAGTCATCGCCATCGACGACTGCCATCTGCATCACTACGGCAAGGCCTTCAAGGCCGGGCGCAAGGTCGGCCACGCCAACCTGCGTTGCAATGACCGTGCGACCCTCGAGGCGCAGATCCTCAAGGTCGAGGCGCTGATCGCCGAGCAATAACCCAAGGATCGGCGGGAACCATTGGTTGCCGCCGTCTCTCTGATTGCAGGATGGCAAAGCCTGACTAGGCTTTGCCATGACTCACATTCAATCAGAGGGAAATGCCATGGGTATCATCGGAACCATCTTCATCGGCTTGATCGTCGGTCTGCTCGCGCGTTTCCTCAAGCCTGGCGACGACAGCATGGGCTGGATCATGACCATCCTGCTGGGTATCGCAGGTTCCCTGGTCGCCACCTACGGTGGTCAGGCCCTGGGCATCTACCAGGCAGGCCAGGGCGCCGGCTTCCTTGGCGCGCTGATCGGCGCCATCGTGCTGCTGGTGATCTACGGTCTGCTGCGAAAAAAATGATTTAGCGTCACGGCCCTCTGCGCTGCGCAGGCGCAGAGGGCTAGAATGCCGACACTGTTAACCTTGTCGAGCCTCTCCATGCGCCGTCTTCTGTTTACCCTCCTGCTACTGGGCTCTGGCCTGGTCCACGCCGGCGAACTGCCGGAAACCGACTGGCTCGACCTGATGCCGCTGTCGGATCAAAAAGCCCTCGAAGCCATGCCCGAGATCGATCACAACTCTCCCGAAGCCCAAGGCACGTTCACCGACAAAGGTGGCCTGAAACAGAGCAAAGGCTTGCCGACGGTGATGTATTCCACCAAGACCGTGGCCGCCATGAATGGCAAGAACATCCGTATCGGCGGTTATCCCGTGCCACTGGAAACCGACGCCAAGGGGCGCAGCACGCTGTTTTTCCTGGTGCCGTACCCAGGCGCCTGCATCCACGTGCCGCCACCGCCGCCTAACCAGTTGGTGCTGGTGCGTTATCCCAAGGGGCTGAAGCTGGATGATATCTACACGCCGCTGTGGGTCACCGGCACCCTCAAGGTCGAGAAGGTCAACAACGACTTGGCCGATGCTGCCTATGCCCTGGATGCCGGGAAAGTGCGGGTGGTCAAAGAGTCGGATCTTTAACCGGTTGTCGCCCCACGTAGTCCCATGCGGATGACGAGCGCGTCGATTCATTCTGGCAACGCTGGGTAAAATATCCTCCTGGCCTGTGGCCAATCCATTTCTGCGCGGTAAAGGTCCAAGCGCGAGCTTTCGCGAGCAGCAAGGGCTTGAGCGCCCGCCCCCTGCGATTGCTGTGCCGGTGTTCTAAGCTGGCATTTGGCGGGGACGGTGTGCGCGGCCTGTTCAAAGTGCATGTGAGCATAGGCCCACGGTTTGCCTTTGACCTTAATCTCGAACTCGTCCAGGAAGTTTGGGACTTTTGTCACTTTTTGGCTGCCAGGCGTTTGGATTTCGCGGGTACCTGCAGCTCGGTTCTGAGTTTTGCGGATATCCAGAACACCCCGCTGGCCGTGCAAAAACTCGAGAGCATTGGCATTGGGGGCTTGCTTGGAAATCAGATCCACGCGCAAGAGTTTCGCCATAAGATTCAAACGGGCTGCGTGCTCCCTGAAGTGGGCCACTTGCGCCAGCAGACCTTGTTTGGTTGCCTCATCGGTGATGTCAATGCAGGCTGCCTGAAGGTCATCGGCTCCCTGATTGAGCTTGGTCGCGCCGGACCTGATCAGGGCTTCGGCACCCGCTGGTTCGGCTGACCCTTTGGTTCTGAAAAAAACGATGAGGTCATCATGCTCCTCAATCAGGTTTTGCATTTTCCTGGCAGCACCTTCCAGCTGCAGGGTAATAGTCGCCTGGCTGGAAGAGGCTAACCCACTCGGTTCTTCGATTTGGATGGTCGATCTGATCCAGAGATTGTCTTCGCCGACCCTGATATAGGCGAAGATGCGTTTGCCATCGGGGTCGAGGACGTCTGCGACATCGTCATACCCGGCTCTGGGCTTGGCGAATACGGTGACAGGGGTGCGGGGCTGATGGCCGGCGATCATTATTGATACTTGATCTTTCGGCACAGGGTTTAGGTGCGGCTCTAGCAGGGGGGCGGAGGGCAGTGGTTTCGCTGTGCCAAACGGTGCGGAGGGCGCGCGTGAGGGCCCGGCTTTATTCACTGGGAGCTTTTCCAGGGTATCCAGCATGTGTTCCAAGTCTTCGTCCAGTAACGACTTAAACACCGTGGTCTGTTCGATTATGGTGTTAACGGCCTTACGTTTATTGGCAAAATAAACGGTGAACATTTCAGAATTTGCGTCTTGTTGACTTATGCGGCCGGTCTGCTCCAGCCGTTGAATGTGGTTTTGCTGAGCCTGCAAGTAGCCTTCCAGCCTATCAACGACTGCCGCATAGCGCGGGCTGAGGTTGTCAGCCGTTTCAATGGTACTGAGCAGTCGCGCCCTGCCGAGGTCAGGTGTGGAAACGAAATTTTTCGGTTCGAATATGGGTAAGGCGTTGTTCTTCGTGTGTAGCGTGAACAGTTCTTGAGTGGCATCCCAGTGCAACAGAGATCTATCAAGCAGCTGGTTTGTCGTTTCGAATACGGTCGATTTGGCCGCCTCTTCCAGCCGGGCTGTAGCGATATCCATCTTATCGCGCGCTTTCTGGTAGTAGGCGGCTTTTTCAGCATTCGCTTTTTTAATCTTGTCTATCCTTTTCATCCCGGCATACCCACTCTCGTCGACCGGCAGCCAACTCCCGTCCTTATTGACGACGCGGTAAGTTGGGCGAGTTTTATTGTGCGGGTGAACAATATGGAACTCAGCGTCACCTGTGAGGCTGTAGCGAGTGTTGACGACGTACCATTGGCCGCGTGCGCGAACATAGCTCTGCTGATTTTTTCCATCATAGACACCGTTGGCCCGACGGCTCAATTCCGCAGTTTGTTCATACGAGAGGGGCGCGATGTAGTCGTCAAGATCCGGAATTCGTTGCAGGCCCTCTGCCCCCATTGGAATGTACCGGGGGCCGAACACGGTATTGGTCAGTGGGTCGATCAGACGATACTCGGGCAACAGGTCGGTGCCGACACTGCGTAGGGGAACACGGTCCACGCCGGCCACGGTGAACAGGCTGTCCTGCGGTTCAAGGGGTTTCCAGACTCGCGGGTCTACCGACTGTAGCGTTCGGCCAGTGGATGCGATCGTTGGTTTGCCCAGCGCTTTTCTGAACAACGCCAGGCCTGCATCTACCTGACGCCCAACTGCAGCGCTGAGCCGCAACACACCTAAGCCTGCGAGTTTGAGCAGAGCTGGCACCGCTTCCAGCGGGTTTAGCTCTCTGATGGCGCCCAGTAAAAACGTTTTGGTGAGGGTTGCGAATTTCGGTAGCGCCGCCTGAAAACTGATTCTTCCGGCTTGTGTAATCAAGCGTGCCGAACCGCCGACGTATTTACCAATGGGAGCCGCGAAGGAGATCAAGTCGGTGAACAATGACAACGCCCCTCTCTCCACGCGTTGCGGATCGCCCGAGGCGATGTCCTCGACGCCGCCCCAGAAGGGCACCAGCATCTTGGTGTAGTAGAGAAAGTCGTCGACGGTTTGTTGCGCGGTATCAAGCACGTCAACGTTACGCTTGGCGGTCAATTTGAGCTGAGATTCGTCAGTGTGAAATAGATCATTGGCAACGATGGCTGCCAGTGCTCGACTGCGCACTGAAGACAATGATTGTGCTTCCCTCATAGTTTCCGAAGGGGCGGGTGCGGTGGCGGGTAACACCTGGCCGATTTGCTCGGCGATCACCAGGCTGGACACACCGTCTCGGGGACGACGGCCGTGTTGGTAGGCTTCCCAGTCGAACGGCATGGAGGTCGCGCGCCGAAAGGTTCCTTTGCTCGAACGGCTTGAGCCGCCTGTTGTTTCCACGACAACATTGCCATTGATTGTCAGCGTTTTAATCTTCGGGCGTGCGCGGATGATTGCCGCCCGAGGGAACACCTCATAATAAGTGGTACGGTGAGTGGTGCCGTGCTTCACTTGGGCCCGGATGATGAAGCCGTGGCGGCCTCTGGCGGCAGCGATGTTCTGCGCGTTTTCTTGCCCAACCTGCAGGCCGCGAATCTCTTGGCGCAGGGCATACAACGTTACCTCGCCGTTTTCGATCGCGGTGCGATCAAGCAATGGCAGGTTGGGCAGCAAGGCCCTGATCAAGGTTTGATAGGCTGCTTTGACACCGCTCAGGTAATCTCTAAACCCCACTTCGAAAGCGTCATCCGAGGTGAAGCTCCAGCGGCCAGGTGGTGCTTGAGAAATCGTTTCGGTTGCCTGAATCATTTCCTGTTCGTGTTGCTCCAAGGCTTCTACAGCCAATTGGATTTGTTCAGGAGTGAAATCAGTTTTTGCCGACGTTAATACGCCATTGGCTTGGGCCCATTCCAGCGTTGGCCCCAATCTCGCTATCGAGATGACCATTTTTTGCTCGGGCGTCGCATCCCGGCTTGCTGTCGCGAGTAACTCGAGCAATTGTTGGAAGGTCATGTGTTGCGCAGCGTCGGGTGCAATGGCTTGCGCAAGCATCACGCCAGCCTTGAAATTCACCCAGGCGATGGAGCTGGCGTAACGCAAATCGTCGGGAATGCCTCTCACCCAGATTTCTGCAGCAGAACCCCGTTGCAGCAGGCGCAGGGCCAGATGTACACCGCCGGGCGTGAGTTTGTGGTTGCGGATCAGGGACCGCTCAATTTGTTCACGAATATAGTCATAGCTGTGGCCCCAGTGGCGTGGCGTTGCTATTTCTTCTCCGGCGACGGTCACTCGCGCGGGGTCTGCAGGGCGTTCAAAATGCAGCCAAAGTGCCCGCCAGACCAAGCCGCGCAGCACTTTTACCGGTGGTGTTTCATCTTGGGCTGTATACCAGTCCAGTGCCTTTACCAGTTGTTTTCCCAGCTCAAGGCATTGCGGGGTATTGAGCAACTGTTCGAGTACCACCGTTGGTGTCTTCAGTGCCTGTGCTTCGCGTTGTGGCGTCAGGAACGCTTCGATCAGTTGTTTGAATATCAGTTTTTCACCTGTCGTTTGACGATGAATAAGCAGCTGTTGCAGGCTGGCATCTCCTTGCTCGTCAATGAGTTCATCAAACGGCAGCCTGTCGTCATCTATCTCTAGCGATAGCGTGGCGGCGCGCTCCTGCAGTCGCTCAATCACCAGTTGGAGCGGGCTATCGGTGGCGATGTGGACACCGTAGAACTTGAGTGCAAGATCAAACTGGACAGTACCGTCCTCTCGAATACCATCACCAATGTCGCGCCGCGCCGCTATCAGAGTGTGAACATCATTTCTCCAGTACGTGGGCACTTCGCTCAGGGGCAGCAGCTTGCCCTGAATGGTAAAGCGAGTCAGCGGCGAATCCACAATAGCTGGCTGGTTACTGATGAGCTTTGCGAGTATGGTCCAGGCGCCCAAACCGGCCTCGGTCTTGCTCGGCCATGTGCTTAGCCAGGTTGTAAAGTCGGTGTCATTCTTAAGCTTCTGCAAGACGGTCACGGCCTGCGCGCAGGCTTTGTACAGCGGAGATTGGCGATGAGGTGTAAAGAACTGATGTGCCAATGGCTGCGGTGCAGTCTGTGCCTGGAGGCTTTTCAACTGTGCGATCAAGCCAGTGAAATCAATTGATCGTTCGGTTTGTTGCTGTATCAGCCGTTGCTGAGCGGCGCGCGTCGCCTCCCTGCGTTGTGCGCTGAGGGCTAAGAGTGGGCGGGCGTGTCGTTCGATCGCCTCGCTGAAATCCAGCAACGGTGCAAGGTTCGCCGACTGGTTGATCCGTTCAGCTACGCTGCCCTGGGCGCTGCGGCTGACGGACCAGTGATGTTCGATATCCTGGCGTTGCTTGGTGATGAGCAGGCTGATCTGATGCTCGAAAAAATCCTCGACGGCAGTGACAGGAAGCAGGTTGACGCTCCCATCCTGGCTGGCTCTTTGCGTCAGGCCTTCGAATGCCGAATGTTGACGATGAGCAACGCTGATCAGCAGTTGCTGACGCCCATTTACGTTTTTAAGCCGCTCCCTTAGATGCGTTTTCAGCGCCGTCGGGCTGGAAAATTCAGCCAGACGTTGGCCTGGCAGGTAGAGCACCGTGGGGTTGACGGTTGAGTGTTCGACCGGTGGCCATGTGCTGATGGCGAATGCCCCGACCAGCGGAATGCCGTCGGTCTGCGTTGTATCTTGCAAGCTGAGGTGAAAGATATTTAGAGTTTCGGGCGAGGTGGCTGTATTCAGTTGCCGTACCAGTGCAACGCTTGCGGGCTCAAGTGAGGCTGTTTCAAATCTCAATGATGCCTCGCACTGAATCAGCCGCGCGACGGTTTTAGCGATGAAGCTTTGATTGGTTTGCTCGGTTGCGCTGCGAGTGGCGTTCCAGTATCGATTGAGGCTATTCAGATAATAGTCAGGTTCCAGCAAGGTATTTATCAGGGTTCTGATGGTTAGCTGGCTTGTGTCGTCGAGCCGAGTGAATGTGTTTTTTTTATAGATATAGAAGTCATGACGCGGGCTGTAATAATCCGGAGTTCGACATTGATGCAAGGCGTCATTTACTAGGGTTATCAATGCCCTGTCGTGCTCAGTGGGCGGGTCAGTCAAGGTGTCTTCTGGGGATTTCAGGTAGATGTGTTGGGTTGAGTAACGATCAAACAATCCGTTGATCTCTTCCAATACCTGCTTGTTTGCGCAAAAGGTCAGTGAGGGCTGAGCGTTAAGTGTCGCGATAAGTGTGTTATTGCACGTGGCCATGAGTTCGGCCACGTCGGCGGGGGGCTGTTGCAGTACTTCCTGGGGAGAGGGGGCCATCGTGTTGCCTCTGCTATAAGATGCGGTTTTCGCACTTTAGCGAGGCTGTTCTGGCATACGGACCTACATAGTAATGTCATCGTACCCCGTGTCCCGGACGTCAGCCGTGACGTTTACGAGGGTTTGGCAGTGATGCTTACCTGCAGTGTGTGCCTTTCACTTGGCGCCAACACCACCACATCGTCGAGTACATTCGCCGTTTCGATGCACAACATGCCTGTCCACCCATCATCGGCCATGTCATCAAACGCCTTGGCGCGTTCGGTCCATGGGTTCCAGATCACTGTCGATTTCGAACCCTCGGCAGTGAGCTGAATGCAACGGCGCCAGTCTTTGTCGACAATATTCAGCTGGGACGGCGTATCGAGGTAGATGCGATCAGTCTCGGCGGTGAAATGCAGCAGGCCGGATTGTGTCTTTTCGGTCCAACCATCGGCGGTGTCGATATAGGCATGCCCGTCCAGTCCTTCGACCTGCACATTGCGCACATCGCTTACAGCGAAGTAGGTGTGCAGCGCCTGGCTGAGGGTGACGGTGTCGGTGCCACGGTTGTGGCTGGTCAGGCGGATATGCAGTTGCTCATCCAGCAGCAGGCTCAGTGTCAGGTCAACGTGATGGGGCCAGCCAGGAAAGCCGCCTGCCGGCACCGGCAGTACCAGGTCCACGCGTAGCGCTTCACCTTCAAGCTCGGTCGCGGCCAATTCCCACAACGCGGTGCGCACAAAGCCGTGGGCGCCGGCTGGTTGCTCGCTCTGGCGCATCGCCTTCACGCTCTGCGGGTTACGGTCAAACACGCCAAACCACGGCCAGCACACCGGTACGCCGGTACGAATGCCCTTGCCCTGTTTGAACACCGCTTGAGGATTCGGCCAGATCAGCGGCTGCTCGCCGGCGCGCTGGTAACTGAAGATATGCGCGCCCTGTTGGGCCACCATCAGCTCGGCGCCGTTGTGGCGGATGCGCCAGCAATCCAGCTCGTCGATTTTCACGGTTTCAACGTGGGGCGTCGGCATAACAAAGCACTCTTTATGGCAGGCAATGGGGCAATTGACCGTTAAAACCCGGTGAGGTTTAACGTGCGCGCGACGGCACCGAACGCGTGCGACCGCTGCCATCGATGGCGACGAACACGAATACCGCCTCGGTGACCTTGCGCCATTCGCTGGACAGCGGGTCATCGCTCCACACCTCGACCATCATCTGGATCGAGCTACGGCCGATCTCCAGGGCCTGGGTATAGAAGGACAGCTGCGCGCCCACGGCAACCGGCACCAGGAACGCCATGCGATCGATGGCCACGGTGGCCACGCGGCCGCCTGCGACCTTGCTGGCCATTGCGGTGCCAGCCAGGTCCATCTGCGCGACCAGCCAGCCGCCGAAGATGTCGCCGAAACCGTTGGTTTCACGCGGGAGTGCGGTGATTTGCAGGGCGAGATCGCCTTGCGGGATAGGATCTTCTTGTTCGAGTTCGATCATGCCGAGGGCCTCTGACCCGTAACGCTTCATGGGTATTTCAAGTGGATAGCCGTCTTCGAAAAAAACGTTTCAGCACCAACATACACCGCGTGATGCGTTTCTCGTAAGGCGTACTAAAGGGAAACTCTGCCAAATCGGCTGGATGGCACCCAACGACGTTTTGGCACAGCAGCCCCTCAAGACTGCGGTTCTTGCGCTTGCAAGGGCCGAGTATATCGAGACCCTGGCGCCACGACGACCTCTGGGCGCTCATTTGGTCGGCAAATGGCGGCTGTATCGCGGCTTTTTCCGGCAACTGTGCTTCTGCGTGCAGATAAAGAGCAGGAATGTGGAATATTTCACGGGCTGGAACTGTTATCCGCTCGACGCTGTGCTTTTTCTAGCGATTTGCTATCTTGCCAAACCTGCCGCAAGTCCCGCTTGCCGTCCTGATTACTATAAGAGAAGCCTTGCCATGTCCTCCGTGCCCGCAAGCAGTGCGCAACCTTCGCGCCCGCTGACCCGCAACGACTACAAAACCCTGTCGCTGTCTGCCTTGGGCGGGGCGCTGGAGTTTTATGACTTCATCATTTTCGTGTTTTTCGCCACCGTGGTCGGGAAACTGTTCTTCCCCGTGGACATGCCCGAATGGCTGCGCATGATGCAGACCTTTGGCATCTTCGCCGCCGGCTACCTGGCACGTCCCCTGGGCGGCATCATCATGGCGCACTTCGGTGACCTGCTGGGCCGCAAGAAGATGTTCACCTTGAGCATCTTCATGATGGCCGTGCCGACCCTGATCATGGGCCTGCTGCCAACTTACGCGCAGATCGGCCTGTGGGCGCCGGTCCTGCTGCTGCTGATGCGTATTATCCAGGGCGCGGCAATCGGCGGCGAAGTACCCGGCGCCTGGGTGTTTGTCTCCGAGCACGTTCCGCCACGCCATATCGGCTATGCCTGCGGCACCCTCACCAGCGGCCTGACGGCCGGGATCCTGCTGGGCTCGCTGGTGGCCACGGCGATCAACACTATTTATAGCCCGGAGCAGGTCTCGGATTACGCCTGGCGTATCCCGTTCCTGCTCGGCGGCGTATTCGGCCTGTTGTCGGTGTACCTGCGCCGCTGGCTGCATGAAACACCGATCTTCGCCGAGATGCAGCAACGCAAGACCCTGGCCGCCGAGCTGCCATTGCGTGCGGTACTGCGTGATCACCGGGGTGCGATCGTGCTGTCGATGCTGCTGACCTGGCTGCTGTCGGCCGGTATCGTCGTTGTCATCCTGATGACCCCGACCGTGCTGCAAACGGTCTATCACTTCAGCGCCACCGTTGCGCTGCAGGCCAACAGCCTGGCCATCGTCGCCTTGAGCCTGGGCTGCATAGCCTCGGGTGCCCTGGCGGACCGCTTCGGTGCTGGCCGCGTGCTGATCGTCGGTTGCGCGCTGTTGCTGGCAACCTCCTGGACCCTCTATCACAGCCTCATCGCTCACCCGGACTGGCTGTTCCCGCTGTACACGCTGACCGGTCTGTTTGTAGGCACCATTGGCGTAGTGCCGTACGTCATGGTCAAGGCCTTCCCGCCGGTGGTGCGTTTCAGCGGGTTGTCGTTCTCCTACAACGTGGCCTACGCCATTTTCGGCGGCCTGACGCCGTTGGCAGTGTCGCTGCTGATGAAGGAAAGCCCGATGGGCCCGGCCTACTACGTTGCCGTCTTGTGTGTGATGGGCATGTTGGTGGGCGGGTATCTGTGGAAGCGTTCGCGCTGATTCCTTGACATGCTCGCTCCCGCGCCCTGCGTGGGAGCGATTGCAACTCCTCGCTGCGCCCCTTCACCTTGCCAATAGTGGCCTTTCATCTAACTGTCACATTGCAGACATAGAGTGTTCACACGGCCTCCCGATACTTGGCCCCGATCCAACTATCCCTATCTGCTAGGAGCAAGGCATGAAACTGAAACGTTTGATGGCGGCAATGACTTTTGTCGCTGCTGGCGTTGCGACCGCCAACGCGGTGGCCGCTGGTGTTGATCCGGCAATTCCGGCTTACGTTAAGACCACTGGTGTGTCGGGCAACTTGTCCAGCGTCGGTTCCGATACCCTGGCTAACCTGATGACCTTGTGGGCCGAGGGTTACAAAAAGGAATACCCGAACGTCAACATCCAGATTCAAGCTGCTGGCTCCGCTACCGCACCACCTGCGCTGACTGAAGGCACCTCCAACCTGGGCCCGATGAGCCGCAAGATGAAGGACACCGAACTGGCGGCCTTCGAGCAGAAGTACGGCTACAAGCCCACCGCTATCCCGGTTGCCGTGGATGCCCTGGCCGTGTTCGTGCACAAGGACAACCCGATCCAGCACCTGACCATGGAGCAAGTCGACGCGATCTTCTCCTCGACGCGTCTGTGCGGCGGCAAAGCTGACGTGAAAACCTGGGGCGACCTGGGTGTGACCGGCGACCTGGCCAACAAGCCGGTGCAACTGTTCGGTCGTAACTCGGTATCCGGCACCTACGGCTACTTCAAAGAAGAAGCCCTGTGCAAAGGCGACTACAAGCCAAACGTGAACGAACAACCGGGCTCGGCTTCGGTCGTGCAGTCGATCAGCTCGTCGCTGAACGGCATCGGTTACTCGGGCATTGGCTACAAGACCGCCAGCGTGAAAACCGTGGCCCTGGCCAAGAAAGGCAGCACTGACTTCATCGAAGACACCGAAGAAAACGCCCTGAACGGCAAATACCCGCTGTCGCGTTTCCTCTACGTGTACGTCAACAAAGCCCCGAACAAGCCTCTGGCCCCGCTGGAAGCTGAGTTCGTGAAGCTGGTGCTGTCCAAGCAGGGCCAGGAAGTTGTGGTGAAAGACGGCTACATCCCACTGCCAGCCAAAGTCGCCGCCAAGGCCCTGGCTGACCTGGGTCTGAAAGAAGGCAACTGATTGCCTCTGCGGGGCCGGCCTGCCGGCTCCGCATCCGAATTTTCTAGTCCGCTGCCAGCCTAGCTTCGCGGCGGATTTGTTGCGTCACTGCACTGTCATCTTTCTGTCATACAGGATCGCTAGGGTGTGCGCATGAATGATCTGGCCAATTCCACCATGACGACGACTTCTCCCCCCAAGCGCATTGACTTCAATACGCCTGAGTTGCAACGCAAGCGCCGCATTCGCGCGCTCAAGGATCGCCTGACCCGTTGGTACGTGCTGGTCGGCGGCCTCGCCGTCCTCGGCGCGATCACCCTGATTTTCTTCTTCCTGGCTTACGTCGTCGCGCCGCTGTTCCAAGGTGCCTCATTGACCAAGGAAGACGCCCTGACCCCGGCCTGGATCCAAGACGCCGGCAAGCCGCTGATGATCTCCCTCGAAGAACAAAACCAAGTCGCCATGCGGGTTTCCGACAAGGGCCAGGCGCTGTTCTTCAATGTGGAAACCGGCGCTGAACTCAAGCGTGTCGACCTGCCACTGCCCGCCGGCACCAGCGTTGCGTCTATCGGTGAAGACCAGCCCGGTAGCCCGCTGGTGATCCTCGGCCTGTCCAATGGCCAGTCCCTGGTATTCCGCCACACCTATAAGGTGTCCTACCCGGACGGCAAGAAAACCATTACCCCCGCGATCGAATACCCCTACGGTGAAACGCCGATCGTGCTGGATGACGCCGGCCGCCCGCTGGAGCATGTGGCCCTCAACGCCACGGACTCGTCCTTGGTGATTGCAGGTTCCGCTGGTTCGCACTTGAACGTGCTGTCCCTGAGCCGCGAAGAAAACATGATGACCGGTGAAGTCACCAGCGAGCAGAAGCGCATCGAGTTGCCGCAGATGACTGAGCCTGTGAAGGCGATCTTCATCGACCCGCGCCAGCAATGGCTGTATGTGATCAACGGCCGTGCCCTCGCCGATGTGTTCAGCCTGCGCGACAAGAGCCTCAATGGTCGCTACAAATTGCTGGAAGACGGCAATGCTGAAGTCACCGCCAGCACGCAACTGGTGGGCGGCATCTCGCTGATCATTGGTAACTCCAAGGGCGGCCTGGCCCAGTGGTTCATGGCCCGCGACCCGGATGGCGAGCAGCGCTTCAAGCAGATCCGTACCTTCCAGATGGGCGCTGCGCCTATCGTAGAAATCTCCGCCGAAGAGCGCCGCAAAGGCTTCACGGCCCTAGACGCTTCCGGCAAATTCGGCGTGTTCCACAGCACCGCGCACCGCACACTGCTGGTGGACCCGGTGGTCGATGGCCAAGGCATGTACGGCATGTCGCCACGCGCCAACCGCGTGATCGTCGAAGCTGGCGGCAAGCTGCAACCGCTGCTGCTCGACAACCCGCACCCGGAAGTGTCCTGGAGTGCACTGTGGAGCAAGGTCTGGTACGAAAACTACGACGAGCCCAAGTACGTCTGGCAATCGACCGCTGCCAACACCGATTTCGAACCCAAGATGAGCCTGGCCCCGCTGACCTTCGGCACCTTGAAGGCGGCGTTCTACGCCATGCTGCTGGCTGCGCCACTGGCTGTTGCGGCAGCGATCTACACCGCCTACTTCATGGCCCCGAGCCTGCGCCGCAAGGTCAAGCCGGTGATCGAATTGATGGAAGCGATGCCGACGGTGATCCTCGGTTTCTTCGCCGGCCTGTTCCTGGCACCGTATGTGGAAGGGCATCTGCCGGGCATTTTCAGTCTGCTGATGCTGCTGCCGATTGGCATTCTGGTGGCCGGTTTCGTCTTCAGTCGCCTGCCTGAATCCTTGCGCCTGCGGGTTCCCGATGGCTGGGAAAGCGCGATCCTGATTCCGGTGATCCTGTTCGTGGGCTGGCTCTCGCTGTACATGAGCCCGTACCTGGAAACCTGGTTCTTCGGCGGCGACATGCGCATGTGGATCTCTCACGACCTGGGCATCACCTACGACCAGCGCAACGCTCTGGTAGTGGGTTTGGCCATGGGCTTCGCAGTGATCCCGAACATCTATTCCATCGCCGAAGATGCCGTGTTCAGCGTGCCACGCGGCCTGACCCTGGGCTCGCTGGCCCTGGGTGCCACGCCGTGGCAGACCATGACCCGCGTGGTGATCCTCACCGCCAGCCCGGGCATCTTCTCGGCGCTGATGATCGGCATGGGCCGTGCTGTCGGCGAGACCATGATCGTGTTGATGGCCACCGGTAACACCCCGGTGATGGAGATGAACCTGTTCGAAGGCCTGCGAACGCTCGCGGCCAACGTTGCGGTGGAAATGCCGGAGTCGGAAGTGGGCGGCAGTCACTACCGCGTGCTGTTCCTCTCGGCGCTGGTGCTGCTGTTGTTCACCTTCATCATGAACACCCTCGCCGAGCTGATCCGTCAGCGTCTGCGCAAGAAATACTCGTCGCTTTAAGAAAGGTAGAAGTCTGTGAAACAGAACTCCCTGAATGGATGGTTCAAGAGCGGCGCCCCTGGCGTCTGGATCAGCGGTGGCGCGGTGTCCATTGCGGTCATCATGACCATTGGTTTGCTGGCCGTGATTGCAGTGCGTGGCCTGGGTCACTTCTGGCCGGCCGACCTGATCCAGGCCAACTACAACGTGCCGGGCCAGGCAAACCATGTCGTCATCGGCGAAGTGGTGCAGAAGGAAGAAGTCCCCCGCGAGCGCCTGAAAAGCGCTGGCCTGCCGGTGCCGGACCAAGGCCCGGAGTTCATGACCCGCGAGCTGATCAAGGTCGGTAACCGCGACCTGAACGGCAATGACTTCACCTGGATCGTCGGCGAGTGGCTCAAGGACCAGACCACGCCGGCGAACCTGATGACCATCGAGCGTCGTGAGTGGGGTAATTTCTACGGCACCCTGGTCAACGTTAAACAGGACGGTAAAGTCATCGCCGAAGGCGAGGCCGCATGGCCGGAGCTGCAGGCCCGTGTGGATCGCGTCAACAAGCTGGCCGCTCAACTCAAAACCCTGGAAAAATCCGACATCGGCGCGATCAACGCCGGGCTGGAGCGCATCCGCCTGCACGGTCGCAAGCTGGAGCTGGAAGGCAAGCTTGACGCCGCCGCCCAGGCCGACATGGACGCCGACCGCGCCGAGCTCAATGCCCGCTACCAGGACATCGAGGCACGCCTGGCCGACCTGCATGCCCAATTCAACCGCGACGCCCTGACCGCCCGCGACGGCAACGGCAAGGAAGTCGAAATCGGCATCGGCAAAGTGGTGCACGCCTACCAGCCGAATGCCATGGGCACGATCACCAAGGTCGGCTTCTACTTCAGCAAGGTCTGGGAATTCCTCAGCGATGACCCACGGGAAGCCAACACCGAAGGCGGGATCTTCCCGGCTATCTTCGGCACCGTGATGATGACCCTGATCATGGCGATGATCGTCACTCCGTTTGGCGTGCTGGCGGCGGTGTACCTGCGTGAATACGCCAAGCAGAACACCCTGACGCGGATTATCCGCATCGCCGTGAACAACCTGGCGGGCGTACCGGCCATCGTCTACGGCGTGTTCGGCCTGGGCTTCTTCGTGTATGTATTGGGTGGCTCGGTAGACCGGCTGTTCTTTGCCGAAGCCTTGCCGGCGCCGACGTTCGGCACGCCGGGTTTGCTCTGGGCCTCGCTGACCCTGGCGCTGCTGGCGGTGCCGGTGGTGATCGTGGCCACCGAAGAAGGCCTGGCGCGGATTCCTCGCACCGTCCGTGAAGGCTCCCTGGCACTCGGCGCGACCAAGGCGGAAACGCTGTGGAAGATCGTGCTGCCGATGGCCAGCCCGGCGATGATGACGGGCATGATCCTCGCCGTGGCCCGCGCCGCCGGTGAAGTGGCGCCGCTGATGCTGGTCGGCGTGGTGAAACTGGCACCGTCGCTGCCGTTGGACGGCAACTACCCGTACCTGCACCTGGACCAGAAGATCATGCACCTGGGCTTCCATATCTATGACGTCGGCTTCCAGAGCCCCAACGTCGAAGCCGCCCGGCCGCTGGTGTACGCCACCGCCTTGCTGCTGGTACTGGTGATCGCCACGCTTAACTTGTCGGCAGTGTGGATCCGTAACCACCTGCGCGAAAAATACAAAGCGCTAGACAGCTAAGCGGGCCGGACACGGTCAATGTGGGAGCTGGCTTGTCTGCGATGCAGGCGACTCGGTTTAGCAGGTACACCGCGGTGATGCCATCGCAGGCAAGCCAGCTCCCACAGGGGTCAGCGCCAGACACAGATTTTTGAGTAAACCGCCCCGGCGGTTCAACGAAACGAATTGGTAGCACAGGGAGCATCCCATGCAACAAGACACCCACACCCACGGCATCAACATGTCTGCCCTGGGTCGCGACAAGCAGAGCCTGAGCCTGGCCCAGGAAACCGTGGCCATCGAAGTGCCGGGCCTGAGCCTGTACTACGGTGAAAAACAGGCGCTGTTTGACGTCAGCATGAACATCCCCAAGCAGCGCGTGACCGCCTTCATCGGCCCGTCGGGCTGCGGCAAGTCCACGCTGCTGCGTACCTTCAACCGCATGAACGATCTGGTGGACGGTTGCCGAGTGGAGGGCGCGATCAACCTCTACGGCACCAACATCTACCGCAAGGGCGAAGACGTGGCCGAGCTGCGTCGCCGCGTGGGCATGGTGTTCCAGAAGCCCAACCCGTTCCCCAAGACCATCTACGAAAACGTGGTCTACGGCCTGCGCATCCAGGGCATCAACAAGAAGCGCATCCTTGACGAAGCCGTTGAGTGGGCCCTCAAGGGCGCGGCGCTGTGGGACGAAGTGAAAGACCGCCTGCACGACTCGGCCCTCGGCCTGTCCGGCGGCCAGCAGCAGCGTCTGGTGATCGCGCGGACCATCGCCGTGGAGCCGGAAGTGTTGCTGCTCGACGAACCTTGCTCGGCTCTCGACCCGATCTCGACGCTGAAAGTCGAAGAGCTGATCTACGAGCTCAAGTCCAAGTTCACCATCGTTATCGTGACCCACAACATGCAACAGGCGGCGCGGGTTTCCGACTACACCGCGTTCATGTACATGGGCAAGCTGGTGGAATTCGGCGACACCGATACCCTGTTCACCAATCCGGCGAAGAAGCAGACCGAAGACTACATCACTGGTCGCTACGGCTAGTTGGGGCAGCTGCAAGCCGCCAGTTTCAAGCGGTAAGTAAAAGCAGTTCAACGGAACGACACACATCAGCTTGCAGCTTGTAGCTTGCGGCTTACAGCTTTTGCGGAGCAAACGCATGATTAGCAAAGAAGGCCTTACCCATCACATCTCCGCGCAGTTCAACGCCGAGCTCGAGGAAGTGCGCAGCCACCTCCTGGCGATGGGCGGGCTGGTGGAGAAGCAAGTCAACGATGCGGTCACCGCGCTGATCGAGGCCGACTCAGGCCTGGCCCAGCAAGTGCGTGAGATCGACGACCAGATCAACCAGATGGAACGCAACATCGACGAAGAATGCCTGCGCATCCTCGCTCGTCGCCAGCCGGCGGCGTCCGACCTGCGGTTGATCATCAGCATCTCCAAGTCGGTGATCGATCTGGAGCGCATCGGCGATGAAGCCACCAAGATCGCCCGTCGTGCCATCCAGCTGTGCGAAGAAGGCGAAGCGCCGCGTGGTTACGTGGAAGTGCGCCATATCGGTGACCAAGTGCGCAACATGGTGCGCGATGCACTCGACGCCTTTGCGCGCTTCGACGCCGAGTTGGCGTTGTCGGTGGCCCAGTACGACAAGATCATCGACCGCGAATACAAGACCGCGCTGCGTGAGCTGGCGACTTACATGATGGAAGATCCGCGCTCTATCTCGCGGGTCTTGAGCATTATCTGGGTGCTGCGTTCCCTGGAGCGTATCGGCGACCACGCGCGCAATATCTCGGAACTGGTGATTTACCTGGTGCGCGGGACCGACGTACGGCACATGGGCCTCAAGCGCATGAAGGCCGAAGTTGAAGGTTCGGCCGATCTAATCCCTAATGTTCCGGGCGAATCTGACGATAAGTAAGATTGCCCGAGAAATAAACGCCCGGCCTTTGGTCGGGCGTTTTTGTTTGTGGCCGCTGAATTTTTTGCGGATCGGATGAAAAAAGTCCGAACGTGACTACAGGGTTTTGGCAAAATGCCATCAGTCAGGCGTCTTGCGTGCCGAAGTTTTTATAGGATGAAGGGTCGATGAGTAAAGTCAGTGTATTGGTGGTGGATGACGCCTCGTTTATCCGCGACCTGGTGAAGAAGTGCCTGCGCAACTACTTCCCCGGGATCAAGCTTGAAGACGCGGTGAACGGCAAAAAGGCCCAGGCCATCCTGATGCGCGAGACCTTCGACCTGGTGCTGTGCGACTGGGAAATGCCGGAGATGTCTGGCCTTGAACTGTTGACCTGGTGCCGTGAGCAACCTCACCTCAAAGCCATGCCGTTCGTGATGGTCACCAGCCGTGGCGACAAGGAAAACGTGGTCCAGGCCATCCAGGCCGGGGTTTCCGGCTACGTCAGCAAGCCGTTCACCAACGAGCAGCTGCTGAACAAGGTCAAGCAGGCCCTGCACAAGATCGGCCGTCTCGACGCCCTGGTCGCCAGCGCGCCGACCAAAATGAACTCGGCTTTCGGCAACGATTCCTTGAGCGCCCTGACCGGCGGCAAACCCGAAGTGGCGCGTGCGGCTCCTGTTGCGGCTGCTGCTCCTGCGCCTAACAAAGGTTTGCTCAACAGCCCTCCGGTGCAGGCCCCGGTAGCGGCTGCGCCGGCTGGCGGTCGTGGCCAGGGCCAATTGCGTCTGTCCAGTGGCACCCAGCAATGCGTGATCAAGGCGCTGAGCATCAAGGAAGCGCTGCTGGTAGTACGTCGCAGCGAAGTCCTGCCCCAGGTACTGGAAAGCGCTGTGCTCGACCTGGAACAAGGCGACAACGCCGAAGTGGCCCGTCTCAACGGCTACTTGCACGCTATCGTCGCCTTCGAACCCAAGCCTGACAGCGATTGGCTGCAACTGACCTTCCGGTTCATCGACCAGGACGCGCAGAAGCTCGATTACATCTCCCGTCTGATCGCACGGGGTACGGCGCAGAAGCATTTTGTGCCGGGTGCGTGATCCTGAGGGGCACCGTACAACTGTGGGAGGGGGCTTGCCCCCGATGGCGGCGGTTCAGCTAAGCAGCCGGTGGCTGACATCCCGCAATCGGGGGCAAGCCCCCTCCCACATTGGGATCTCCAGTGTGGCGCATAGAGTTGTCATGATTCCTTGGTAACCTGCCGGTCAGTCATCCCGGCAGTTTCACGCTATGCTCATGCGCTTACTACTGTGCTGCGGGCTGGCAGCGGTCGTCACTTCGACCCAGGCCATGACCCTCTACAAATCCGTCGATGCCAATGGCCTGGTGTTTATCAGCGACCGGTATACGCCGGGTGCCCTGGCGTTCGTGATCCAGGAGCGCAAGGTTGAGCGACCGATGCTTGTCGTGCCCAAGCCCAATCGTCCACAACAAGCCTACCGCTATCCCTTGCCCTGGCGTGGCGGCCCATTTCGCCTGACCCAAGGTCCCAACGGCACTTTCAGCCATACCGATAGTAAGAGCCGCTACGCCATGGATATCGCCATGCCCGAAGGCACGCCAATCATCGCGGCGCGTAGCGGGGTGGTGGTGAAAACCGAGAACGGGCAGACCGGGCGTGGCAGTGATGCGTCGGGGAATTTCGTGAGGGTGCGCCACGATGACGGTACCGAGGGCGTGTACCTGCACCTCAAGCAAGGCTCGGTCAGTGTCAGGGTTGGGCAGCGTGTGGCGGTAGGAAACCCGCTGGCGTTGTCGGGCAATACCGGCAACAGCAGCGGGCCACATCTGCATTTTGTGGTGCAGCGCGCCACCGAGGCGGGGCTGGTGTCGATCCCGTATGAGTTCAACCAGCCGGTCGGCGCATTGCCCAATTTTGCATTGGGCAATTGACGATCAATCCAGCAACAGCACCTTGGCCAGTACGATCTTCGGCCCTTTCATCTTCTTGATGATGATGCGCAAGCCTTCGACCTCCAGCACTTCTTCCTCTTCCGGCACGCGCTTGAGGGTGTCGTAGATCAGACCGGCCAGGGTTTCGGCTTCGATGTGGTCCAGGTCGACACCCAGCAGGCGCTCGACCTTGAACAGCGGCGTGTCGCCACGCACCAGCAGCTTGCCCGGCTGGTAGGCCAGGATGCCGCGCTCGGCCTTGCGGTGTTCATCCTGGATATCGCCCACCAGCACTTCCAGCACGTCTTCCATGGTGAGGTAGCCGATGATCTTGCCGTCGGCTTCTTCCACCAGGGCGAAGTGCGCGCCGCCTTTGCGGAACTGTTCCAGCAGTTGCGACAGCGGCATGTGCCGCGACACGCGCTCGAGCGGGCGGGTCAGCTCGGCCAGGTTGAACGACTCGGGAATGTGGTCCAGGGCCGCCAGTTCCAGCAGCAGGTCCTTGATGTGCAGCAGGCCCACGAATTCGTTGCGCACCGCGTCATATACCGGGTAGCGGCTGAATTTGTGGCGGCGGAACAGCGCGAGGATTTCCTTGAGCGGGGCGTTGAAGTCCAGGGTGACCAGGTCTTCTCGGGAGTTGGCCCAGTCCACCACTTCCAGCTCGCCCATTTCCACGGCGGAGGCCAGCACGCGCATGCCTTGGTCGCTCGGGTCCTGGCCACGGCTGGAGTGCAGGATCAGCTTGAGTTCTTCACGGCTGTAATGGTGTTCGTGGTGCGGGCCGGGCTCGCCTTGGCCGGCGATGCGCAGGATGGCGTTGGCGCTGGCGTTGAGCAGGTAGATCGCCGGGTACATGGCCCAGTAGAACAGGTACAGCGGCACCGCCGTCCACAACGACAGCAGTTCGGGTTTGCGAATCGCCCAGGACTTGGGCGCCAGCTCACCGACCACAATGTGCAGGTAGGAAATCACGAAGAAGGCGGCAAAGAACGACACGCCCTTGATCACTTCCGGCGACTCGACGCCCACGGCGCCCAGCAGCGGCTCAAGGATGTGCGCGAAGGCCGGCTCACCGACCCAGCCCAAGCCCAGGGAGGCGAGGGTGATGCCCAGCTGGCAGGCCGACAGGTAGGCGTCGAGCTGGCTGTGCACGGTGCGCAGGATCTGCCCGCGCCAGCCGTTCTTGTGGGCGATGGCCTCGACCCGGGTGGCGCGCAGTTTGACCATGGCAAATTCGGCCGCAACGAAGAAACCGTTGAGCAGTACCAGGATCAGTGCAAAAAGAATCATACCGAAGTCGGCGAAGAGTGTAGCGAGGGTGATACCAGGGGAAGGGTCCATGATGGGGTTTTGCAGGTTCCGTGTGTTCAATAAGGGGTGTCAGGCGGGCCTGGAAGGCAGGCGCAAGTCTGCCAATGTAGCGGCTGACGGGGCGCTTGCCTAGTGCCCACTGCCGGGCGGGCCGTCAGGTGTCCTGATCAATTGCCTTCGATCGTGTCATCTGTGCTGGCGGAAAATGGCAGGTAAACGTGCTGCCATGGCCCAACACGCTGCTGATCTCCAGGCGTGCGCGGTGACGCAGCAGCACGTGCTTGACGATCGCCAGGCCAAGCCCGGTGCCGCCAGTGTTGGAGTTGCGGCTGGAGTCGACGCGGTAGAAGCGCTCGGTCAGGCGCGGCAAGTGCTTGGCGTCGATGCCGATGCCGGAGTCCTGCACACTCAGGTGCGCGCCCTGTTCGTCGGCCCACCAGCGGATGCGGATGTTGCCTTTATCCTGGGTGTACTTCACGGCGTTGAACACCAGGTTGGAAAACGCGCTGCGCAACTCGCCTTCGCTGCCTTTGAGCAGCACGGCGGGGTCGGCTTCCAGGGTGATCTGCTGGCCGCGTTGGCCGGACAGGGCCTGGGCGTCGTTCTTGATGGTCTGCAGCAGGCTTTGCACGGCGACAGGATGGTTATCCGACGGGTAATCGGTCGCCTCCAACTTGGCCAGCAACAGCAGGTCGTTGAGCAGTGTCTGCATGCGTGAACCTTGCTGCTGCATCTGTTGCAGGGCACGGCTCCAGCGCGGGTTGATCTCGTCGACGTTGTCCAGCAGCGTCTCCAGGTAGCCGCAGATCACCGTCAGCGGTGTGCGCAACTCGTGTGAGACGTTGGCGACGAAGTCTTTGCGCATCTGTTCCAGCTGGTGGATGCGGGTGACGTCACGCACCAGCATCAGGTGCTCGTTGTTGCCATAGCGCGTCAGGTACAGCTGGATGCGCACGCGGTCATTGGTGGGCGAGGGGATTTCCAGGGCTTCTTCGTAGTTCTCCTGTTCGAAGTACTCCTTGAAGCGCGGGTGGCGCACCAGGTTGGTCACCGGCTGGCCGCTGTCCTGGGGGGTCTTGAGGCCCAGCAGGGTCTCGGCGGCGCGGTTCCACCACTCCAGGTTGCCGTCGCTGTCGAGCATGATCACCGCGTCTTTCAACGCGGCGGTGGACTCCTGCACCCGGTCGATCACGGCTTGCAGGCGCCCGCGCACCCGTTGGTCGCGGCGCTGCAAGTGATAGATGCTGTCGAACACTTCGCCCCACAGGCCGTAGCCATCGGGCGGTGCTTCATCGGGTTTGTGCTGGCGCAGCCATTCATGCAGGCGCAGCAGTTGCTTGAGGGTCCAGCCCAGGTACAAGGCGATGCCGGCTGCCAGGCTCCAGCCGTAGTAACCGCTGACCAGACCCACCAACAGGCAGCCGGTGATCAGCAAAAGCATGTGGCGGATCAGGGTGCCATGCCAGTTTTGGTTCACGATCGGTCCTTCGGACAGTGAAAAGTTTCAAGCTGCAAGCTTCAAGTCAGAGCAGATCAGCTTCTACTTGCCGCTTGTAGCTGAGAGCTTGCAGCTGATTTCAACCTTTGGTTGAAAAGCGGTAGCCCGTGCCGCGCACGGTTTGTACCAGATTCTCGTAGGCATCGCCCAAGGCTTTGCGCAGGCGCCGGATATGCACGTCCACGGTGCGCTCTTCCACATACACATTGCCGCCCCACACCTGGTCCAGCAATTGGCCACGGGTGTAGGCGCGTTCCTGGTGGGTCATGAAGAATTGCAGCAGGCGGTATTCGGTCGGCCCCATCTCGGCCGGCTTGCCGTCGATGGTCACGCGGTGGCTGATCGGATCCAGCAGCAGGCCGCCGACTTCGATAGGCGCCTCGCCATCGGTTGGGCCGGCGCGGCGCAATACGGCTTTCAGACGAGCGACCAACTCGCGTGGGGAAAACGGCTTGGTGATGTAGTCGTCGGCACCGACTTCCAGGCCCTGGATCTTGTTGTCCTCTTCGCCCTTGGCGGTGAGCATGATGATCGGGATGTCCCCGGTCAGTTCGTCACGCTTGAGGCGGCGGGCCAGTTCGATACCGGAGGTGCCGGGCAGCATCCAGTCCAGCAGGATCAGGTCCGGCTTGCGGTCGACGATAATGGCATGGGCCTGCTGAGAGTTCTCCGCCTCCAGGCAGTCGTAGCCGGCCATTTCCAACGCAACGGCGATCATCTCGCGGATGGGCGCTTCGTCGTCAACAATCAGAATGCTCCTGCCAACCATGCTCAAAAATCCTCTTGTCATTTAACTGTCTTGCGCCGCATTAGATAACGGAATTATTGCAGTCGTGTGACAGTAATTTAGTCGCTCGGGCAATTCCCGCCTCACTGGGCTACGCTTTGGGTCCGAATCCTGACAACCGAAAAAGGAAGGTTCCGATGACTTACAGCACGATTTCCTGGAAAGCCCTGCTGGTAACGGCCGCGTTGACGCTGCCGACCCTGGCATTTGCGGCGGAGCCGGCGATGACTAAAGACGGAATGCTGGTCGACCACAAGGGCATGACCCTCTACACCTTCGACAAGGATGCCGACGGCAAGTCAGTGTGCAAGGACCAATGTGCGACCAATTGGCCGCCGCTGAAGGCGGAGTCCACCGACACGTCGATGGGCAAATGGACCGTCATCACTCGCGACGACCAGACCAGCCAGTGGGCCTATGAGGGTAAGCCGGTCTACACCTACAAGGATGACCACAAGGCGGGCGATAAGACCGGTGATGGCAAGGGTGGGGCGTGGCACATCATCAAACCCTGATCACAGGGTACCGTTGAAAACATCGCGGGCAAGCCCGCTCTTACAGTGGAACGCATTCCAAATGTGGGAGCGGCGGTGCGACGATTCGACTTGCCCGCGAAGGCGTAAGCCCGGCCGCCACAAAGACCTCAGCGCAACGCGTAATCCAGCACAATCCCGATAAATATCGCCAGCCCCGCCCAGTGGTTGTGCAGGAACGCCTTGAAGCACTTCATCCGATCCTTGTCCCGGGTGTACCAGAATTCCCAGGCAAAACAGCCGGCCGCTGCCAGCAGCCCCAGGTGAAACCAGCCGCCCAGCTCAAACCGGGCTCCGGCCAGCAACAGGCACGCCAGCGACAGCCCTTGCAGGGTCAGGATGATCACGCGATCAGCTTCGCCGAACAGAATGGCCGTGGATTTCACGCCGATCTTCAAGTCGTCATCGCGGTCGGTCATCGCGTAATACGTGTCGTAGCCCACCGTCCACAGCAGGTTGGCGATATACAACAGCCACGCGGCGGCAGGCAGGCTGCCAGTCTCGGCGGTGAACGCCATCGGCATGCCCCAGGAAAACGCCGCCCCCAGCACCACTTGTGGGTAATAGGTGTAGCGCTTCATGAACGGATAGCTCGCCGCCAGGGCCAGGCCACCCAGGGACAGCAGGATGGTGGTGGCGTTGGTCAGCAGCACCAGCAGGAAACTGATGCCCATCAACACCGCGAAAAACACCAGCGCCTCTTTCGAACTGATCTTGCCGCTCACCAGCGGGCGCTGCTCGGTGCGCTTTACATGGCCGTCGACCTTGCGGTCCGCCCAGTCGTTGATCACGCAGCCACCGGCGCGGGTCAGCACCACGCCCAAAACGAAAATCACGATATTGATCAAAGAGGGCGAGCCTTTGCCGGCGATCCACAGCGCCCACAGCGTCGGCCACAGCAGCAGGTAGATGCCGATGGGCTTGTCCATACGGGTCAGTTGGATGAAATCCCAGGCCCTGGGGTTCAGGTGATTCAGGGACTTGAGCAGACCTTGGTACATCAGCAGTTCTCCGGATGGGCGTGCAACGCGTGCCAGAAGCTGGGCAGAAAGATCTCCGCGACCAACACGCTCAAGGGGCCGCGATCAAAGCGTGAACGGCGTGCCCACAGACCGTCGACCTGATCCGCCACAGGCAGCCATTGTTGTGGGTAATGGCACACCTCGATTGCCTGGCGAGTGAATGCCTGGTCGCAGAACAGCAATTCGCCCAGCGAGCGACTGCCCAATTCATCCATATGCAAGCCGTCACCCTGTAAAGCGCTGCGTGCCGCCACACTGCGCGCGAACACCCAAGGCTGGCCGTGGCCACGCAAATACACCTCGCGCACCCAGCCGATACTGGCCGGTGGCAGTGCCAGGGCGGCGCATTCATCGTCGCGCAGCGGCTGCCAGCCCTCGAACAGCGGCGTCACGCTGAAACCATCGTTGGACAGCCACGTCAGCCGCCGCGTCAGCGAGTCTTCGTTGAACAGCCAATTGAGGGTCAGGGGCGCGGGCGCAGGGAGCAGACGGCTCTGGATCAGCCATTGGCAAGCATCGGGAGGGTCGATTGAGTGCGGCACGGTGAGTCAGTATTGGCAGCAAAAGAGGCGGCGAGCTTACCATGGCGTCCCGGGTTTTTGCCGGTCTGAACCGGCTGTTTGCGTCGATCGTGCTTGCATCTGCCGGCCCTGATCAGTACAAAACGCCCTGAGCCGCACGGCAACGTGGGTCTATCGACCGTCGGCCAAGATGCCTGACCCTGAGGAAGCAAGTGATGAAGAAGTGGCAATGTGTAGTCTGTGGCCTGATCTATGACGAGAAAGACGGCTGGCCGGATGACGGAATTCTGCCTGGCACCCGTTGGGAAGACGTCCCGGAAGACTGGCTGTGCCCGGACTGCGGCGTGGGCAAAATGGATTTCGAAATGATCGAAATCGGCTGATTTTTGGTTTTCAGATACGTACTACAAGGAGAAGGGAATGAACGCACCTGTCGTGATCATCGGCACAGGATTGGCCGGTTACAACGTGGCCCGGGAGTTTCGCAAGCTCGACAGCGAGACCCCCTTGCTGCTGATCACCGCGGATGACGGGCGCTCCTACTCCAAGCCCATGCTCTCCACCGGCTTTGGCAAGAACAAGGAAGCCGATGGCCTGAGCATGGCTGAACCCGGCGCCATGGCTGAGCAACTCAAGGCCGAAGTGCGCACTCACACCCGCGTCAGCGGCATCGACCCCGGCCACAAGCGCCTGTGGATCGGCGAGGAAGCGGTGGCTTACCGCGACCTGATCCTGGCCTGGGGCGCAGAAACCGTGCGTGTGCCGGTTGAGGGCGATGCGGCTGAACTGATTTTCCCGATCAACGACCTCGAAGACTACGCACGCTTTCGTGCCGCTGCTGCCGGCAAGCGCCGCGTACTGCTGCTCGGCGCCGGCCTGATCGGCTGCGAGTTCGCCAACGACCTGATCCTTGGCGGCTATGAGATCGACCTGGTAGCGCCGTGCGAGCAGGTCATGCCAACCTTGCTGCACCCGGCCGCCGCCGCAGCGGTACAGGCTGGCCTTGAAGGCCTCGGCGCGCGCTTCCACCTGGGCCCGGTGCTCAATCGGCTGCAGCGCACTGCTGACGGCCTGGAAGCCCATCTTTCGGACGGTGAAGTGATCGCCTGCGACCTGGTGGTCTCCGCCATCGGGCTGCGCCCGCGTGTCGACCTGGCCGCCGCCGCCGGCCTGCAGACCAACCGCGGGATCATGGTGGACCGCCACCTCAAGACCTCCCACGCCAATATCTACGCCCTGGGCGACTGCGCCGAGGTTGACGGCCTTAATCTGCTGTACGTAATGCCACTGATGAGCTGCGCCCGCGCCCTGGCCCAGACTCTGGCAGGCAACGCCACCGCCGTCAGCTACGGCCCGATGCCGGTGACCGTCAAGACGCCGGTCTGCCCGCTGGTGGTCTCGCCACCGCCACGCGGAACCGAAGGCGTCTGGAGCGTGGAAGGCGAGGGCGCCGACATCAAGGCCCTGTGCCGCGATGCCAGTGGCCGTCTGCTGGGTTACGCACTGACCGGCACTGCGGTGATGGAAAAACTGGCCCTCAATAAAGAACTTCCGCCGTTGCTGGCGTAAATACCGGTCGTTCTGTCGGATTAAGCACGTTTTTCCCACTAGAAAGGTCGCCGCTAGACTGGCGCGGCGTCCGATGGCATGCCATCCTCACTCCCGTCTGCCGCAGAGTAGAGCCTGCGGCGCTTTGGGCGCTGCTCCAGAAGAGAGCAGCACGGACATAACAACAAAAAACCGTCAAAGAGGCTTCACTTATGCGTAAACCAGAACTCGCAGCCGCCATCGCTGAAAAAGCCGATCTCACCAAAGAACAGGCCAACCGCGTCCTCAACGCCGTTCTCGAAGAAATCACCGGCGCCCTGCACCGCAAGGACAGCGTCACCCTGGTTGGCTTCGGCACCTTCCTGCAACGCCACCGCGGCGCCCGCACTGGCAAAAACCCTCAAACCGGTGAGCCGGTGAAAATCAAGGCCAGCAACACGGTTGCGTTCAAGCCAGGCAAATCGCTGAAAGACACTGTTAACGCGTAAGAGCGTTACCGTCTCGAAGGGGGCGGGGTGGTAGGAGAGATGGGCACGCCGACTGGGTCGGGTGCCCATTTTTTGTAGGCTGGAGAATGTCTGGCCAGTAGTAACCTCCCGGTTACAACTCACCCCAAGGATCAAATTTATAAGTGGCATCCAACGGTGTGAACGCTAGCCCAAAGAGCGCCTTGGATTCGAACATCGCCTTGAATTCAGCCGAACAGACCGTTTCGTTAATATCCGTGCATAGAAACAGGTGTTGATGAATACCCGGTTTTATCTTGAATGATTCGATGGACTCAAAAACGATAGCGGGTACATCACTTTCTTCTGGTGTCTTGAGTTTGCCGGTGTATTTGTCGCGGTCGATGGTGAATACCGAATGCTCAAGATCAAGCAGGCTGAGTCGGGCGGTCGGAACGAAAAGGTTGTAGCGTTTTTCAGGTGTTTTTTTTCCTTTTAACTCTATCTCGACCTGACGCGTGATATGAGGAATTTCGAGCGTTGCGCAGATGTTCAAGACGGCATCTGTCGCCAGCAACTCCTCAATCATGAGGTCCGCTTTCAACTCCTTGATCTTGGCCTTGACTTTATAAGCGCTAGCAAACTGACTCTCATCCGGTGTTTCTGAAGGGTAATGAAACTCCGGGACGCCAGGAGTCCAGTCCGACTCAAAGAAGCTGGGCGCATCCGTCCCGTTGGTGTGGTAGTTCACGATGAAGAAATCAGCGCTGGCGCCGGTCATAAAAGTCGTCCTGTAACTGCATCAGTTTTGAAGAGGCCATTCTGCAGCCCGCCGCTCGCCCATTTTTGGATGTTCGAGACTTCCAGTGCGAGGTCCATATCAGATAACCCGGCTTGTTGTTTGTTCAAGCTCCTGAGCCTGTCCCTGACAGCATCGGTGTACTTGTTATGGTTCGACCAATGTCCAGGAAGCTGCGTTTTAGCGGCAAGGTCCTTTGATCCTGGCAGGAAAGCACCGTTGGAGGCGCCATCCGGGTCCCAACCTATCTTTTTCAGCCTGGAGAACATTTTGCCGAACTCTTTGTGTTTGATCAGCTCCTCGGGTATCAGGTGATGGTTGGCCATACCGTCACCTTTGCGAGCCCCCATGTTCTTGCCTAGCTTCGTCGAGCACCAGCCCAGTGGGTCACTCCAGCCCAGAGGGTTGGTGGCGTACTGATAGAGGTTAATGCCGCCCAGCAATCCAACCGGGTCTTCTGTAGTGAATCTGCCGATATCGGGGTCATAAAAGCGGAACGTGTTGTAGTGCAGTCCGGTTTCTCGGTCCAGATACTGGCCTTGGAAGCGAATATTCTGATCTTCCAGATAGTAGGGTTCCCGTTCTTCACTAACGGTATTACCCCACACCTGATAGATCGCTTTCCAGACGATGTTTCCATCGCTCTCGGTCAATTGCTCGGGCAAGCCATTGAGGTCGTTGTGGTAATAACGGGTCTTCTTGTGCACGCCCAATCCATCGACTCGCGCCAAGGGCTCGTGTCCTTGATTGAGATAGACATAGAGGCTGCTGCGTTCATTTTGCGTCTCTGAGAGCAGTCGCAGACCGTCCCAAATGAAGCTGACTTGGCTCAAGGTATAACCATTGCGATCCTGTTCGGTCTTTTTGATACGCCGATCCAGCGCGTCGTAGACCATCCGAACCACATGGCCCTTTTCATTGCGTACTTCTACCAGGCGGCTTTCGGCGTCATAGCTAAACCGTTGTACACCGTATCGCCCGCTGCGCTTTTCGATTACTCGGCCGAAGCCGTCATAGCGATAACGCTTGTCTTGAAAGCTGACCAACCTGTTGTGGAGCACCTTCCCCTGGCTGGGGTTGACGCTGTCAAGCAAGTTGGCTGCTGCGTCATATGCAAAGGTCTCACGAGCGCCGTACAAAGAGTCTTGGCTCGCGATAAGGCGGTCTGTTGCGTCGTAATGAAACAGTTGTTGATGGCGCGCAGAGGGCCGCTGATCGAGCTTTCCGATCAAATTGTCAGCCGGGTCGTACTCGAACTGTCTTTGCATATCGGGTGACAGCAAGGCGGGCTGGCTGTCATGACGGCGTATGCGAGCACGTAGGCGGCCGACGGGGTCGTAGTCGCTGCGCGTACTAAGCTGGCCCTGAGTGCGCAAGACTTCACGATGGAGTCGGTCACGCTCGAAGTCACTGATCACGTCGCCGTCAAGATTGATCTGGTGCAAATGACCGCTCCCGTAGTAGAGGCGGTTGAGCCAGCGGCCATCAGGCACCTGGGTTTGTATCAGGTTGCCGAGTTCATCATAGCGATGGTGAAGGCTGCCAGAGGCACTGTGTTCCTCAAGCAATTGGCCGAGCGCGTTGTAGGCAAAGCCAAGGCTCTGCTCAGCGCCCGACGCATCCTTGAACGTGACGGCGCTGAGTTGGTTCAGTGGATCGTACTGGTATTCGGTGCGACCATCATCCGTGACTTTTGCGATCAGTCGTCCAACGGCGTCGCGTTCCAATTGATGAATGATCGGTGCTTCAGGTGCTTGGGAGACAATTGCGAGCCCGGTGCCATAAGGCGCTGGAGTGGACGTCACGCGGATCAGGTTGTCCAGCCCATCGTAGGCGTAGGATTTTGTACCCCCGTCGAGGCCTTGTTGCTGGATCATCCGATCACAGGCATCCCAGGTGAACCGATAGCGCTCACCATTTTCGTTGCTCAACGACTGTAGCCGGCCGAACGTGTCATAGCCCAGGCTAACCTGGCGACCCTGTGCATCCGTACGTTGGCAGACCTGGCCCCTGCGATTGTGCTGGTAAAGAGTCGTGTGCCCCGCAGGGTCTGTATGACCCAGCAGTAGGCCGGCACTGTCGCGCTGGAAATATTCGGTTCGACCGTCCGGAAATTGCTTGCTGATCAGCCGACCCTGGCGGTCATGCTGGAACTGCGTGCGTTCGCCCATTGCATTGGTAATCACCTGCAAGTACCCGTGAGGGTCATAGCCAAAGCGAGTCGGGAATCCCGAGCAATCCAAGTGGTCGGTCAGTTGCCCGAGCGTGTTCCATTTCAACTGTTTGCTTTTGCCGGTTGCATCTATGACCTCCACCACCAGGCCTTGTGCGTTATAGCGATAACGGGTCATATGGCCCAGCGGGTCGGTCTCGGCGACACAATTACCGCGTTGATCATAGCGATACTGCCAAGTGTTACCGGCGGCGTCGGTTTGTGTGCGTGGCAGCGACCAATGCTCCAGCCAAAGCGTGGATACGCTACGCCCGAGTGGATCCGTCTCAGCCGTCAGGTTGCCGGACTCATCGTAGCTGTATTCGTAGCGCCCCCCTTGAGGGTCCGTAGCGCTCAGTAACTGACGCTCGTCGTTCCACTCGAATAGCCAGGTTTTATCCAGATTGTCGGTGAATGCGATTATCTGATGCTGGGCATTCCACTGACGAGTACTGACACGTTGCAGGCTGTCTGTGACGCGTGTGATGCCCTTTTGCAAGTCATACTCGAATTGGTAGGCGTCGCCCTCGTCGGTCCAGTGTCGTACTACTCGCCATTCAGTGTTGTCGATGTGCCCCCACTCATAAAAGCAGCGCAGACCGGTAGGGAGTTGGTGTTCAATCATCCTGCGACCGGCGTCGTAGGCAAAGCGTCGCTGAACCTCGCCGGACGCGTTGCTTACTTGCGCCAATTCACCTATCGCGTTGTAGCGGTAGCTGACGAGAACCTCACGCGGCTGGTCGGCGTACAGGCGTTCGATTCGCTCCAGGCGATCCTGGTCGTAAACCAGCTCAACCTGGACCTGGTTCGATGTGTCCCGCAGGCGCGCAATGCGGCCGTTCTCGTGGTAACCGACGAAAATCCGATTGTCATTGCGATCCCCCAACTGACTCAACCGAAGGTGCGTGGTCGAACCTGGTGTGAGATCGAAGAGGCGATACAACCCATCATCGCTCTCGATCAATAACTGACCGTTGTGATGGCGCCTGAAGCTCAGTACTTCTGCAGGGCTGAACATTGCGCTGCCTGGCACAAGCGAGCCCAGGTTGATACGCCGCCCTTGCTCATCTGTATAGATCAGCTCCTCGCCGCCTTCAGGATGCATCAGGATTTCGACACTCACCTCATAGGCAACGCTCCAGCCCGCGCCGAAGAGCCCTGCTGTGCGTATATCGTGGCTGTTATAGACGCGCTGCCAGGCCATGGGCAACGCACCTGGCAGTACAAAATCCAACTCATTCGTGCCGCCCAGTATTTTGGCGCCTGTCGCGGTATGCACGGGGTTAAGTGAAGACATGGCGGCGTTTGTCATGGCGCCGATGGCCTGGCTCACGGCAAAGGAGCTGACACCGCCCAACAACATGCACGGCAAATTACTCAGCGTCTTGCCCTTGGCTCCTTTAAGCATCATCAATGCTTCAATCGCCAAGCCAACGCCGGGGGTCTTCCCACTGCGAATTTCCTGCACCACCACTGTCCCACCACCAATGGTGACGTTTGGCGAGATCAGCCCCGACGACACCACCGTCGCCTCGCACATGCTGCGATCACCGCTGCGCACGGCGGGCTGGCCGTTGATGGTGACTTTGTCAGACCCTTCGGCCAGAAGCTGTGGCGGCATGGGCGGATGGCGGGCGCACAGGACCATGTCGGTGAGGGCCGGCACCACACCCGGTGCAGGCGTGGCGACGGTGGGCCGCCATAGCTGGGAGAAGAAACCCTCGGCCATGTCCAGGAAGCCAGGCTCGGGTTTTGGCTCGGGGTCGGGCTCCGGCGGCGCTTGCTCAAGCTCCGTACCAGCGGGCGCCACGTGCGAAGGAATGGAGCCCGCGGCCCGCGCAGCCGGAATGCTGTTGACGAACGTGTCGGTCGAACCCACCGCAATCGTGGCTTCCACCACCGGTGGAAACAGCGCATTGGCGAAACTCTCGCACATCTTACTGAGGCCCTTGTCGGCCCCCGTCTTGCTCATGGCCATGCCGACGACAATGCCCACCACAGCGCCGAGGATGCAGCCGCCGATACCGGCGGTAGCAATCGTCACCCCCACGGCGGCCGCGACTGCGGCAGTCGCCAGTGCCGTGATCGCCACGTTGGCCGCCACCTCCAGCACGCCGCCGAGGATATCCGCCATCATCGAGGTGTGGGTCAGTGCATCGCCCATCCGGGCCGCCCATAACGCGTCAGACATGCAGGCAGCTCATCAGGAAACAGCGTCGAACGACAGCGAATTTTTGATCAACGCCCAGTGCGCTGCCTCGGCATCCCCAAGCTTGTCGGCCTTCACGTAACTCAAGGCGAGCATCTTGCGCGTACCCGGTAGCACCAGCGCCAGCTGATACTGGAACACCTTGTCATTGCCCTTGTTGAATTGGCTGCGCAGCTCGATGCCTTCCACCTCTTGGGCCGCGCCCAAACGCACGTCGACACCGGGTTGATAGCGTAAATCCTGCACCTGTTTTTCCAGGCGCTGGAGTTGGTCATTAAAATTGCTGTGCAGGGTTTCACCCTCGGCGAGCAAGCTGCGACTGACGATCAGTGAAGTCCCCAGTTCCGGGAACTTGAGGATATTGATCGTCGCGTCCTGCAGCTCGCTGGCCGGCAGTTGGAACTGGAATTCGTTAATTCGATACGTCATGAAAACAGGTCTCGTCAGGAGCTTTTAGGCGCGGGGAACGCGGCTTTGATATTGGCGTCGATGGCGCCTTTCTGGCCCTGGCCATCGGGCGTGGCGCCGGGGCCGCCGCCGTTGTTCAGGTGCAGTACGCCGCCGGTGTTGAACTCGGCATCGCCGCTGGCATAGAAGCTGATCTGCACGCCGGTGAGGTTGATCTGCCCGCTGGCGTTCAACTCCAGGATGCTTTCACCGCAGACCAGGCGCAGGTTTTCGCCCACCTCGATCACATAGCTCTGGCTGATGCTGTCGGTCTTGCGCTGGCCCACCGAGAGGATGTCTTCCTGCTTGACGATGCGCAGGCGGTTGTTGCCGATGGTCACCGTCTCGTTGTGGCCGATGCTCTTGTTGCGGTCATGTCCCACCGAATGGCTCTCATCGACCTCGACCACGATGTCCTGATTACGCTCGGCATGGATATACAACTGCTCCAACCCCTTCTTGTCCTCCATACGGATTTCATTGAAGTTGGCCGGCGTGCCGCCCTTGCTCGAACGGCTTTTCATGCCGCTCTGGGTGGCGTTTTCCGGCAGGTCGTAAGGCACGGTCTGCTCGGCGTTGTAGACCCGTCCGGTGATGATCGGCCGGTCGGGGTCGCCCTCAAGGAAGCTCACAATCACTTCCTGGCCAATCCGTGGAATCTGCATCGAGCCCCAGTTCTTGCCTGCCCAGGATTGCGACACACGAATCCAGCACGAGCTGTTTTCGTTGGACTGGTCGTGGCGGTCCCAATAGAAATGCACCTTCACCCGGCCGTACTGGTCGGTCCAGATTTCCTCGCCTTTGGGGCCGACCACCAGCGCGGTCTGCGGGCCTTTGACGATAGGGCGGTGGGTGCTGGCCAACGGGCGGAAGCTCTGCTGGGCGTCGATGCAGGTGAGGCTGCTTTCGAACTGTGCCGAGCCCGAACCGCCGCCGCTTTCCAGGCTTTCCTGGACGATGTAGTAGCGGCAGCCGACGATCAGGTATTCGCGGTTCTGGTCCTGGCGGCTGAAGCCGGTGAGGCTGAACAAATGGCCCGAACCCAGGCCACGGGCATTGCCGCTGAACTCGATCTGTTCATGCAGGGTCTGCAGGGCTTCGATGCGGGTGCGGGCATAGTGTTCGCCGTCCTCGCTCTGCACGTAGGTGCCGGGGTAGTCGTACAGCGGGTAGTCGCCGGCGGTGTGTGGGCGCGGCATGGCCGAGCGTACGTCGATGCTGGCGCTGGGGCGCTGGAAATCGTAGTCGTTGAGCTCCAGCGAGCCGGGCTGCACCTCCTGCGCCAGGTGCCAGTTGTGCATATGGTCGCGTTCGCGTTGCTGCTCGTCCTTGGGGTAGTACGGGATCGACGCGTAGCCCGGCACCGTGGTGTGGGCGCCGTAGGCATCGGCCAGCACCAGTACATGGCGGTCCTGCTCATGGCGGAAGAAGTAGTAAATACCTTCCTGCTCCATCAAGCGGCTGACGAAATCGAAGCTGGTCTCGCGGTACTGCACGCAGTATTCCCACTCGCGGTATGGCCGGCTCAGGGCGTCTTCGAAATCGGAAAAACCCAGGTCACGGAACACCTGCTTGATGATCTGCGGGATGCTCAGGTTCTGGAAAATCCGGCAATCGGAGGTACGGCTGAGCAACCACAGCCAAGGGCGCAGCGTCACCTGATAACTGGCGAACTGGCCCTGATCGATGTTCTGGCTGCACCGTGCGACGATGCCGTGGAAGTGCCGCTCGCCACCGTCCGCCAGTTGCAGGCCCACGCTCATGGGTTTGCCGAGCAACTGGTTGAGATCGATGTTGGCGTCCAGGGACGTCAGTTGCAGCTCGTAGTTGAACAGCCTGCCCAGCTCTTCACCGCCACCCATTTCATTGAGCAACAGCACATCCGGCCCGAGGGGGCTGGTGATTTTGGCCAGGCGTGAGGCTTGGTTGAATAGCATCGGTTAACCCGTAAATGTCGTTGTACCTGACGAAACCGCATCAAAATGTGGGAGCGGGCTTGCTCGCGAAGGCGGTGAATCAGTCGCCGGATGTGTCAACTGACACATCGCCTTCGCGAGCAAGCCCGCTCCCACAGTTTTTACCGCATTTCTTCAGGTCAATCGTTGAACTGGTAGTGCAATTCATTATCCCGGCTGCTGATACGTACACCCGCCAGCGCCTTGCCTTCGAGCATGCGCGTGAGGAATTCACGGCTCATGTCCGGCAGCAGGCTGTTGGTGAGGATGGTGTCGATCATGCGCCCGCCACTTTCGGTCTCGGTGCAGCGCGAGACGATCAGGTCGACCACCGCGTCGTCGTAATCGAAAGCCACCTTGTGGGTGCTCTCTACGCGCTTCTTGATGCGGTTGAGTTGCAGGCGGGTGATCGCCTTGAGCATCTCGTCGCTCAGCGGGTAGTACGGGATGGTCACCAGGCGGCCGAGCAACGCGGGCGGGAAGATTTCCAGCAGCGGCTGGCGCAAAGCCTTGGCGATTTCTTCCGGCTCCGGCACGTTCGCCGGGTCTTTGCACACATGGGAGATCAGCTCGGTGCCGGCGTTGGTGGTCAGCAGGATCAGGGTGTTCTTGAAGTCGATCACCCGGCCTTCGCCATCTTCCATCACGCCCTTGTCGAACACCTGGAAGAAGATCTCGTGCACGTCCGGGTGGGCTTTTTCCACCTCGTCCAGCAGCACCACGCTGTAGGGTTTGCGCCGCACCGCTTCGGTCAGCACGCCGCCCTCGCCGTAGCCGATATAGCCCGGTGGCGCGCCCTTGAGGGTCGACACCGTGTGGGCTTCCTGGAATTCGCTCATGTTGATGGTGATGACGTTCTGCTCGCCGCCGTACATGGCTTCGGCCAGGGCCAGGGCAGTTTCGGTCTTGCCCACGCCGGAGGTGCCGGCCAGCATGAACACGCCAATCGGCTTGCTCGGGTTGTCGAGGCCGGCGCGGGAGGTCTGGATGCGCTTGGCGATCATCTGCAGGGCATGGTCCTGGCCGATGATGCGTTTTTTCAGGTGCTGGTCGAGGTTGAGCACCGTCTCCAATTCATTGCGCGCCATGCGGCCCACCGGGATGCCGGTCCAGTCGGCGACCACCGAGGCCACGGCCTGGTAATCCACGGTGGGCAGGATCAGCGGGGTTTCGCCTTGCAGGGCGGTGAGGCGCTGTTGCAGGTCGACCAGTTGGGCGCGCAGCTCATCGTTGCCACTGTCCACCACGCCCGCCTTTTCACGCAGCGTTGCACGGGTGGCTAGCAACTCGTCCACCAAGGTTTTCTCTTCAGCCCAGCGGCTTTCCAAGGTCGCCAGACGCTCACGCTCAGCGCTCAACAGCGCCTCGGTGTTGGTTTGGCGCGCACCAATCGCAATACCGATGGCATGCTCACGGGCGATGATTTGCAACTCGGTTTCCAGCGCTTCGATGCGGCGCCGGCTGTCGTCCACTTCGGCCGGCACCGCGTGCAGGCTGATGGCGACGCGAGCGCAGGCGGTGTCCAGCAGGCTCACGGATTTGTCCGGCAGCTGGCGCGCCGGGATGTAGCGGTGGGACAGCTTCACCGAGGCTTCCAGGGCTTCGTCTAGGATCTGCACCTGGTGGTGCTTTTCCATGGTCGACGCCACACCGCGCATCATTAGCAGCGCCTTGTCTTCCGACGGCTCGGCGACTTGCACCACCTGGAAGCGACGGGTCAGGGCCGGGTCTTTCTCGATGTGTTTCTTGTACTCGGCCCAGGTGGTCGCGGCCACGGTACGCAAGGTGCCACGTGCCAAGGCCGGCTTGAGCAGGTTGGCTGCGTCACCGGTGCCGGCGGCGCCACCGGCACCCACCAGTGTGTGGGCTTCGTCGATAAACAAAATGATCGGCTTGGGCGAGGCCTGCACGTCTTCGATGACCTGGCGCAGGCGCTGTTCGAACTCGCCTTTCATGCTCGCGCCAGCTTGCAGCAGGCCCACGTCGAGGCTGCGCAGTTCCACGTCTTTCAAAGCTGGCGGCACGTCGCCGGCGACGATACGCAGGGCGAAACCTTCGACCACGGCGGTCTTGCCCACCCCGGCTTCACCGGTGAGGATCGGGTTGTTCTGGCGACGACGCATAAGAATGTCGACCAGTTGGCGGATCTCTTCATCACGGCCAACAATCGGGTCGAGTTTGCCGCTGCGGGCCTGTTCGGTCAGGTCCACGGTGAAACGCTTGAGCGCTTCCTGCTTGCCCATCGCACTCGGCGCCATGGCACCGCTGGCTTCACCTGGCACGGCGCCGGCGTTGAAACCATCGCTGGCGCTCAATGCGTTTTCCGGCGAGTCCCCAACGTATTCGTCAAAGCGTTCGCTCAGGGCCTCGGCCTTGATCTTGTCGAACTCGGCAGACAAACCCAGCAGCGCATGGCGCAGGCTCGGGGTCTTGAGAATGCCGAGCACCAGATAGCCGGTACGCACCTGGCTTTCACCAAACATCAGGCTGCCGTAGACCCAACCGCGTTCCACGGCTTCTTCCACATGGGAGGACAGGTCGGTGATCGACGTCGAGCCACGCGGCAAACGGTCCAGCGCTTCGGTCAAGTCACGGGCCAGGCGCGCCGGCTCCACGTTGAACTGACGGATGATGCGGTGCAGGTCCGAGTCCTGCAATTGCAGCAACTGGTGGAACCAGTGGGCCAGTTCCACATACGGGTTGCCCCGCAGTTTGCAGAACACGGTGGCGGCTTCGATGGCCTTGTAGGCCACGCTGTTGAGTTTGCCGAACAGTGCGGCGCGACTGATTTCACCCATGCTCTGGATTCCTTGAGGTGGTGGCGTGATCGGCGTAATGCCGGGCCAGGATTAGGTCGTTGGCGTCATGCTCGGGCTTGCCGAGCCAAGTATTGAAGCCCAGGCGGAACTGACCATTGAGTTGCAGCGCCGGGACTTCGGGTTGTTGCAGGACCAGGTTAAGGTCCCAGTCCAGTTCGTGGCCCAGGTACTCCGCCACCCAGGCCACCAGCTCGTTGAACGGCTGGTGGCCGGGCAGCATGCCCATGTAGTCATCCAGCGTGAGCGGGCCCAGGCGAATGCGGAATTTGTGTTGGCGGTCCCACACAAAGCTGCCCAGGCAAAAGTCCACGCCCAGGCGGTTGGCACTTACGCTCACGCGGCTGCGCTCGGGCAGCTCCAGCCATTGGCCGACGTACTCTTCGATCTCCACCGGCAGGCCGAAGTACTCGCCGAGAATGGCTTTCAAGCCGTCCGGGTAGCGGGTTTGCGCCGAGAGGTGGCCGCTGTAGTGCAGCTTCGCGGTATCCGGGATTAGCCCCTGATTCAGCAGGCTTGGCATGCCACGGCCACTCAGTGCGGCGAGGCGTGCAGACCAGTAGTCATCGTCCGGGCGGTCGTGGCTGACCGTCGGCCTCGCTTCAGCCCAGGCCCGGTAGAACAGGCTCAGCAGGCGATGGTGGAACACATCCAGGAACTGTTTGCTGGTGCTGTCGGCATTGTTGCGCTGACGCTCGCGCACGTACTCGGTGATGTGCAGCGGCAGCGGGCCATTGGGGCCGCCAAGGCCAAAGAAGAATTGCTCCAGCCGCGCCGGTTTGCCGTCGCCACCGGGATCGACCGAGGCCAGTGTGGCCGGCGCAAAGGTGCAATCGGCCTGTTGCCCCAGGCGCAGCGGGTCATCCGCCAGGCGCAGGGAATGGCCCAGCCGCGGCAGGTCTGGCGATTCGCACTCGATACGGCGCAGCGCCTGGAAGAAATCGTATTCCCAGGGCTCCTGATGCATCGCATCCAGGGTACTCACAGGGTCGGACGACGTCCGGGCTTGGCTTTCCATCGCATGATCTCGCCGCGTTCGGTGGTACGGATCACCGTCTCGGTAAAACTGTTGATCGACACGTAGCGTGCCAGGAAGCGTTCCAGCACCGCACCGAGCAGGAACACGCCGGTGCCGCGAAACGCGTTTTCATCGAATTCCAGGGTGATCTCCAACCCGCGCCCAAACACGATCGGGCCGGGCATCGGCAGGCGGCGGGTCACCGCTTTGCTGCTGACGTCGCGCAGGCCTTCGATCTGCAATTGCAGCGCTGCATCGTTGCTGTCGCCATACAGGCGCAGCAGTTCGCGCAAGGCCGCAGCGCCCTGGCCCTGTTCGCTCAAAGACAGATAATTGAGCGACAACTGGCTGATCAAGCGCCAGGCCTTGGCGTCATGGGCGTGGCTGGCGCGGGGACGGCTCGGGCCTGCGACACAGCGCACGGCCAATACCGGGGCGCTGTCGGCCAGGGTGAAGTCGGTCTTGCCGTTGCCAACACTCATGAACAGCGGCAGGTCGCGGTTGGTGCACAGCGCCGTCACGCCGAGTTGGCGCAGGTCGTGGCGGTAGGGCGCTTGCCCGCTGTCCACCAGGCTGACAAAGGTTTCACTGCCCACGTACGTGGAGCGTGGGCCGTTGCGACGCTGGTCGCTGGACAGCACGCGCGGCTCGCGGCGCACGGTGTAATAGGCCTGGTCGCGGCCATAGCGCGACGGGTCGCGCACCGCATAGAACGGCAAGAACGGCTGCTCCGGCCCGGTGCCATGGCCGGTGATGCCACTCAGCGAATGAATCTCGAAGTCCATCGGCCGCGTGCGGTCGGCGATCACATGGTGTTCGTTGACCCGGTCGGACAAGTGGATGCGGTCTACGCGCTTCGGGAACAGGTTGATCGCCGGGGTGCAGAACGGCAGGAACTGCGCCGCGCCAACGCTGCCTTCCAGGCTCGGTTCGTGGCGATCGAACAGCACGATCAGTTCCAGCTCCTGGCCGTCGCAGCGTTTGACTGCGCGACTCAGCTCGGCGAACTCGACGAACAGGTAGCGGTGGGGCAGGGCGAAGTATTCCTGCAGCAGGCGATAGCCCTGGAAGGCACGCGCGACCACCGGCATGGCGGCGTCAGCGTCGTCAAAACCCCGGGAACGCAACGCATCCTGCGGCAGGCGCTCGACCCAATCGCCACCCGGCTTGCGTGCAAACACCGCACAGGCATTGCCCAGCAGTTGCTCGTAAAGGCGGAAGGGTTGCTCGTCGGCCCCGCTGAGGTACAGCGGCAGGTTATCCAGGTCGAGGCTGTTGAAGGGCAATTCGGCGCCGGTACGCAGGGTCAGGCGCAGGCCAGCCTTGGCTTTCGGCTCACTGGCGGCCAGGCGTCCCAACACGGCGGCGGGGTTGCCGAAGTATTCGGCACTGCTGACCTGCAGCGGCCACAACGTCACCGGGTGTGCAGTGCGGTACTCGCAGCACGTCTGGGTTTCACGGCCCAGGGCGGCACGCAATACCGTGTCGCGGGGCAGTGGGAAACCGCTGGTCAGGGAGCCCTCATCGGGATCGGTCTGCAATTGCACCACGGTCATCGACGGCGTCGGCGCCAGGTAGTGCGGGTAGGCGATTTCCAGCAGGTTATGGGTGAAGGTCGGGTACTCGGCGTCGAGCTTGAGTTGCACGCGGGCGGAGAGGTAGGCAAAGCCTTCGAGCAAGCGTTCGACGTACGGGTCGGCGCAGTCCATACCGGACAGGGTCAGCCGACTGGCGATCTTCGGGTATTCCTTGGCAAACTCCGCGGCGCTTTCGCGCACGTGGTGCAGTTCCTGGTTGTACAGCTCCAGCAGGCGCGGGTTCATGGGCGTCTCCGCTGGTCGGCGTTGACCACACGCACATGGCCGGATTCCAGGTCGAGGTCGGTCTGCAGCAACAGGCGCAGCGGCACCGGCTGGGCCCACAGGTCGCCTTCGATTTCGAAACTCAGGGCGTTGTGATTCATCTCGCCATGGCCGACACGGGCTTTGACCCGCAAGGTATGGCGCAGGATGCGCGGTTCAAAGGTGGCGATGGCCTGGTAGATCAGGGCTTCCAGGGCCTTGATATCCACGCTTGAAACACTGTTGCCTGCCAGCGCCGGCAGGCCGTAATTGACCACCGAAGTGCCGGCCGGGGTGTGCAGCGTGGCATCGGCATCGAGCAACGACGTGGTGTTGAGCAGCCACGCCAGGTCGCGCAGCACCGAGGCTTTCAATTGGGTCAGGGACAGCACGCGTTTGTCGGCGCTTTCCTTGGGGTTGGTCGGGTCGTCGTCAGTCAGCCGGTCCAGCAGGGACGGTTGCAGACGGTCGCGGGAAGCGATTTCAGTTACCACCAAAGCAGCTCCACGGACGGGGTGTGAGGGGGACGGTTGTTGAGCGGGGAGGCCTGGGGCCGTGGCGGGGAGCCACGGCCGCCAGGGCTATCAGCGCTTGGTGTTGGAACGGATGTTCCAGCCAAACTTGATCGCGCCGCCGTCTTTGGTGCCGTCGGCTTTCTGTGGCTGGTAGTCGACCATCACTTGGGCAAAGTTCAGGGTGACGTTCTCGGTCAGACGGTCATCGGTGCCCGAACCGCCCGTGCTCAGCGAGGTGACCAGCACTTCTTCCAGGTTGATCACCATGTACTCGACCTGGCTTTCGCCACCGGCCTTGCGCACGGTCAGCTTGACCTTGTCGATGTGCTTGCCGCTGGCACAGTGCATCATCAGGTTCGGCGAGGCCTTGTCGACGTACTTGGTCAGCGACAGGTCTTGGATATTCACCTTGCCCGCGCCGCCGCCACCGCCCACGTGCATGTTGCCGGACTGGGCCATGCCCCAGCTCCAGTTCAGCACGTCGATTTCGTCCTTGTGGGCCTTGTCCATGGACTCGCCCTTGATGTCGCCGATCTTGATGAAAATATCAACAGCCATGTTTTCTCCCTGTGTGGACTCAGCCACGATATTTGTTTAAGCCCAATGGGCAATGCTGTTCTGTGGGAGCTGGCTTGCCTACGATTGCTTCGCCGCGGTCTGACTGGCAGACCGCGTCGTGTGCATCGCGGGCAAGCCCGGCTCCCACAGAAGAGCCGGCTCATTCGTGGTTATGCGCTTTTCGCCGAAGGCAGCTTCGATACCAGGCGCAGCGACACGGTCAGCCCTTCGAGCTGGTAGTGCGGGCGCAGGTAGAACTTGGAGTTGTAGTAACCCGGGTTGCCTTCCACTTCTTCCACGATCACTTCGGCGGCAGCCAATGGGTGCTGGGCCTTGGTGGTTTCGGTGGAGTGCGCTGGGTCACCGTCCACGTAGTTGAGGATCCAGTCCTGCAACCAGCGCTGCATCTCGTCCTTCTCTTTGAAGGAGCCGATCTTGTCGCGCACGATGCACTTCAAGTAGTGGGCGAAACGGCAGGTGGCGAACAGGTACGGCAGGCGCGCGGCCAGGTTGGCGTTGGCGGTGGCGTCCGGGTCATCGTATTCGGCCGGTTTCTGCAGCGACTGCGCGCCAATGAACGCGGCGAAGTCGGTGTTTTTCTTGTGCAGCAGCGGCATGAAACCGTTCTTCGCCAGTTCCGCTTCACGGCGGTCGCTGATGGCGATTTCGGTCGGGCACTTCATGTCCACGCCACCGTCATCGGTAGGGAACGTGTGGGCCGGCAGGTTTTCCACTTCGCCGCCGGACTCGATGCCACGGATGCGCGAGCACCAGCCGTAGTGCTTGAACGAACGGTTGATGTTCACCGCCATCGCGTACGCGGCGTTGGCCCAGGTGTACTTGGAGCTGTCGGCACCGTCGGTGTTTTCTTCGAAGGCGAAGGCTTCCACCGGGTCGGTCTTGGCGCCGTACGGCAGGCGCGCCAGGAAGCGCGGCATGGTCAGGCCGATGTAGCGCGAGTCTTCCGATTCACGCAGCGAACGCCAGCCCGCGTATTCCGGGGTGGTGAAGATCTTGGTCAGGTCGCGCGGGTTCGACAGTTCCTGCCACGAGCCCATGCCCATCACAGTCGGCGAAGCGGCAGCGATGAACGGGGAGTGCATGGCGGCGCAGACTTTCGACAGCTCGCCCAGCAGTTCGACATCGGGTGGCGACTGGTCGAAGTAGTAGTCGCCTACCAGGCAGCCGTACGGCTCGCCGCCGAACTGGCCGTATTCTTCTTCGTACATCTTCTTGAAGATCGGGCTCTGGTCCCACGCAGTGCCCTTGAATTTCTTCAGGGTCTTGTGCAGGTCCGGCTTGGAGATGTTGAGCACGCGAATCTTCAGCTGCTCATCGCTCTCGGTGTTGTTGACCAGGTAGTGCAGGCCACGCCAGGCGCTTTCCAACTGCTGGAAATCCTGGTGGTGGATGATCTGGTTGACCTGGGCGGTCAGTTTGGCGTCGATGGCGGCGATGATCGATTCGATCGACTTGATCGCGTCATTGGACACCAGGTCCGTTTGCGCCAGGGCCTGTTCGGCCAAGGTGCGCACAGCGGTTTCCACGGCTTCGCGGGCGCGCTCGGTCTTTGGCTTGAATTCTTGCAGCAGCAGGTTTGCGAACTCGCTGGCTTCTTCGGTCTGGGTCCCCAGGATCTGGGTGCCTTCGCGGACGGTATTGTTAGTCATGATTACTGGTCCCCTGCAGGCTTGGGCGCGCTGGCAAGTGCCTGGAGCAGTGCCGGGTCCTTGATCGCCTTCATGATGATTTCTTCAGCGCCCGTCTTGCCGTCCATGTAGGTCAGCAGGTTGGCCAGCTGGGTGCGGGCTTCGAGCAGTTGGTTCAGCGAGTCGACTTTGCGCGCCACGGCGGCCGGGCTGAAGTCGTCCATGCTTTCGAAGGTGATGTCCAGGCTCAGGTTGCCTTCGCCGGTCAGTTCGTTGGGCACGTGGAACGCCACGCGCGGCTGCATGGCCTTGAGGCGCGAGTCGAAGTTGTCGACGTCCACTTCAAGGAACTTGCGGTCGGCCACCGGCGCCAAAGGCTCGGCGGGCTTGCCGGCGAGGTCGGCCATCACACCCATCACGAAGGGCAGCTGGACCTTTTTCTCGGCGCCGTAGAGCTCGACGTCGTACTCGATCTGCACTCGAGGCGCGCGGTTGCGCGCGATGAATTTCTGAGAACTTTGCTTCGCCACGTTGCTGCTCCTGGTCGCTTGAGCGACGGTGTTGTTACTGCGCAATCGGGCGGCTTACTCGCCGTCCGGGCCACGCAGGTTTTCAAATTGGGACATGCCGTCGGGAATCAGATTGCGCACGATGGCCGCGAAGTCGGCGTGTACCAGATTCTTGGCCCGGTTCAACAGCACCGGCAGCGGGCTCGAAGGCTCGTGCCGGGTGTAGTACGCAAGGATCTTGTCGAGGCTGCGCAGCACATCGTCGCGGCTGGCGATATCGCCAACGGGGCGCGGTGCTGCGGGGGCGGCGGCGAAGTCGACCGAGGGGGCATTGTCGTCACTGACGGCCTCGGGTTCGCTGCTGCCGGCGGTGCCTGGCACCGCTTGGTTGAGTATCTGCAACGCCTGCTTGAGCGGTTGCTTCAAGGCACTGAGGTCCACGCCCTGGGCGGAACCGACCTGATCGTTGACCTGTTGTTCGATCGCTTCGCACGCTGCACGCGCTGCAACCAGGGCGTCGCGAGTGGCTTGCAATTGCTCGGGGTCGCTGTCGAGGAACGCGGCATTGAGCTGCTGGGCGCCGAGTTGTTCATCGGGGAAGCTCAACAGGCCGCTGGCGTTGAGCGCCGCGCGCAGGGTTACCGGACCGAAGGTGCGTGAGCGCGTGAGGATGCTTTCGCGCAGCAGGCGGATGTTGGTGTCGCAGGTCAGGCCGGTGAGGGCGTTGATGCGCACGGTGGGGTCGTTATCGTCGTCAGCGTCCAGGCGCGGGTGCAGGTCGGCCCAGTAGTCGCGCAGCAGGGCGTCGATCAGCGTCAGGGCTTCGGCCAGGCCGGCCACACCCTGGAGGGCGAGGGCGCTTTGCAACAGGAAATGAGTGATGCGCAGGTCTTTGCTGCGTGCGAGCAAGTCGAGGCTTTGCTGCTGGATGCTGCGCCATTCCGGCGGTTCAGCGGGCAGGATGGAGTCGCCCATGCTGCGCTCGGGTTGGCCCTTGGCATCACGCTCCAATTGCAGAAATTGCGCGTCATATTCCATGTCTTCGCCACAGGGCGAAGTCGCGGAAACGGCGGTGAGCAGCAACGGCACATCCACTGAATTTGATCTCCCTATCAGCCCGTTAGAAGGCGGGCAATTCATGCATTAGTTGCGCGAGGAACTTTGCATGTTTTCTTGGTCATATAAGCAAGATGCCACTAATGTGCCATCACTGGTATTCAAGAAGTTGTGCATTTTTGGTGTAGTACTTAGGGCTTGTCAAGGTAAGCTATTCGCCCTCTGTGACAGATGTGCGGTGCTTAACAACCTGTGCGACTGGTGGGTCGAACGACGCACCGGGACAGGATTTTTGTCATAGAGCCCAGTTAAGATCAGCGATCATGCTGGCATTGGCAGGTTTTAGATGGTCGATTGCTCGACCTGATGGGGATACCCCGGGAAGCGCTGTCCCGGGAATCGACCGCGCGCGAAGTATCAGCAAGGAGGCAAGATGTCGCTGTGTTTGACTATCACTAGTTATCACAAGATTACCCCTGGGCAGTGCTCCGAAAAGTCCATGAATCAGGGCGCGATGGCTATCGGCCGCAGCTCGGATAATGACTGGGTATTGCCTGATCCAGAGCGCCTGGTGTCCTCGCAGCATTGCGTTATTCAATACAAAGATGGCCGTTATTATTTAACCGATAACAGCACAAATGGTGTGGAGTTGGTTAAAGCCGGTATTCGTATGCGCCGGGGTAATAGTGAGCTGTTGCAAGATGGTGAACTGATCCGCATCGGCGATTACGAGATCCAGGCGCGCATCGACTTCAATGTGCAAGCCATCGACAGCCAGCCGTTTGCCGGCGATGCACCGAACAGTTTTGAAGCGCTGATGGGCGCTGTGGTGAACACGCCCACGCCAGTCGCCACGCCGGTGATTGCGCCGCAGTTCCAGGGGGCGTCCTCGATGGACACGCTGCCGGACCTGTTTGATTTCCTCAGCCCCACTGCCGTGCCACCGCCCACCGCGCCGGACCACGTACCTTCCGAGCAGCACGACTTCCGCCCGCCGACGCCAGTCGCCATGCCTGTGGCCGAGCCGCCTGTGGTGTCGGGCGCGGTGATCCCCGAAGACTGGGACCTGTTTGGCGATGCGCCTGCACCTGTTGTCAGTGCTCCACCACCGCTCTCTCCACCACCGCCGACTCCACAGCCAGTCATCCCGTCGCCACCCGTGGTCGAGCCTGTGCTCCCCGTGGCAGACAGCCAACAACCCGATCTTTTGCAAGCCTTCCTGCGCGGCGCGGGCCTGGACCAATTGCGCCTGGACAAAGCCCAGGCCGAGGCCCAGATGGAAAGCATCGGCCGCAGCTACCGCCTGATGGTCGAAGGCCTGATCGACGTGTTGCGTGCCCGTGCCAGCCTCAAAGGCGAGTTCCGCATGCAGCAAACGATGATCCAGCCCGCGGAAAACAATCCGTTGAAATTCGCCCCCAATGCTGACGAAGCGTTACTGCTTTTGCTTCGTCACGGCAACCAGGCGTTTATGGCACCGGACCTCGCCGTGCGCGACAGTTTCAACGACCTGCGTGCCCACCAGTTGGCAGTGATGGCCGGCGTGGAAGCGGCGATCAAACACTTGCTCAGCCGCTTCGAACCGGCGCAATTGGAAGAACGCATGGGCAAGCCCGGCGGGCTCTCAAGTATTTTCAACGGCTCACGCCAGGCGCAGTACTGGCAGCAGTTCACCGAGCTCTACAGCAATATTTCCCGCGAGGCCCAGGAAGATTTCCAGGACCTGTTCGGCCGCGAATTCAGCCGGGCCTACGAAGAGCACAGCGCACGACAGCGTCGGTAAAACCGCGCCGCAACACATGGATTAACGGATAGCTAAGTACGTCATTGAGGACGCAGGATGATTCCCAGATTTTTACTCGCAGCCGCCACCTTGCTGCTGCTGACGGCGTGTGCCAAAGACGCCGCCAAACCCGAAACAGCCGCCGAGGCCGACGCGGATACCGCCGCCGTCGAGCTGCACTTTCATGCGATCAGCGGGCTTAACCCCGGCGCCAACGGCCAGGCCGCCCCGGTGCGGGTGCGTATCTTCGAGCTGAAAAACGCCGCCACCTTTGCCCGCTCCGATTACTTCGCTCTGGCTGATCGGGCGCAATCGACCCTGGGCCTGGACCTGCTGGACCAGGACGAAGTGATGGTGCAGCCCGGCGAGCAACTGAGCATCCAGCGCGACCTCGACCCCTCCACGCGCCAGATCGGTTTGCTAGTGGGCTATCGCGAGTTGGACCGCGCGCAATGGCGCACGGTGATCAACGTGCCCGCGCGCCAATACACCGAATATCAGATCAGCCTCGATGTACGTGCCGTGCGCGCTGACGTCGTGGTCACCCCATCCAGCCCTGCCCAATAAGAAGCAATCGGAGCCCCCATGTCCTGGAACAATCGCGTGGTCTGGTCGGAAGGCATGTTCATCGGAACGCAGCACTTCCAGCAGCATGACCGTTACCTGGAAAACCTGATCGACGCCCGTAGCCGTCCGTTATCCGCCGGCGCCTGGGGTTTTTCCGAGTTGCTGATCGACCAGGGCCTGCTGGCCCAGGGCAAGCTGGCAATCGTGTCGGCACGCGGCCTGCTGCCAGACGGTACGCCGTTCAACATCCCCCAGGACGACCTGGCGCCGAGCCCGCTAAACATTGACGACAACCTGCGCGACGGCCTGGTGTACCTGGCCCTGCCGCTCAAGCGTGCCGGCGCCCGCGATACCGTGGAGGAAGGCGAAGCCCTGGAAGCCGCGCGTTACGTGAGCCAGGTCCGTGAAGTGCGTGACGACAACGCACCGTTCGAAAACCGCGCTCCGGTGGCCGTGGGCTCCCGCGCCCTGCGCCTGCTGACCGCCCAGGATGGCATCAGCGATTACGCCGCCATCGGCCTGGTACGCATCAAGGAAAAGCGCGCCGACCGTGCGCTGGTGCTCGACGACACCTACATTCCGCCGGTCCTGGACGTCGCCGCGAGCAAGCCGCTGACCGCGTTCCGCAGTGAATTGCTCGGCTTGCTGCACCAGCGTGGCGAAGCCCTGGCGGGGCGGGTAGTCGCGTCAGGCGCCGGTGGCGCGTCGGAGATTGCCGACTTCATGCTGCTGCAACTGGTCAACCGTGCCCAACCGCTGATCCAGCATTTGAGCCAGTTGAGCCCGCTGCACCCGGAGCGCTTCTTCAGTGAATTGGTGAGCTTGGCCGGTGAGTTCTCGACCTTCTCGACCTCGGGCCGCCGTCCCCAGGAATACCCGCAATACCAGCACGACGACCTGGCCCTGAGCTTTGCCCCGGTGATGGCCGCGCTGCGTGAAGCGCTGTCGATGCTGATCGACAGCAAGGCCACGCCAATCCCGATTGTGGAGAAAGCCTACGGCGTGCACGTGGCGATGCTGGCCGACAAGACCCTGCTCGACAACGCCAGTTTCATCCTGGTGGTGCGTGCCGATGTCCCCGGCGAAACCCTGCGCGCACGCTTCGGCCAGCAGAGCAAGGTTGGTTCGGTGGAGCACATCCGCGACCTGGTCAACCTGCAACTGCCGGGCATCACCCTGTTGCCTCTGCCCGTGGCGCCGCGCCAATTGCCGTACCACGCAGGCTCGACCTATTACGAGCTGGATCGCGGCAGCGAGGCTTGGCAACAGCTGGGCAACTCCGGTGGCTTCGCCTTCCATATCGCCGGGCAGTTCCCGGGCTTGAACCTGGCCTTCTGGGCGATCCGAGGATAATCCGCGATGCATCCCAATGATGATGACCGCACCCAGTTCATGCCGCGTCCGGGTGGCCGGGCGCCGGAACCTGTGCGTGCCGAACCGTCGCCGCTGGCCATGCCAGCCGCGCCAATGCTCACCGGCAAAAGCCAGGGCCTCAACCCGCTGGAAAGTGCCGCCGGCCCCTTGCTGGCCCTGCTGACGCGCCTGCGCAATACCATCGCCCACCCGGCGCCGGCCAGCCTGCGCGCGCAGTTGTTGGCCTACCTGCGCCAGTTCGAAGAGCGTGCCGAAGCGGCCGGTATTGCACGTAATGAAGTGCTGCTGGCTCGTTACGCGCTGTGCACCGCGCTGGATGAAGCGGTGTTGAGCACGCCTTGGGGCAGCACCAGTGACTGGGGCAAGCAGAGCCTGCTGATCACCGTGCACAACGAAGCCTGGGGCGGCGAAAAAGTCTTCCAGTTGCTCGACCACTGCCTGCAAAGCCCACGGGAACGCCTGTACCTGCTGGAGCTGCTGTACCTGTGCATGTGCCTGGGTTTTGAAGGCCGTTATCGCGTAATGAACGACGGCCGCAGTCAGTTGGAAACCCTGCGTGAACGCACGGCTGCCGCCATTCGCAGCGCCCGTGGCGAACACGAACGTGAACTGTCGCCACACTGGCGCGGCGTGACCGTGGCGCGGGATCGCCTGGCGCAATTCATGCCGCCATGGATCGCCGTGGCCATCGGCGTGGCGTTGTTGCTGGCGCTGCTGTTTGGCTTGCGCCTCAAGCTGGCGTCGGATGCCGAGCCGGTGTTCAAGAATATTCACGCGTTGGGCGAAATCCCGGTGCAGGCCATCGACCGTCCGGTGGCGCAGCCCAAAGTCATCGAGCGCCCACGCCTGGCCGGTTTCCTGGTGGAAGACATCAAGGCCGGGCGCGTTGCCGTGGAAGATGCGGTCGACCGTTCAGTGGTGACCATCCGTGGCGACGAGCTGTTTGCGTCCGCCAGCTCCAGCATTGTCGATGACTACCAACCGCTGATGCTGCGCATCGCCGATGCCATCCGCAAAGTGAAAGGCCAGGTGCGGGTGACCGGGCACAGCGACAACCGCCCGATTGCCACGCTGCGCTTCCCGTCCAACTGGGCGCTGTCGGAAGCACGGGCCAAGTCTGTGCTGGAAATCCTCGCGGCCAAGACTGGCCAGGCGGAGCGCTTCAGCGCCGAGGGCCGAAGCGACACCGAGCCGGTGGCGACCAACGCCACCGCAGAAGGCCGCGCCCGCAATCGTCGGGTTGAAATCACCGTATTGGCGGAGGGCGTCGAGTGAAGGCGTTTTTCAGTTTCATGATTCGCTGGGTGATTCCCGTGCTGGGCCTGATCGCCCTGAGCCTGATCATCTGGTTTGTCGGGCCGTTGCTCGACGTGCTGGTGCCGGAAGGGCGCCGCTGGGCGCTGATCATCCTAGTGTTCGCGGTGTGGATTGCCTACCGCGTGTTCCGCATTATCCAGGCCCGTCGCCAGGCCGCCGAAGTGATGCGCAGCCTGGCCGCCGAAACCCCGGCAGACCCCAACAGCGTCGCCACCGCCGAAGAACTCAGCACCCTGCGCCAGCGCATGGACGAGGCCCTGGCGCTGCTGAAGAAGGCCAAGCTGGGTGGCGATGAACGCCGCAACCTCTACGAGCTGCCGTGGTACGTGATCATCGGCCCGCCGGGTTCGGGCAAGACCACGGCGCTGGTCAACTCCGGCCTGCACTTCCCGCTGGCCGCACAGTTGGGCGCCGGTGCCGTGCGTGGTGTTGGCGGCACGCGCAACTGCGACTGGTGGTTTACCGATCAGGCGGTATTGCTCGATACCGCTGGGCGCTACACCACCCAGGACAGCAACTCCACGGTGGATAAAGCCGCGTGGCTGGGCTTCCTCGACCTGCTGAAAAAGCAGCGCTCGCGCCGGCCTATCGACGGTGCCTTCATCGCCATCAGCCTGTCGGACCTGTTGCTCGGCACCGACGCCGAGCGCGCCGCCCACGCCGCCGCCATCCGCTTGCGGATCCAGGAGCTGTACACCCAACTGGGCGTGCGCTTCCCGATCTACCTGATGCTGACCAAGCTCGACCTGGTGCCAGGCTTCATGGAGTTCTTCGACAACCTGAGCAAGGAAGAGCGCGCCCAGGTGTGGGGCATGACCTTTGCCCTGGACGACGGCAAGAACAGCGACAGCCCGTTGGCACACCTGCAAAGCGAGTTCGCGGGCCTGGAACAGCGCCTCAACGAACGCCTGGTCGAGCGCCTGCAACAGGAACGCGACCCGGCGCGGCGCGACCTGATCTACGGCTTCCCGCAGCAGTTCGGCGCGTTGAAGGATTGCCTGCAAAGCTTCCTCGAAGGCGTGTTCAAGCCCAATGCCTTTGAAGAGCGCGTGTTGCTGCGTGGTGTGTATTTCACCAGCGGTACCCAGGAAGGCAGCCCGATCGACCGCCTGATCGGCGCCATGGCTCAAAGCATGAACCTGGACCGCCAGCACCTGGCGCGCCAGAGCGGCACCGGGCGCAGTTACTTCATCGAAAAACTCTTCACTGCGGTGGCGTTTGCCGAGCGTGGCTTGGTGGGAGTGAACCCGAAGGTCGAGCGTCGGCGCAAGTGGATTGCACGCGGGGTGCTGGCCGCCACCGTGGCACTGGTCGTGGTAGTCAGCGGCCTGTGGTGGGTGAGTTACCGCGCCAACCAGGCCTATATCACCCAGGTCGACCAGAAGGTCGCACCGCTGGGCCAGACCGTGCAGAACCTGAGCCCGGCGCAGCGTGAAGTGCTCGCCGTATTGCCGTTGCTCAACGCCGTGAAGAACCTGGCGGGCGACTCGCCGAGCTGGTCCGAGGGCCTGGGGCTGTACCAGGGCGATATGCTCGAAGCCGAGTCCGCCAGTGTCTACCGCAAGCTGCTGATCGCCGTGTTCGCGCCACGCCTGGTGACGCGCATCGAAGAGCAACTGCACGGCGGCGGCAATTCCGACTTCCTCTACGAAGGCCTCAAGGCTTACTTGATGCTGGCGGATACCGAGCATTACGACCCGGATTTCATCAAGGCCTGGATCGCTCTCGACTGGGACCGCAACCTGCCCCGCGACCTGCCGGCCGATCAGCGCCAGGCACTGGCCGGGCACTTGCAGGCGCTGTTCGAACGCCATCCACCGAGTGCTCGCCTCGACCCACGCCTGATCGATGACCTGCGTCGTCAGTTGCAACAACTGCCGGTTGCCCAGCGTGTGTATGACCGGGTCAAGCGCCAGAAACTGCCCGAAGGCATCCCGGACTTTCGCCTCAACGAAGCTGCCGGCCGTGACGCGGCGCTGGTGTTCAGCCGCAAAAGTGGCAAACCGCTTGGCGAGCCGTTGAGTGGGTTCTTCACCGCGAAGGGCTATCGCCAGGCGTTTTTGCTGAGCAGCCTGAACCAGACCGGCACCCTGGCTGAAGAGCAGTGGGTGTTGGGGCACGAACAGGCCGACCAGCAGAACGTGGTGAGCCTCGCCGCCGATGTGCGTCGCCTGTATTTCCAGGATTACCAGCGCCAGTGGGATGCGTTGCTGGCGGACATCGACTTCGTGCCGATCACCAGCGTGGCCCAGGCGGCCGACGTACTGCGGGTGATTTCCGGCCCGAGCTCGCCGCTGAAAAAACTGCTGGTGGCCGTGGCCAAGGAAACCGACCTGCAAGCCGAAGAGCGCCAACTGGCCGCCAAAGGCGTGCCGGTAGAAGGTGGCGTCGACAAGCTCAAGGAGCGCCTGGGCAGCTTGCTCGGCCAGGAGCAACCGACCGCCAATGCACCTGCTGCGGCGGATGATCCGGTGACCGCGCATTTTGCCGAGCTCAACAGCATCGTCAGCAAGAACGAAGGCGAGCCGGCGGCCATCGATGGCCTGCTCACCGATATGAATGCACTGTATGTGCAGGTCAGCGCCATGGTCGGCGCCAGCGGCGATGCGTTGCTCGGCGAGGCGAAGAACCAGGCGGCGGCTGCGGCCACGCGGGTCAGCCTGAACGCCGAGCGCCAGCCACCGTTGGTGCAGGGCATGGTCAAGTCGGTGGTCAACTCCACCACCAACAGCATGATGGGCGGCGTGCGTAACCAGCTGAACGCGGCCTGGGTCAGCGAAGTGGTCAACGTGTATCGCCAGTCCCTGGCCGGCCGCTACCCGATGTCGCCCGGCAGCGCGCGGGATGCCACCCTGGATGACTTCGGGCAGTTCTTCGGCGTGGGCGGGGTGATGGACAATTACTTCCGCAAATACCTGCAACCTTACGTGGACACCTCGGCGCAGACCTGGCGCTGGCAGCCGGGCGCGGCGCAGAAGCTCGGCATTGCTCCGGGCGTGCTGCAAACCTTCCAGCGCGCAGCGACGATCCGCGATGCGTTCTTCCGCTCGGGTGGCACCCAGCCCATCGTGCGTTTCGAACTCAAGCCGGTGTCGATGGACCCGACCATCACTCAGTTCCTGCTTGACCTCGACGGCCAGCAATTGAGCTACGACCACGGCCCCAGCCGCCCAGTGGCGATGCAATGGCCGAACCCCGGCAGCATTGGCGTGGTGCGTATCTCCATCATGCCGCCCTCGGCCAGTGGCCGTTCGGGTGTGACGCTGGACGGACCGTGGGCCTGGTTCCGCTTGCTGGAACAATCGGACCTCACCGCCGGTAATTCGCCGGACCGTTTCAACCTGCGCCTGCGCGTCGACGGTGCGAGCATCGCCTACGAACTGCGCGCCAACAGCGCCTTCAACCCGTTCAAGAGCCGCGTGCTCAGTGGCTTCAGCCTGCCGGAGCGGCTATGACGACCCTGGGCTTCTACGGCAAGTTGGCCAGCCGCGGTGACTTTGTCAGCCGCGCCTTGCCTCAGAGTTTTGTCGGCCCGTGGGACAGTTGGCTGGCGGCGGGTTTGCTCGCCAGTCAGAACAGCCTCGGCGCAGACTGGCTCAACACCTACCTGGTCAGCCCGCTGTGGCGCTTTGTGTTGGCACCGGGCGTGTGCGGTCCGGACGCGGCGGCAGGCGTGGTGATGCCGAGCATCGATCGGGTGGGGCGCTATTTCCCGCTGGCGGTGGTGGCGTTACTCGATCACGACACCAACCCTGCCTCGCTGGTGGGTGGTCCGGACAGCTGGTTCGAACAGGCCGAAGCACTGTTGCTCAGCACCCTGGATTCCGGTGCCACCTTCGAAAGCTTCAATGAAGGCCTCGATGGCCTGGGTTTCCCTCCGAGCGAGCCGCGTGCCGTGGGCAGCCGTTTCGCCGGCTTGCAGCGGGTGGCCGCCACTGTGTCCCACGGGCGTATGAGCGCACTGACCGAACAGGCCTGCGAAGGCGCCAGCCTGTGGTGGGGCCGTGGTTCACAACGTATTTCCCCTGGTTTGTTGCGGTGTCAGGGCCTGCCTGCCGCCAGCGATTTTGCGCAGTTTTTGCTCGGACAAGAAGGTGTGGTGTAGATGGGGTCGACGTACAAATCCGCGAGCAAAAGCCATGTGGGCATGGTCCGTCAGGTCAACGAAGACGCCTGCCTGGACCTGCCGGAAAACCGCCTGTGGGTGGTGGCCGACGGCATGGGCGGGCATGCGGCCGGGGACTACGTGAGCAGCCTGATCGTCGACAGCCTGCGCAGCGTGCCGGTGGGGCGCTCCCTGGATGAATACACGGCGGCGCTGCGCAACGACTTGCTTCGCATCAACACGGCCGTGCGCGAAGAAACCGCCAACCGTGGCGTGACCATGATGGGCAGCACGGTGGTGCTGTTGGCCGCCCGTGGCCTGCGCGGCGTGTGCCTGTGGGCCGGCGACAGTCGCTTGTACCGCTTGCGCGACGGGGTGCTCGAAGGCATCTCCCGCGACCACAGCTACGTCCAGGACCTGCAAGACAGCGGCCTGCTCAGCGAAGCCGATGCCCGCACCCATCCGCGCGCCAATATCGTCACCCGCGCCATTGGCGTGGAAGCCCACCTGGACCTGGCGGTGGTCGACCTGCTGATCGCCCCCGGTGACAGCTACCTGCTATGCAGCGACGGCCTGAACAAGACCGTCGAAGACCATGAGATCCGCGAAGTGCTCAGCCACGACGCGCCAGATGAAATCGTGCGCAGCCTGGTGCACCTGGGGCTCAACCGGGGGGCGCCGGACAACATCACCGCCATCGTCGTGAAGGTATCGCCATGAACATCGTCATCCCCGGTTATGACATCGAAGGCGAGATCGGCGAAGGCGCCATGGCCAGCGTGTACCTGGCGACCCAGCGCTCGCTGGAGCGCAAGGTGGCATTGAAGGTGATGGCGGCGGCGCTGGCGGCCGACCCGAGTTTTTGCGAGCGTTTCCTGCGCGAGGGCAAGACCCTGGCGCGCTTGTCGCACCCGCACACGGTGACCATCCATGACATCGGCAATGTCGGTGAGCTGTATTACATGGCCATGGAATACCTGCCCAACGGTACGCTCAAGGAGCGCATCGCGGCCGGCATGACGCCGGAGCAGGGCGTCACGCTGATCCGCCAGGTCGCCTCGGCGCTGGGCTATGCCCATGCCCAGGGCCTGGTGCACCGCGATGTGAAACCGGCGAACATTCTGTTCCGCGCCGATGGCACGGCGGTGCTGTCCGACTTTGGTATCGCCAAGTCGCTGGATGATCGCACCCAGTTCACCCAGGCCGGGTTCGCCGTGGGCACACCGAGCTACATGAGCCCGGAGCAGGCGCGCGGCCAGGAAATCGATGGCCGGGCCGACCTGTATGCGTTGGGTGTGGTGCTGTATGAAATCCTGGTCGGCAAACTGCCATACAACGGCACTGACGCGCTGTCCACGGCGCTGGCGCACTTGACCGAGCCGTTGCCGGAACTGCCGGTGCACCATGGCCGCTACCAGGAGGTGTTGCGCAAGCTGTTGGCCAAGGACCCGGCGGAACGTTTCCCGGATGCGGCGGCGTTGCTGGCGGCGCTGGATAACCTGCCGGCAGAGTCGCCGGAGGCCACCCTGGTGCGACCGCTGCCTATCCCGTTGAGCTTCGACTTGGCGGGCATGACTCCGGTCTCCATCGATATTCCGACCGATAAGCCGCAGCCGCAACCTGTCGTGCGCCAGCGGGTGGTGACCCCAACGCAACACAACGCCGTCTCCGAACAGCGCCGTGGCCCGGTGTTGGCGCTGGCGGCGGTTGCGGTGGCGGTTGCCTTGGCCATCGGTGGTGCCAGTTACTGGTGGTTGAGTGGCAGCGATGAGCCTGTTGCCAAGCCGCCGGCTGCGGTGGTGCCGCAAGTCACGCCGCCACCCGCGGTAGCCGAAGTTGATGGCGGCCAGCGTCCGTTGCTGATGGCGGGCAAGAAGACCCTGTTTCAGCGCGTGTTGAGCAAACCGGGCGCCACGCTTTCCGCTGACGCCGGCAGCGCGCCGGGCAAAGCCCTGCCGGCGTTTTCCGTGCTCTACGTTTACCAGCGCAAGGACGTCGACGGCAGCCCCTGGGTGCGTGTCGGTGCCGCCACCGATGGCCGCAGCGATGGTTGGTTGCCTGCGTCGCAGGTCAGCGACTGGAAACAGAGCCTGGTGCTCAAGTTCACCGAGCGTTCGGGCCGGGCGCCGGTGATGTTCCTGCGCCAATCCGGCGAAGTGGAAAAACTGCTGGCCGATCCCGCCGCAGCCAAAGGCGTCCTGGCCAAGGCGCAGAAAAACAGCGAAGACAACAGCCAGGTCCTGGCCTTGGAACCGAGCGCCAGCGCAGTGCCGCAGAATCAGTTCTACCTGCTACCAATCTTCGATTCCAAAGAGAGCTTCGACGAGAACGGCCAGCCTGTGCAGTTGCTCAACGTGGCCTCCATCGACCCCGGCAGCAGCGCAGCGGCCAAGCCCTCGACGCCGGTGCTCAAGGCCAACGCCGATGCCTTCCGCACGGCCGTGGTGCTGGTAGTGGACACCACCGTGTCGATGCAGCCCTATATCGACCAGGTTCGCGACGTGGTGCACGAACTGCAAACTCGCATCGCCGAGCGGGGCGAGTTGGACAGCGTCAGCTTCGGCATGGTGGGGTTTCGCAGCAGCATCAAGAAAACCCCCGGCCTGGAATACGTGGCCAAGACCCTGATCACCCTTGACCAGGGCCGCGACCCGCAGCGGTTTCTCGACATGGCGCGCCAGGTCAAGGCGTCCACCGTGTCCAGCCATTCCTTCAACGAAGACGCGTTCGCCGGGGTGATGCAGGCGGTGGATGGCATGGATTGGTCCGGCTACGGCGGGCGCATCATCCTGCTGGTCACCGACGCCGGCGCGCTGCGCAAGAACGATCCGTTTGCCGCCACCCAGATGAACGAAGCCGAAGTGCGTCAGGCCGCGCTGGGCAAGCAGATCAAGATCTACGCCTTGCACCTGCGCACCGACGCCGGCAAGAAAACCCATGCCGGCGCCGAGAGCCAGTACCGCGTCCTCACCGCCGACGCCAACCCGCAGATTGGCGACCTGTACACGGCGGTGCCCGGTGGCGATGTGCGCAAGCTCGGTGAACGTGTGGATGAGATCGGCACGGTGTTCGCCAACCTTGTGCACCAGGTGCGCAGCAATACGCCGCAGCCGGTGCCATTGCTGAACAGCGCACCGAGCCTGGCGGACAAATCCGCAGCCGTCGGTTATGCCATGCACATGGATTTCCTCGGGCGCAAAGCCGCGAGCCAGGCGCCGCAACTGGTCAGCGCCTGGACCGCCGACCGCGACCTGACCAACCCGGCGCTGCCGGCGTTCCAGGTGTGCGTGATGCTGACCAAGCTGCAGCTCAACGACCTGCAGCAGTCGCTGAAACTGATTGTCGACGCGGCGCGCAAGACCCAGACCTCGCCCAAGGACTTCTTCCAGGAAATTGCCAGCGCGTCGGCCTACATGAGCCGCGACCCGCAAGCCTTGCGCAAGGGCGGCAACCTGGCCGACGGCGGCATTCTGGGTGAATACCTGGAAGGCCTGCCGTACCGCAGCAAGTCGCTGAACATGACCCAGGACCTGTGGTTGTCGTTGAGCGTGGCCGAGCAGGAAGACTTTATCGACGAGCTGGATTCGAAGATCCGTCTCTACGAAACCTTCCACAATGACGTGGCCAACTGGGTCCGTTTTGGCGATGCCGAGCCGGGTGATGCGTTGTACCGCGTGCCGTTGTCGACATTGCCGTGATGCTGAACCTGAACGCGGTGCACAAGAGCCGGGGCGTCGGTAGCCAGCGCTATAGCCTGGTGATCCCGGCGCTGGCGCTGCGTGCGGGTGAGCAACTGGCGATTGTCGGGCCCAGCGGTTGCGGCAAAAGCACCTTGCTGGACCTGCTGGCGCTGGTGTTGGCGCCGGACCAGGTCGGGCAGTTCGAATTCCATCAGCACGACATTGCCGGGCTATGGCGCGGTGATCAGCAATCTACCTTGGCCGCGCTGCGTAGCCAGCATCTGGGGTATGTGCTGCAAACCGGTGGCCTGCTGGGTTTTCTCGATGTGCGCGGCAATATCGCCTTGTCCCGGCAACTGCTGGGCTTGAAGGACGATGGCAGCGTGGCGCGCCTGGCCGAACAGTTGGAGATCAGCGATCAGTTGGCCAAGAAGCCGGCGGCGCTCTCGGTAGGCCAGCGCCAGCGCGTCAGCTGTGCCCGTGCCTTGGCCCATGCACCGCACCTGGTGCTGGCGGACGAACCGACGGCGTCCCTCGACCCCTTGAATGCCGAGCGCGTGATGCAAGCGCTGCTGGCCCAGGCGCGCGAACACCGTGCCGCCTGTGTGATCGCCACCCATGACGAAGCCCTGGCCCGCGCCAGTGGCTTGCAGGTGCGGCGCATCAGTTGCCGTCGCGACACCGACGGCGGTGTGACGGCGACCCTTGGGGAGGCATGCTGATGCGCCTCGGTCTGGTGACGTCGCTGGCCTGGCAGGATTATCGCAACGATGCCTGGCTGTCCGCCTGCTCGGTGCTCGCGCTGGTGGCGGTGATCGCACCGTTGCTGGTGTTATTCGGCCTGAAATTTGGACTGGTTAGCAGTTTGACCGAACGGTTGGAGACCGACCCCGCCACCCGTGAAATTATTCCGTTGGGCGGTGGTCGATTCAGCAGCGCATTCATCGAGCAGCTCGGCCAGCGCAGTGATGTGGCGTTTGCGTTGCCGCGTACGCGGCAGATTGCGGCGACCGCGCAGGTGGGCACGCTGGTCCTGGAGATGCTGCCGACCGCGTCGGGTGATCCGTTGCTCGCCGGCCTGCCGGTGCCACAGGGCCTGGACCAGATCGTGCTGAGCCACACTGCCGCCGAGAAGCTTGCGGCGCGGCCTGGGGATTGGCTGGAAACCAGCTTTGCACGGCAAGTGGCGGGACGCGTGGAAGCCCAGCGCACACGCTTGCAGGTGCTGGCGGTACTGCCGTTGGAAGCGTTTGCCCGTGACGGCTTGTTTGCCGATCTGAAAGTGCTGGAAGCGGCGGAAGATTACCGCGACGGTCGCGCAGTGCCGGCGTTGGGATGGAGTGGTGAGGTGGAGGGGACGAATGAGCAGCGGGTCTACCCGGCGTTCCGCTTATATGCGCGCACCCTCACCGATGTGGAGCCGCTGCGGGTGTACTTCGCGGCGCAGAATTTACTGGTGTCGACCCAGGCACAGACCATCGCGCAGGTGCAGTCGTTGAGCCGCAACCTGTCGATCGTGTTCTGGGTGATCTGCGGGTTGGCGTTGGCGGGGGCGTTTGCGGCGATATTTGCCGGGGCCCTGGCCGCCGTGGCACGCAAGCGGCGGGAATTGTCGGTGCTGCGCCTGCTGGGGTTTTCCACGGGCGGGCTGCTGTTATTCGTGGTGGTGCAGGCGTTGTATAGCGCAGGCTTTGCTGCCGTACTCAGTGCCGGGCTGTATGGCCTGGCCGAGGCAGCGTTGAATCAGTTATTTGTGCAGGTGCCGGGCGAACACGCCAGTCACCTGCTGGCGCGCCATTACGGCCTGGCCCTGGCTGCTGTGCTCGGCGTCAGCGCCGTGGCGGCGGCCTGTGGCGGTTGGCGAGTGGCGCGGATCCAGGCTTCTGAAGGAATCAGAGATGTATAAGTTACTGGGCGCCTGTGTGGCGCTGACCCTGGCCTCGATGGCCTGGGCCGATGAGGCGAGTGACAAACTCGATAACCCCAAGCCGCTGGAAGGCGACGTCAGCCTGCCGCTGCCGTGCGAAGGCAACATGGTGTTCCGCTATGCCTATGTGCTGGCCCAGGGCACCCTGGATGACCGCGAAATCAGCCTCGGCTACCCCTTTGCCGAAGGCGAGGCGGGTTATCAGCAGTCGTTTATTTCCGGCTACCGTCGCGACTTCATCAACGGCCAGTTCACCCTCAAGGACCTGCCCAAAGACTGGAGCAAGGTCATCGCGCCGTTGATGCCGAAGACCGACGCCAAGACCCCGCTCAAGCCGATGCTGTACTTCATCGGCAAGTACGAAGTGACCGCACGCCAGTACGCCCAGGTGATGTCCCAGGCGCAGTCGTTGGCCAGTGGTGAACCCGCGCCTGCGTGCGACGCACCTACTGGCATGGCCGGGCGCTTGCCCAAGGTCAAGCTGTCGCGGTTTGAAGCCGAGCGCTTCTCGGCGGTGTACAGCGCCTGGTTGATGAAATACCACCGTGAGTTGCTGCCGGTCAGTGGTCGCGGTTCTTCGGCGGATGACGGTGGCCTCGGTTTTGTGCGCCTGCCCACCGAAGTGGAGTGGGAATTCGCCGCACGCGGTGGCCATGCCGTGAGTCGCCAAGACCTGGAAGGGCGCCTGTTCCCCCGCCGCGTCGAAGGCAGTGACAGCGACGGCCCGCTCGGCGATTACGCCGTGTTCAACCAGGTGGCTGGCGGCACCGGCCAGGCCGCACGCCTGATGCCCATCGGCACCAAATTACCCAACCCGATCGGCCTGTTCGATGTGATCGGCAACGCCGCAGAAATGGTCCAAGAGTCTTTTCAACTGGTGCACGCCGGGCGTCGCCAGGGCACTTATGGCGGCTTTGTGGTCAAGGGTGGCAACTACCTGGAAGGCGAGGGCACGCTGTTCACCGGCATGCGCCGTGAGTACCCGCTGTTCGCCGCCGACGGCACCGAGCAAAGCAACGAGACCACCGGTTTCCGCGTAGCGATTGGCGCGCTGTCGGCACCGCGCTCGCGCTATAAGGAGCTGTTCGCGCAGTGGCAGAAAGAGGGCCGCCTGGCCTCGCTGACCGACGCCATTGACGACGCCCAGGACCCGACCAAGCGCCTGGACAGCATCATCGCCGCCAGCGCCGACCCCAAGCTGCAAGCCGAGCTGGGGCTGGTCAACGAAGAGCTCAAGCGCAATGTCTCGCTGATCGCCCAGCAACGCGAAGAAGCCGCGGGCAACCTGATTCAGTCGGCCGCCCTGGTGGCCGAGACCATCGCCAACTACAACATCCGCCTGGCCAACCTGCAGAAGAGTCGCCAGCAGGCCCTGGACAACAAGGACGAGGCCAGCGCGCAACTGTTTGAGATGGCCATCACCAATGGCCGCAGCGCGCTCGATGGCGCCGTGGCGATCTATATCGACAACCTGGCCACCGGCACGCGCTATACCGATGCGGTGATCCAGGCGCAGTTTCAACGGATCAAGGAAGAGTTGGATCGCAAGCCAGTGCTCGGCAAGAGCCTGGTGATGCGCGCAACACTGTTCGTTCGCCATGTCGGCAACTACCGCAAACAACAGCGGGCCGACCCGGCAACGATCTTGAAGGAATTGCTCGCAGCGAGCGGTCAGCGATGATCGCTGGCTGTATGGCGAGCTTGGAAGGGACTCAGGCGGCGGTGGGCCGTGCTGGGCAAGTCAAACTTAAAAGAGAACACACCTATGCTTTTTTCCCGTAAGGCGGTTTCCAAGCGTCACTTGCTGCTGATCGCAGCTGGTTTCAGCACCGTGTTGACCGGTTGCGCCACGTCGCCGGCCTCCAAGGTCGCGTCGAGCACCAAGGTCGAGTATTACCCGAACTGCTACGAGCCGGTGCAGCACCTGCGTGCGACTGACTCGGACATGACCAAGTCAGTCGTCACCGGCGCAGCCATCGGCGCGGCCGGCGGTGCACTGCTGGGCGCCCTGACCGGCGACTCCGACAAGCGCGGCCGTAACGCCGCCATCGGTGCAGCGGGCGGCGCCCTGGCCGGCGGCGCGGCGGGTTACTACACCGAGCGCCAGAAGCAGATCAGCGATGACAACCAGCGCATTGCGTCCTACTCCACCGACTTCAACAAAAGCGCGTCCGACATCGACCGCAGCACCGCGTACGCCAAAGCGTCGCAACAGTGCTACCAGAGCGCGTTCACCAAGCTGGTGGCCGACCGCAAGGCCAAGACCGTCAACGACACCGAAGGCCGCAAGCGCCTGGCAGAAATCGTTGCAGGCCTCAAAGAGTCCAATGACCTGATCGTTGCGGTCAACGGCAAGGCCAGCGAAGACCTGAACAACTACACCCAGGCCTACGAGAAAGACCTGCAGCAAGTGGGCGTGCAGCGTAACGACGTGGTGACCGTGGCTACCGCCGACACTGCTCCTGTGGTTGCTCCGGCCAAGGGCAAGAAGCCGGTCAAGGTTGCGAAAAAGCAGGCTCTGCCAGTCGTGCCGAAAGAAGCTGTCACCACCGAGAAGAGCATCCAGACCGTGCAGGCCAAGCAAGCTGAAAGCAAGCAGGTCGCCAGCGCCGGCAAGGCCCAGCTCGAAGGCAGCTGCCGCGATCCGAACCTGGCTGACTGGGCACCGGTACCTTGCCCTAACGTTTAAGTAACATGCTGCTATAAGCGTCAAACGCCAGCCGATCTTCCGCTAATGCGCTAGATCGGTGGCGTTCTTTTAGCAAATCGTTAAACTGCTGCGGCCACTCAATAATTACACCGAGGCCGTGTGCATGAAATTTCGTCTTCTCCTGTGGGTGCTTGGCCTGATGATGGGCAAAGCCAGCCGCACCAACCCCGCCTTCCAGCAGCAACTGGGTGACAAAGACCTGGCCTTCCAGCTGCAGACCCTCGACGGCAAGGTTGCCCGTCACTTCATCGTCAAAGACCAGCGCATCACCAGCCGTTCGGGTGTTCACCCGTCGCCGGCGTTCGCCATCGCCTTTAAAGATGCGGCCTACGGCTTCGCCACGATGCAGGCGAAGAACAAGCAATTGGCGTTCATGACGGGAATTCAGGACAAGTCGATCCAGATCAAGGGCAACCCGGCCCTGGTGATTTGGTTCCAGGGGTTGACCAAGTATTTGAAGCCGAAGAAAAAGAAGGGTTGAATTCATCGCCGGCAAGCCGGCTCCTAAACAAACTCTGTAGGAGCCGGCTTGCCGGCGATGGCGATGTAACAGGTGGTAGGTTAGCCCTGGCTGAACTGGGACGCCAACTCGCGCAACAGCACTTCAGCATCCAGCACTTTGCCCACCACTTCCTCAGCCTTGTCACGGCTCAAGCCCAGACGCTCAAGCAGCGCATCCGGAATCGCCTCATCCGGCCCGGAGCCAATCCCGCGGCTGCGCAACAAGCGTACCGCCAGACACACCAGGTTCGGGTATTCAGCGTACTGACCATCGTAGGTCGGATCGTGCTGGAAGCGCAGGGCAGTGGACAGTTCATCCGGCATGTCCCAGTAGCGCATCAGCCACGCACCGATTTGCTCGCGGCTGATGCCCAGCAGGTGTTGCTCGACATAGCTGTGGCACAGGTGCGGGTTGACCTCCAGGTGGCGGCAGATCAGCGAGAAGTGCGGCGGGAACACATGGGCCAGCAGCAGGTAGCCGAAGTTGTGCAGCAGGCCCGCCAGGTAGGTCAGGCCGGCTTCCGGGCGCTGGGCGCGGGGCATGGCGCGGGTCAGGCCCTCGATCACGGCGGCGGTGTAGATCGACTGGTGCCAATACGGTGTGGACTGGTGTGGATGGTCCTTGGGCAGGCTCAGGGTCTTGCCCAGGGCCAGGCCCAGCGCCAGGTTGATCACCAGGTCAAAGCCCAGCACCCGCACGATGGCGTCTTCCACTGAACGAATCTTGCCCGGCGAGGCATAGTACGGCGATGCGGCCCAGCTCACGACTTGGGCGGCCAGGGCCGGGTCGGTCTCGACCACGCCAGTGATGTCATCAATGGTGGCGTTCGGGTCGACACGCAGTTTGATGATCTTCTGTGCGGTATCCGCCAGCGGTGGAATCTCGATGGTCGCTTCCAGGCGTTGCTGGATGCGGCGGGCGGTGAACGCCTGCATCGCCTGGGTGATTTCCTCGCGGTCATCATTGGGGCGGTCGAGGTTGGGGCGAATGTTGCTCAGCGGCTCGCCAAAGTGGCCGGCGCTGGCCTTGGTGAGCAGGGTCTTGAAGGCGTCGGTGGCGATTTCCAGCAGCAAACCGGCTTCACCCGAATGCACCAGCAGGCTCGGTTCATCCAGCAGGCTGCCTTCGTACAGGCACGGCGAGCTGGTGAGAGGCGGCAGGCCCGGCAGCAGGCTCAGGTCATGTTTGCCCAGCATGCGTTCGACGCGATCCGGCGACACCGCGGTGAGGCGGCGACCGGTGAGTTCGGCGAGGCGGTTGAGGTCGAGCAACTGATTCTGCGGGAACAGCACCATCAGTGCGCCCACCGCGTCTTCCAGCAATACCGCTTGGACCTTTTGCGCAGGATTCAGGCCCGGTAGATCGGCGACTTCCGTGTAGGGGATGGCGAGTTTTGCGAGCAGAGCCCGAATGACCGGCGGGGCGGTCAGTGGGGCTGTGGCGAGGGCAACTTCTGACATGGCCTGATCCAATTTCTTACAGTCAACGAAGTATAACCAGCTTGATACAACTGTTGGTCGCTTAAGTGCGTCAGGCGTCACACTTGGCCGTATTGCTGTCCGTGCCTGAGCCAGCGATTGAGCAGCGGGCTGACGTGGTCCGGCCAGCGCTCCAGCAAAGCCTGCGCCGCATCGCGCACGGCTGGCAGCAGATCGGCGTCGCGCATCAGGTCGGCGACCTTGAATTGCAGCAGGCCGGTCTGGCGCGTGCCGAGCATTTCGCCGGGGCCGCGCAATTCGAGGTCTTTTTCGGCGATGACAAAACCGTCGTTGGTTTCGCGCATGATGCCCAGGCGCTGGCGACCGATCTGCGACAGCGGCGGGTGGTAGAGCAGCACGCAATGGCTGGCGGCGCTGCCTCGGCCAACACGCCCGCGCAACTGGTGCAACTGCGCCAGGCCCAGGCGCTCGGGGTTTTCGATGATCATCAGGCTGGCATTGGGCACGTCCACACCCACCTCGATCACGGTAGTGGCCACCAGCAGTTGCAGGTTGCCGGCCTTGAATTCGGCCATCACCGCAGCTTTTTCAGCGGGCTTCATGCGCCCGTGGATCAGGCCGACCTTGAGTTCGCCCAAGGCGCTGGTGAGGTCTTCATAGGTGGTTTCGGCGGCCTGGCAGGTCAGCTCTTCGGACTCTTCGATCAGCGTGCACACCCAGTACGCCTGGCGGCCTTCGGCGCAGGCGCCACGGACCCGCTCGATCACTTCGACACGCCGGGTGTCGGTGACCAGTACGGTGTTGACCGGGGTACGGCCGGGCGGCAGTTCGTCGAGGATCGAGGTGTCGAGGTCGGCGTAGGCGCTCATGGCCAGGGTGCGCGGGATCGGCGTGGCGGTCATGATCAACTGATGCGGGTTCATCCGCCCGCCCACGCCTTTCTGGCGCAGGGCCAGGCGCTGTTGCACGCCGAAACGGTGCTGCTCGTCGATGATCACCAGGGCCAGGTTCTTGAACCGCACTTCGTCCTGGAACAGCGCGTGGGTGCCGACCACCATCGGCGCGCCGCCGGCGATCTGCTCCAGTGCGGCTGTGCGATTCTTGCCCTTGAGCTTGCCGGCCAGCCACGCCACTTCCAGGCCCAGCGGTTCGAGCCAACGCTTGAAGGTGATGAAGTGCTGCTCGGCGAGGATTTCGGTGGGCGCCATCAGCGCCACCTGGTAACCGGCTTCGAGGGCTTGCAGGGCGGCGAGGGCGGCGACCACGGTCTTGCCCGCGCCCACGTCGCCCTGGATCAGCCGCAGCATGGGCTCTTGCTGGCTGAGGTCGTAGGCGATTTCATTGCCGACGCGTTGCTGGGCGCCGGTCGGCGCAAAGCCCAGGTTGGCCAGGTATTGGGCAGGCAAGCGCGTGGCCTTGGGCATCGCTGGCGCGCGCAGCGAGCGCATGCTTTCGCGCAGGCGTTGCTGGGACAGTTGGTGGGTCAGCAGCTCTTCAAAGGCCAGGCGGTGCTGGGCCCAGTGATGACCGAGGGCCAGTTCGTCGACATCGGCATCGGCGGGTGGGTGATGCAGGTAGCGAATCGCATCGTCCAGCGGCGCCAGTTGATAGTCGCGGGCGAGTTCCTGGGGCAGCCAATCAGGCAGGCTTTTCGGGCCGAGCATGGTCAACGTCTGCATGCACAGTTGGCGCAGGCGTTGCTGGGTCAGGCCTTCGGTGAGCGGGTAGATCGGCGTGAGCGTGGTGTCGACCGGCGGCGGTTCGTCACCGGTAATGGCGCGGTATTCCGGGTGATAGATCTCAAGGCCGGATGCGCCGGGTCGCGCTTCGCCGTAGCAGCGCACGCGGGTGCCGCGCTTGAGGCCTTCTTTCTGCGCGTTGCTGAAATGGTAGAAGCGCAGGCTCAGGCCACCGGTGCCGTCCTGCAGGCGTACCACCAGGCTGCGGCGCTTGCCCATGACCACGTCGGCACCGCTGACGGTGCCTTCGACCACCGCATCCTGGCCTGGACGCAACTGGCCGATGGGCACCACGCGGGTGCGGTCCTGATAGCGCAGGGGCAAGTGGAACAACACGTCCTGGAGGTTCTCCAGGCCCACCTTGGCCAGCTTCTCGGCCATGGCTTCACCGACACCCTTGAGTGCCGTCACCGACACCTGCGACAGCTCAGTCATACCCTTGCTTAGCTCGCGGCAGGCGGCTTGGCCACCGAACACAGGCGGATCGAGTCAGCGAGAATCTCAATGGCCTTGGGCCGTGGAAAGCTGGCGCGCCAGGCGATCGCCACGGTGCGGAACGGCACCGGCGGCGTGAGCGGGCGTACTTCGATCACGCCGGGGGCGTAGTGATGGCTGTCTACTGCCGACAGCGGCAGGATCGAGATGCCCAGGCCGGAAGCGACCATGTGGCGAATGGTTTCCAGGGAGCTGGACTCCACGGTGGTGTGCTTGGCGCCGTCGTTGCCCTTGGTCAGGGTCGGGCAGGCTTCGAGCACCTGGTCGCGGAAGCAGTGACCTTCGCCGAGCAGCAGCAGGCTCTTATCGTTGAGCAGGCCGGCGTCGATGGTGTCTTTTTGCGTCCACGGGTGGGAGGCCGGCATCAGCACGTAGAACGGCTCGTCGTAGAGCGGCAGGGTCAGTACGTCGGCCTCATTGAACGGCAGGGCAATGATGATCGCGTCCAGCTCGCCGTTGCGCAGCTTGTCGCGCAGCACGTGAGTGAAGTTCTCTTCGATATACAGCGGCATCTGCGGCGCGACGCGGTGCAGTTGCGGGATCAGGTGCGGGAACAGGTACGGGCCGACGGTGTAGATGGCGCCGACTTTAAGCGGTGCGGTCAGCTGGTTCTTGCCGGCCTGGGCCAGTTCGCGAATGCTCTGCGCTTGCTCCAGTACCTTCTGGGCCTGGGCAACAATACCTTCGCCCACAGGCGTCAGGCGCACGGCGCTCTTGCTGCGCTCGAAAATCAGCACACCGAGTTCGTCTTCAAGCTTTTTCACGCCCACCGACAGCGTCGGCTGGCTGACGTGGCAACGCTCGGCCGCGTGGCCGAAGTGCTGCTCTTGGGCGAGGGTAACGATGTAGCGTAATTCTGTAAGAGTCATAGCGGGCGTCCATGAGGTTGCGGGCCAAGCATACCGGCTGCAATCGATAGACGCACGTTATCAGAACTTTGGTGGGGATTGAGCGGGGAGTTACGCAGATTTTGCTGAAGGTGGTGAGGGTTGCCCCTCACCACCTTCATTTTCAGCGACGACGCTTCTCGATGTTGTACACGAACGGTGCAACGATCTCGATGCTGCCACCCTTGAGCATGTCCGCTGGCGGTTTTGGCAGCGGCTGGGCACGACGGATCATGTCCAGTGTGGCGCGGTCCAGGTCGGCGTTGCCGGAGCGGCCCACCAACTCGTAGGACAGCACATTGCCGTCGGCATCCACCACGAACTTCAGGCGGTTCAGGCCTTCCTTGCCACGGGCCTGGGCACCTGGCGGGTACTTCTTGTACTTCTGCAAGTGGGCCAGCAGGGTGCCTTCCCAGGATGCCTTGGCAGCGATTTGCTGCGGAGAAGGGCCTGGTACAGGTTGGGCCGATTTCTCAGCCGGTGCCTGGGTCGGCGGAGCATCGCTCGGCGGATCCTCGGAGGGTTTCTCCTTGGGCGGCTCGATCTTTTTCTCTACCGGTTTGGGCGGCTGTGGTTTGGGCTTGGGCTTGACCGGCTTGGGCACCTGGATCGTTGGCTTGGGTGCCTCGGCCAGTTTCGGCAGGGGCAGCTCTTCCACCGGTGCAGGCGGTTGCGGCGGCGTTACCACCCTGGGCGGCGCTGGCGGCGGGGGGGCTGGCATCGGTGCCAGGTCGATGACCATGGCAGCCGGTGGCAACTGCACCGTGCGCGGCGCGGACCAATGAAGCGCGATAGCGATCGCGACGGCATGCACGCCCAGCACGACGGCGAGGCTGGTGCCATAACGCGTCAGTTTGTGGCGCGTCGTGATCATTTCTTGGCTGCCGTCTCAAGTCCGACCAGGCCTACCTTGAGGTAGCCGGCTGCCCGCAGGGCATCCATCACGCTCATCAGGTCGCCGTAGTCCACGCCCTTGTCAGCCTGGAAGAAGATCGTCGTGTCTTTCTTGCCTTGGGTCTTGGCGTCGAGCACCGGCCCCAGGGTTTCAGCCTTGACTTCTTCTTCGCCCAAAAACAGGCGTTGGTCCGCCTTGACGCTGAGGAAGATCGGTTTCTCTGGCCGCGGTGCCGGCTTGGCGCTGGACGCGGGCAGGTCGACCTTAATGTCCACGGTCGCCAACGGTGCCGCCACCATGAAGATGATCAGCAGCACCAGCATCACGTCGATAAACGGCGTGACGTTGATTTCGTGGTTCTCGACGAGTTCGTCGTCGCCTTGATTCAAATGCAGGCCCATGGCCGATTACCCCACTTTCACCATGTGCGGTTGCGAGCTGCGCTCGGTAGGCAGGTGATCGAGGTCGCGGCTGACCAGCAGCAGGACTTCCGCCGACGCGTCCGATACCTGAGCCTTGTAGCCGGCAATCGAACGGGCGAAGACGTTGTAGATCACTACCGCAGGAATCGCGGCAACCAGGCCCAGGGCAGTCGCCAGCAGGGCCTCTGCGATGCCTGGGGCAACGACGGCGAGGTTGGTGGTCTGGGTTTTGGCGATGCCGATGAAGCTGTTCATGATGCCCCACACGGTACCGAACAGGCCGACGAAGGGCGCGGTGGAACCAATGGTCGCCAGCACGCCGGTGCCGCTGCTCATGTTACGACCGCAGGCCGCTACCAGGCGCTCCAGGCGGAAGGCCACACGTTCCTTGATGCCTTCTTTTTCGCGGGTGTTGGCCGACAGGCGCATTTCTTCCAGCGCGTCGTGCACCAGGGTGTTGGCCAGGGTGCCTTTCTTGGTCGCGCTTTCGCTGGCTTCCTTGAGGGTGGTGGCCTTTTTCAGGTGGACGATTTCGTTGCGCAGGCGACGTTTGGCGCCCAGCAGCTCGAAGCCTTTGGCGATCCAGATGGTCCAAGTGATGATCGAGGCGATGGCCAGGCCGATCATGACCGCTTTAACCACCACGTCAGCGTTCTGGTACATGCCCCACGGCGACAGGTCGTGGGCCATGCCCAGGGTGTTGTCTTCTTCCAGCACCACGCCAGTGTCGTCAGCAGCGGCAGGGTCAGCAGCCTGGGCCGGGTCGGTGGCAGCGGGCGCTGTGCCTGGTGCTGCCGGTGCCGCGGCATTGTGCTCGGCGGCAGCCGGGGTGGCTGGCGCGGTGGCGTCAGCGAAGGCAGCGGTCGGTGCCAGCAGTACGCTGAACAGCAGCGCAGCAATCGCACGCCAGGCGCGGGATGGGCTGTGAAGCTTGGTTGGCGAAGCGGGGGTTGTATTACGTGTCATGCTGGCCGGACCTAAGTAAAAAAATGAGTGATCGTCCTTCCAGACCCTGAGGTCGAGGACAAATGGGCGGTTATTATTGCAAGTAATTCTTGTTAACTAAAGTAATACAGTTACTTTATTTGCCCTTTTTCTGGCCGTCGGTCACTCGCGAGGGCTAACCTAGACCTTTCAGTACGGAGTTTTGTGATGTCTGCGCCTTCTGTTGTGATTGCCGGTTGTGGCGACGTGGGTAGTCGGCTGGCCAGCCAGTTGCTGGCCTCGGAATGGGAGGTCCATGGCCTGCGCCGCGATATTTCGCGGCTCCCCGAGGGGGTGATCGGCATCGCCGGCGACCTGTTCAAGAAAGATTGCCCTGACACCTGGCCGATCGGCGGGGTGGATTACCTGGTGTACTGCGCGGCTGCGACGGACCACGACGAAGCCGGCTATCGCGCCGCCTACGTACAAGGGCTCAAGCATGTGCTGGAGTGGCTGGGCGACTACGGCCAGACGCCCAAGCACCTGCTGTTTGTATCGAGCAGCAGTGTCTACGGGCAACAGAACGGCGAGTGGGTCGATGAAACGTCGCAGACTCAGGCGAAGGGATATTCCGGGCAAGTCATGCTGGAGGCTGAGCAAGTGGCGCTCAACAGCGGCATCCCGGCCAGCATTGTCCGCCTGACCGGTATTTACGGCCCCGGCCGCGAATGGCTGCTGACCCAGGTGCGCCAAGGTTATCGCGTGGCAACCGACCCACCTTTATATGGCAACCGCATTCACGCGGACGACGCAGCGGGTCTGCTGGCATTTTTGTTGCGGCATGTAGAAAAGGGCGGCTCGCTGGACACGATCTACATTGGCGTCGACAACGCGCCTGCGCCACTGGCGGAGGTGGTGGGCTGGTTACGCGAGTACCTGGGTGTGACCGAGTGGGCCGATGATGCGAGTGTTCGGCGCGCTGGCAGCAAGCAATGCAGCAATGCGCGAATCAAAGCGTTGGGTTGGGTGCCGACTTACCCGACTTACCGCGAAGGCTACGCGGCGATCCTGAAAGGCTGAAATGCGCTGAAAATGTGGGAGCGGGCTTGCTCGCGAAAGCGCTGTGTCAGTCACTGAATGTGCTTCTGATAAACCGCTTTCGCGAGCAAGCCCGCTCCCACATTTGGATACGCGTTAGGCTGCTTATTGCTTTTCAAGCAGCCATTGGCGTGGACCTGGCGTGAACGAGGGGACTTCATCCGCCTGTGCGGTATTGATCGCCTGGAAGATCTCCAGCTGTTTGCCCTTGCGGGTAAAGATCCACGGGTTGCCCTGGCCATTGAGTTGCAGCCAGATGCTGTCGTAGCCGCCGCTCATGGACGCGCAATCGCCCGCCAGGCACAGCGAGTACTGATCGACATTGGGCAAGCCGGCGACCTTGCCGTTAGCCTGGAACTGCACGATGGCGCCGCTGCCGAAGCCGTCGGCGATTTTCCAGTCGCCGCCCATGTAGGCCGCGTACAGCGCACGTTCGAAGTTGGCGCCGATGGGCGCACCGTCCGGCGCGGGTTCTTTGGCGCGGGCAAACAGCTGTTCAGGCTCGTTGTCGTTGGCCACTTGCAACAGTTGCTTGCCTTTGCGCTTGAGTTCGGTGGCGGAGCTGCCGTAGAAGTCCACACTCCAGGCGCCGGACTTTTCTCCCAGCAACTTGCCTTCCGCTACTTCAAAACCGTTGTAGTAGCGGGCTTGCGAGGCCTTGGTGTTGACCTCCCATTCGAGGTTCGGGCCAAAGCTCTGCAAGGCTTCACGCAAAGGGCCGCCTTTGGCTGCCGCATCAATGGCGACCTGGTTGATCCAGGTGCCGCTCACATCCAGGTCGGCGGGGTTGCTGGCACAGCCGCCGAGCAACAGGGCGAGCATTGATGAGGCTACAAGCGCTTTGCGCATCATGAAATCCTTCTGAAACGAAGTCGGCGCAGCCTGTGGGGGCTGCGCCGGGTGTTTTACTCGATGACCAGAATCGCGTCCATCTCTACCTGCGCACCCTTTGGCAGGGCAGCAACGCCGATGGCGGCGCGAGCTGGGTAAGGCTGTTCGAAGTACTTGCCCATGATCTCGTTGACCTTGGCGAAGTGGCTCAGGTCGGTGAGGAAGATGTTGAGCTTGACGATGTCCTTGAACGAGCCGCCAGCAGCTTCGGCAACCGACTTGAGGTTCTCGAAGACCTGTACGGTCTGTGCTTCAAAGCCTTCCACCAGTTCCATGGTCTTTGGGTCCAGTGGAATCTGGCCGGACATGTAGACGGTGTTGCCTGCCTTGATCGCCTGGGAGTAAGTGCCGATGGCGGCCGGGGCTTTATCGCTGGTGATAACAGTCTTGGTCATGAATGACTCCTTGTAATGTGGCTTAGGCGCGCATGCGAGTGATGCGGATCACACCCGTCAAGGCGCGCAGTTTCTTGATCACGCGGGCCAGGTGCACGCGGTCGTGAACGCTGACCACCAACTGGACCACGCTGATGCGACCATCGCGTTCGTCCATGCTGATCTTCTCGATATTGCCGTCGGCCGCGTTGACGCTGCTGGCGAGCAGGGCGATCAGGCCGCGCTGGTGTTCCAGCTCCACCCGCAACTCGACGTTGAATTCGCCGGTGACATCCTTGGCCCACGAGAGCTGGATGCATTTTTCGGGGTTGTGGCGGATTTCGGTGATGTTGCGGCAGTTGTCCAGGTGCACGACCATGCCTTTGCCCGCCGACAAGTGGCCGACAATTGGGTCGCCCGGGATTGGCGTACAGCACTTGGCGTAGCTGAGTACCAGGCCCTCGGTGCCGCGAATCGCCAGCGGGCCTTCCGGGCTGGGCAACTGTTCGCCTTCACCGAGCAGGCGACGGGCGACCACGTAGGCCATGCGGTTGCCCAGGCCGATATCTTCCAGCAGGTCTTCGATGGTTTCCTGGCGGTACTCATGGAGCATCGCTTGCACGCGCTCTGTAGGAATCTTGTCGAGGGCACTGTCGAAACCGTTGAGCACCTTGTTCAGCAGGCGTTCGCCCAGGCTGATGGACTCGGAACGACGCTGCAGTTTCAGTGCGTGACGAATGTGCGTGCGCGCCTTGCCGGTGACCACGAAGTTGAGCCAGGCCGGGTTCGGGCGTGCGCCCGGTGCACTGACGATTTCGACCGTGGAGCCGCTTTGCAGCGGTTCGGACAGCGGCGCGAGACGACGATTGATCCGACAGGCGATGCAGCTGTTGCCCACATCGGTGTGCACGGCGTAGGCAAAGTCGACCGCCGTGGAGCCTTTGGGCAGCTCCATAATCCGGCCTTTGGGCGTGAACACGTAGACCTCGTCCGGAAACAGGTCGATCTTCACGCTTTCGATGAATTCCAGGGAGTTGCCGGCCCGTTGCTGCATTTCCAGCACGCCCTTGACCCACTGGCGGGCGCGGGCATGGGTGCCTTTGGGCTGCTCGTCGCCGCTGGATTTATACAGCCAATGGGCGGCGATGCCGTTGTTGGCCATCTCTTCCATTTCGCGGGTGCGAATCTGGATCTCGATCGGCACCCCGTGCATGCCGAACAGCGTGGTATGCAGCGACTGGTAGCCGTTGGCCTTGGGGATCGCGATGTAATCCTTGAAACGGCCTGGCAGGGGTTTGTACAAATTATGTACAGCGCCCAGCACGCGGTAGCAGGTGTCGACCTTGTCGACGATGATCCGGAATGCATATACATCCATGATCTCGTTGAAGGCCCGGCGCTTGCCGCGCATCTTCTTGTAGATGCCGTAGATGTGCTTCTGCCGTCCGCTGACCTCGCCCTCGATCTCATCGATCGCCAGGCAATGGCTCAGGGACTCTTCGATCTTGTTGACGATTTCCTTGCGGTTGCCACGGGCGCGCTTGACCGCCTGGTAGATGCGCGCCGAACGCATCGGATGCATGGCTTTGAAGCCGAGGTCTTCGAATTCGATACGAATGGCGTGCATGCCCAGCCGGTTGGCGATGGGCGCGTAGATTTCCAGGGTTTCCTTGGCGATGCGTCGGCGTTTTTCGCCGGACAGCACCTCCAGCGTGCGCATGTTGTGCAGCCGGTCGGCCAGCTTGACCAGGATCACGCGAATGTCGCGTGCCATGGCCATGGCCATTTTCTGGAAGTTTTCCGCCTGGGCTTCGGCCTTGGTCTCGAAGTTCATCTGGGTCAGTTTGCTGACCCCGTCGACCAGTTCGGCCACGGTTTCGCCAAATTGCGCGCTGAGCGCTTCCTTGGCAATGCCGGTGTCTTCGATCACGTCATGCAGCATCGCGGCCATCAGGCTCTGATGGTCCATGTGCATGTCGGCCAGGATATTTGCCACCGCAAGAGGATGGGTGACATACGCCTCGCCACTGCGGCGGCGTTGGCCGTCGTGGGCTTGTTCGGCGTAGAAATACGCTCGGCGGACCAGGTTGACCTGGTCTGGGCCGAGGTAGGTCGATAAGCGATCGGCGAGGGCGTCTATGCTCGGCAAAGGAAGAACTCCTGCCGTTGGCTGTGACCCCGCGCCGTGCTACGTCGACCAGGCATAGGCTTAGACGGCCTCGTTGGACTCGTCCTCGAACGCTGCAAACAGCGGTTCGTCTTCAACGATTTCGGCGTTGGCGATGAACTCGTAGCTCATCAGGCCTTCAGCGATTTCACGCAGGGCTACAACGGTAGGCTTGTCGTTTTCCCACTGGACCAGGGGCTCTTTGCCGCCAGTGGCCAGTTGACGGGCACGCTTGGTAGAGAGCATGACCAGCTCAAAGCGGTTATCCACGTGTTCTAGGCAGTCTTCAACGGTTACGCGGGCCATGGTATTCCTCGGAGCGAATGCAAGATGCGCGCTGCCCGGTTGGGCGAGCGGACTCAACAGTTTAAAAAATCACCAGCGTTTAGGGAAGCGCTGATTTCTCGCAGGCCCTCGCAAAACCGCTACAAGTGCCAATGTAAAGCCCTTGCAGCCGTTTTGGGAAGAGCCAATCAACCGAGCAGTTCGGCCAGTAATTTGCCGAAACGCTGTTGCTGACGCTTTTGCTGGAGCTGGTTGGTGCGGAAAATCGCCTTCAAATCGTCCAGCGCGTGGGCAAAATCGTCATTGATGATCAGGTAGTCGTAGTCGACGTAGTGGCTCATTTCGCTGACGGCTTCACGCATGCGGCCTTCGATGATCTCGTCGCTGTCCTGGCCGCGATTGGTCAGGCGCTGGTGCAACGCCTCCAGCGACGGCGGCAAGATGAAGATCGAACGCGCCTTGGGCATCAACTGGCGCACTTGCTCGGCGCCCTGCCAGTCGATTTCCAGAATGAGGTCGTGGCCTTCGTCCAGGGTTTGCTGCAAGTGGCTCTGCGACGTGCCGTAGAGGTTGCCGAACACTTCGGCGCGCTCCAGGAAGTCGCCGTGTTCGATCATCTTGACGAACTCGGTGCGCTCGACGAAGTGGTAGTGCACGCCGTTCACCTCGCCCGGGCGCATGGCGCGGGTGGTGTGGGAGACCGAGATGCGGATCTGCTCGTCAGCGTCGGTCAAGGCCTTGACCAGGCTGCTCTTGCCCGCGCCCGAAGGGGCGGAAATGATGTAAAGGGTGCCGGTGCTGTGGGTCATGGGGGTTGCCTTACTCAATATTCTGTACTTGTTCGCGCATCTGCTCGATCAACACCTTGAGGTTGACCGCAGCCGTGGTGCTGCGCGGATCGAACGCCTTGGAGCCCAGTGTATTGGCTTCGCGGTTGAGTTCCTGCATCAGGAAGTCCAGGCGCCGACCGGCGGCACCGCCGGACTTGAGCACGCGGCGCACTTCGAGGATGTGGGTGCTCAGGCGGTCCAGCTCTTCGGCGACGTCGCTCTTTTGCGCCAGCAGGACCATTTCCTGCTCCAGGCGCACCGGGTCAAGGTCGGCCTTCATGTCGGTGAAACGGTCGAGCACCTTCTGGCGCTGGGTGGCAAGCATCTGTGGGACCAGCTCGCGCAGGGTCACTACGTCTTCTTCGATCGAGGTCAGGCGCTCGTTGATCAGGCGAGCCAGCTCGGCCCCTTCGCGCTCGCGGCCGGCCTTGAGCTCCTTGAGGCCTTGGTTGAACAGAGCCAAGGCTTCGGCGTTGAGGGCTTGCGGGTCGGTGGCGTCGGCCACCAGCACGCCGGGCCAGGCCAGCACTTCCAGGGGGTTGAGCGCGGCCGGCTGCTTGATCAGGCCGGCGATGGTTTCGGCGGCGGCCACCAGTTGTGCGGCGCGGTCGCGGTCGACCTGCAGCGGCTTGCCGGTGGTTTCTTCGGTAAAACGCAGGGTGCATTCCAGCTTGCCGCGGGAAATGCCTTGGCGCAACGCTTCACGCACGGCGCCTTCGAGGTCGCGGAACGACTCCGGCAGGCGCAGGTGCGGCTCCAGGTAACGGCTGTTGACCGAGCGCAGTTCCCAGCTCAGGGTGCCTTGTACGCCGGCTTTTTCGACGCGGGCGAAGGCGGTCATGCTGTGCACCATGGAGGTACCTCGCGTTGCAGTCCCGCAAACACGGGCTGATGGTTAAGAAGGCGCAGGATTGTAGCGCAGTGGAACGAGCGCGCCCAAACCCGAGCATTCGTAACTGGATTTTTTAGCAGTGCCCCGAACCGGCTCGCGGCTCTATAATGCTCGGCAGTTTTTCGTCCTCAGTACAGGTGTCTCCCTATGAAACGTCCAAGTGGTCGCGCTGCCGATCAGCTCCGCTCGATCCGCATCACCCGCAACTACACCAAACACGCCGAGGGTTCTGTACTGGTCGAGTTTGGCGATACCAAGGTCATCTGCACCGTCAGCGTCGAAAACGGCGTGCCGCGCTTCCTCAAAGGCCAGGGCCAGGGTTGGTTGACCGCCGAGTACGGCATGCTGCCGCGCGCCACTGGCGAACGTAATCAGCGTGAAGCCAGTCGTGGCAAGCAAGGCGGCCGCACCCTGGAAATCCAGCGTCTTATCGGCCGCTCCCTGCGCGCAGCCCTGGACATGTCCAAGCTGGGCGACGTGACCCTGTATGTCGACTGTGACGTGATCCAGGCCGACGGCGGTACCCGTACCGCGTCTATCACCGGCGCCATGGTGGCCCTGGTTGACGCGCTGAAAGTGATCAAGAAACGTGGCGGCTTGAAAGCAGGCGACCCGCTCAAGCAAATGATCGCCGCTGTGTCGGTAGGCATGTACCAGGGCGAGCCAGTGCTGGACCTGGACTACCTGGAAGACTCGGCCGCCGAGACCGACCTGAACGTGGTCATGACCAGCACCGGTGGTTTCATCGAAGTGCAGGGCACCGCCGAAGGCGCGCCCTTCCAGCCGGCCGACCTGAACGCCATGCTGGCCCTGGCCCAGAAAGGCATGACCGAAATCTTCGAGCTGCAGAACGCCGCCCTGGCTGACTGAGCCCGTTTCAAGGAGAAACGCCATGAATGACAACAGCCAAATGCCGGTGCCTACGCCTTCCTACGAAGTGCGCCAGGGGGCAATGTTGTGCCATCTCGCGGCGTTTCTGGGCTTCGTGTTTCCCTTCGGTAGCGTCGTGGGGCCACTGATCCTGTGGCAGATGAAGAAAGAAGTGGACCCGTTCATTGATGATCAGGGCAAGGAAGCGCTGAACTTCCAGATCACCGTGGCCATCGCCTGGATCGCTTGCATCGTGCTGGCTTTTGCAGTGATTGGCTTTTTCCTGATGGTTGCCCTGGCGATCGCCACGGTGGTGCTGACTATCATTGGCAGCATCAAGGCCAACAAGGGGATTGTTTATCGCTACCCCTTGACCTGGCGCCTGATTAAATAATGAGCACCCACAAAAAAACCGACAGCGATGTCGGTTTTTTTGTGCCTGGAAAAAGACCTTAGATGGTCAATGTCCAGTCGTAGTCCACGATCAGCGGCGCGTGCTGCGAGAAGCGTGGCTGGCGCGGCAGGCGTGCGCTGCGCACGAACCGGCGCAGACCAGGGGTCAGCAACTGATAATCGAAACGCCAGCCCAGGTTGAGCATCTCAGCCTGTTCGTTATCTGGCCACCAGCTGTACTGGTCGCCTTCGCGGCTGACTTCGCGCAGTGCATCCACATAGCCCATGTTGCCGACAATCTCGTCCATCCAGGCACGTTCCGGCGCCAGGAAACCCGGGGATTGCTGGCTGTCGCGCCAGTTCTTGATATCCAGCTTCTGTTGCGCCACGTACAGCGAGCCACAATAAATGTACTCGCGACGTTTGCGCCGCTGTTTATCCAGATAACGGGCGAAATCGTCCATTAGCTTGAACTTCTGGTTCAAGTCTTCATCGCCGTTCTGCCCCGAAGGAAGCAGCAAGGTCGCGATGCTGACCTTGTCGAAATCGGCTTGCAGGTAGCGCCCGTAGCGGTCGGCTGTCTCGAAGCCGAGGCCGCTGATGACCGCCTTGGGTTGCAACCGCGAATACAAAGCCACGCCACCTTGGGTGGGCACTTCGGCATCGCAGGCATAAAGGAAGTAGCCATCCAGTTGGAAGGCTGGGTCGTCCAGTTCAAAGGCGGAGGCGCGGGTATCCTGCAGGCAGATGACGTCGGCATTCTGGGCTTGCAGCCAACTGAGCAAACCACGCTCGACTGCAGCCTGAATACCATTAACGTTCACACTGATGATCCGCATAAATGGCCCCAAAAATCGCGTGCGTGTATGATACACGCCGTCTACCTAATTAGCTAAATCCGTGGTATCTGAGGCTTTTTTCATGCAGGCGTATCAACGCGATTTCATTCGTTTTGCCATCGATCGCGGCGTTTTGCGCTTCGGTGAGTTCACTCTGAAGTCCGGGCGCACCAGCCCGTACTTCTTTAATGCGGGCTTGTTCAACTCGGGTTCGGCCCTGGCTCAGCTGGGTCGTTTCTATGCGGCCGCCATCGTTGAAAGCGGTATTTCCTTCGACGTCCTGTTTGGCCCGGCCTACAAGGGCATCCCCCTGGCCGCGGCCACAGCTGTGGCCCTGGCTGAACATCACGGGCAGGATTTGCCATGGTGCTTCAACCGTAAAGAGGCCAAGGCGCATGGTGAAGGCGGCAGCCTGGTCGGGGCTCCGCTCAAGGGCGATGTGCTGATCATTGACGACGTGATCACTGCTGGTACCGCCATCCGTGAAGTGATGCAGATCATCTCTTCCCAGGACGGCGCCAAGGCTGCCGGTGTGCTGATCGCGCTGAACCGCCAGGAGCGTGGCAACGGTGAGTTGTCCGCGATCCAGGAAGTGGAACGCGATTTCGGCATTCCCGTGGTCAGCATCGTGTCACTGAACCAGGTGCTGCAGTTCCTGGAAGATGATCCACAGCTCAAGCAGCACCTGCCGGCGGTGCGTGCATATCGCGAGCAGTTTGGCGTCTGACCCACCGCCTTCGCGGGCAAGCCCGCTCCACAGGGGAGCAGCGTGCATAAAAAAGGCCCCGCTCAATCCTATTGAGCGGGGCCCTTTTGTTTTCAGCGTTTAGGGGCGCTTGCGGTTACTGATCAACGTGCCCATGCCGGTATCCGTGAAGATCTCCAGCAGTACCGCATTCGGTACCCGGCCGTCGATGATCAGCGAGCTGCCCACACCGCCTTGCACCGCTTCCAGCGCGCAACGGATCTTCGGCAGCATGCCACCGTAGATGGTGCCGTCGGCGATCAGTTCGTCGACCTGTTGGGTCGTCAGGCCGGTCAACACCTTGCCTTCCTTGTCCATCAAGCCGGCGATGTTGGTCAGCAGCATCAGCTTTTCAGCCTTCAATGCTTCGGCCACCTTGCCGGCCACCAGGTCGGCGTTGATGTTGTAGGACTCGCCATTGGCGCCCACGCCGATCGGCGCGATCACCGGAATGAAATCGCCCTTGACCAGCAGGTTCAGCAGGTCGGTGTTAACGCCAACCACTTCGCCCACTTGGCCGATGTCGATGATTTCCGGCTGGGTCATCTCCGGCGTCTGGCGGGTCACGGTCAGTTTTTTCGCACGGATCAGCTCCGCATCCTTGCCGGTCAGACCGATGGCGCTGCCGCCATGGCGGTTGATCAGGTTGACGATGTCCTTGTTGACCTGGCCGCCGAGCACCATTTCCACCACGTCCATGGTCTGCGCGTCAGTGACGCGCATGCCATCGATGAAGTGACTCTCGATCGACAAGCGTTTGAGCAGATCGCCGATTTGCGGGCCGCCACCGTGGACCACCACCGGGTTGATCCCGACGGCTTTCATCAACACGATGTCGCGGGCAAAGCCGGTTTTCAGCTCGTCGCTTTCCATGGCATTGCCGCCGTACTTGATCACCAGCGTCTTGCCGACGTAGCGTCGGATGTAAGGCAACGCTTCGGAAAGGACCTTGGCAGTGTTGGCAGCGGCTTCGCGTTCGAGGGTCATTCAGGGCTCCGGTAAAAAATCAGAACGGTAATTGGAGATCAGGGGCAACACGTTTCAACTGGGCGTGGAACACGTCCTTGATGCGCTGCAACTCAGCCTCGGTATCCGCCTCGAAACGCAGGACCAGCACCGGTGTGGTGTTGGACGCGCGAACCAGGCCCCAGCCTTTGGCGTAATCGACTCGCACACCATCAATGGTGGTCAGGTTGGCGCCTTCACCCCATTGCGCATCGTGCAGTGCGTCAATGATGCTGAATTTGCTCTCCTCGGTCACATGGATATTGATCTCTGGCGTAGAAATATCGTTTGGGAAGGTCTGGAACAGCTCTTCGGCGGTGGATTTTTCCTTGCTGAGGATCTCCAGCAGGCGCGCAGCGCTGTAAATACCGTCATCAAAGCCGAACCAGCGCTCCTTGAAGAACACGTGACCGCTCATTTCGCCAGCCAATAGCGCGCCGGTTTCCTTCATTTTCTTTTTGATCAACGAGTGACCGGTCTTCCACATTAGCGGGCGACCGCCATATTCCTTGATCAGCGGGGTGAGGCGGCGAGTGCACTTCACGTCGAAGATGATTTCGGCGTTGGCATTGCGCGCCACCACGTCACGGGCAAACAGCATCAGCAGGCGATCCGGGAACACGATTTCGCCGGTCTCGGTCACCACACCCACGCGGTCGCCGTCGCCGTCGAAGGCCAGGCCCACATCAGCCCCGGTTTCCTTGACCTTGGCGATCAGGTCCACCAGGTTCTCAGGCTTGCCCGGGTCCGGGTGGTGGTTGGGGAAGTTGCCGTCGACCTCGCAGAACAGCGGAATCACTTCGCAGTTCAAGGCTTCGAGCAACTGCGGGGCGATCACGCCGGCCGCGCCGTTGCCGCAGTCCACCACCACTTTGAGGCGGCGCGCGAGTTTGACGTCACGGGTGATCTCGTCAGAGTAGCGCTGCAGGATGTCGACTTTGGTGATGGTGCCCTTACCGCTGGTCAGGTCGTTATTTTTCAGGCGCTCGTGCAGGGCCTGAATCTGTTCGTTGGCCAGGGTGTCGCCAGCAATGACGATCTTGAAACCGTTGTAGTCCGACGGGTTATGGCTGCCGGTGAGCATCACCCCGGACTTGCCGGCCAGTACGTTGGCTGCGTAGTACAGCGCAGGCGTCGGCACCAGGCCGACGTCGCTCACATGGCAACCGCTGTCGGCCAGGCCCTGGATCAACTGCTCCACCAGTTCCGGGCCGGACAGGCGACCGTCACGGCCGACCGAAACGTTGGGCTCATCCTGGGCCAGGCTCTGGGAGCCGATGGCGCGGCCAATCCAATAGGCGGTTTCGGCAGTCAGGGTCTTGGGCACCACGCCACGAATGTCATAGGCGCGAAAGATGCTGTCGGGGAATGTCGGGGCTACTCGGGCTGCGGTACTCATCGCGGGGGGAAACTCCATCTGAAAGGGGCAAGGCTGGCCTTAATGTGGCTGACCGGCAGGCTCAAACTGAAGGGTATGACGGCGTTTTCGGCAGAGAGTTCGTGGTGCAAAAATGCCATCGGAGCACTGGCTCCACCTTGCTGTCTGCGTAATGCTTTGATTTCTATGGGGAAATCTCGCTCATAAAGTCCGCGCATTCTTCGTCCTGAAAGGCCTTGCGGTGGCGTCGGGCCGGGCAAGGGTGCCCGGCCAGATTCAGCTTAGTCAGTGACTGCCGGAATGCCCGAAACCACCTGCGCCGCGCTGGGTTTCATCGAATTCCTCGACCAGTTCGAAGTGCGCCTGCACCACTGGCACCAGTACCAACTGGGCAATGCGCTCGCCGACGGCGATGTTGAACGCGGTCTGGCCACGGTTCCAGCACGACACCATCAACTCGCCCTGATAGTCCGAGTCGATCAGCCCCACCAGGTTGCCCAGCACGATGCCGTGTTTGTGGCCCAGGCCGGAGCGCGGCAGGATCAGCGCCGCCAAGCCAGGGTCACCGATATAGATCGACAGGCCGGTCGGAATCAGGAGGGTCTGGCCCGGCTCAAGGACGGTGTCTTGCTTGAGCATGGCGCGCAGGTCAAGGCCGGCGGAGCCCGGTGTGGCGTAGGCCGGCAGTGGGAATTCGTTGCCGATGCGTGGGTCGAGGATCTTGGCTTGCAAAGCGTGCATGGAAATTAAACCTGGTTCAGCCGTTGGGCGATAAAAGAGATCAGTTGGCGGGCAATCTTGCCTTTGCTGGTCTGGGCGAAAACGGTGGCGTGCAACTCGCGGTCGATCACGCTGATGGCATTTTCCTCGCTGTTGAAGCCAATGCTCGGGTTGGCGACATCATTGGCAACGATCAGGTCGAGGTTTTTGTCTTTCAATTTGCGTGCTGCGTAGTCCAGCAGGTGCTCGGTCTCGGCGGCAAAGCCAACACTGAACGGTCGGTCCGCACGGGTGGCGATGGTCGCCAGGATGTCCGGGTTGCGCACCATTTGCAGGAGCAGGCCGTCACCGCTTGTAGGGTCTTTCTTGAGTTTTTGCGGGGCGACGACTTCCGGGCGGTAGTCCGCCACCGCTGCCGAGGCGATAAACAGGTCGCACGGAATGGCTGCCTCACAGGCCGCCAGCATGTCGCGGGCGCTGACTACGTCGATTCGCGTGACCCGATCAGGGGTCGGCAAATGCACCGGGCCGGTGATCAAGGTGACACGTGCGCCTGCCTCGACCGCCGCTTCGGCCAAGGCAAAACCCATTTTCCCTGAGCTATGGTTGGTGATGTAGCGCACCGGGTCGATATTTTCCTGAGTCGGGCCTGCCGTGATCAGCACGTGCTTGCCGGTCAGGGCCAGGTGCTGGAAACACTCGGCGGCACACAGCGCCAGGTCGGTGGCTTCGAGCATGCGGCCCATGCCGACGTCGCCACAGGCCTGGCTGCCGGAGGCCGGGCCGAACACCTTGAGGCCACGGCTTTGCAGGAGTTGGGTGTTGGCTTGGGTGGCTGGGTCGCGCCACATGGCCTGGTTCATGGCCGGGGCGATGGCAACGGTAGCGTCGGTGGCCAGTACCAGGGTGGTCAGCAGGTCATCGGCAATGCCCTGGGCCAGGCGGGCGATCAGGTCGGCAGTGGCCGGCGCGATCAGCACCAGGTCGGCCCATTTGGCCAGTTCGATGTGACCCATGGCGGCTTCGGCCGCGGGGTCCAGCAGATCCAGGTGAACCGGGTGCCCGGACAATGCCTGCATGGTCAGCGGGGTGATGAATTCACTGCCACCGCGCGTCATGACCACGCGCACTTCGGCGCCTTGGTCCAAGAGCCTGCGGACCAGCTCTGCGCTCTTGTAGGCGGCAATGCCGCCGCCAACGCCGAGAACGATGCGTTTCCGATACAGACGCTGCATTGGTTTGCCTTTCCAGTTCAGTGATGCCAGTTCAGTGACGCCTGCGATGCCCCCTCCCCAGGGGAAATCGCCTGCAAAAAAGAGGGCCTACGATAACACAGCGTCCGCTTGGCAACAGCGGCGCACATGGCGCATAGCGCGCATAGGGACAGGGAGGTGGGATGAGTATTCGCGATTGGCCAGCAGCAGAGCGGCCGCGAGAGAAGCTTTTGGAGTGGGGCGCGGCAAGCCTGTCGGATGCCGAGTTGTTGGCGATCTTCCTGCGTACCGGGGTTTCCGGCAGGAGCGCGGTGGACCTTGCGCGCCATTTGTTGGCGCAGTTCGGCGGCTTGCGCCCACTGCTGGAGGCCAGCCAGACATTGTTCAACCAACAATTGGGCCTGGGGCCGGCGAAGTTTGCCCAGTTGCAGGCGGTGCTGGAAATGGCCAAGCGGCACATGGCCGAGCGCCTGCGAAGCGACTCGGTGCTGGAAAGCCCCGTGGCCGTGCGGGACTACCTGAAGGCCATGCTGCGCCATGAGCCTCATGAGATCTTCGGCTGCCTGTTTCTTGATTCAAGGCACAGGGTGCTGGGCTTCGAGGCGTTGTCCCAAGGCACCATCGACACGGCGATGGTGTATCCCCGGCAGGTGGTCAAGCGCGCTTTGGCCTACAACGCCGCGGCGTTGATCCTGTGCCATAACCATCCTTCCGGCAGCCTTGAGCCGAGCGCAGCTGATCGAAAATTGACCAAATTGTTGCAGAAAGCCCTGGAAGTGGTGGACGTGCGGGTGCTGGACCACATCATTGTCGGGGATGGTGACCCGTTGTCGATGGCGGAATATGGTTGGATGTAGGAACTGGCTTGCTCGGAAAGTTGGCCTGAAGGACGACCACTGTCTATCTGTTGCCCCGCGATCCAGATGTGGGAGCCAGCTTGCCTGCGAAAGCGGCCTGACAGACGACCGCTCTCTAACTGTCACCCCGCGATCCAAATGTGGGAGCTGGCTTGCCTGCGAAGGCGGCCTGACAGCCGACCTGGATAGTGGATCAGACCGGGTACATATCCGTTATTTGGAGGAAGGCTGCTATGGGTTCCGCCCTTACGGCGGCTCACTTTGGAAAAGCCGGAATGCCGGCCCAGCCCAAAGTAAGCAAAGGGTTCTTGCCCCAACACTCGGCACCTCGCCTAGGTTCGGTGTACCCGTAATCCGACAGGTATTTGGGGGGCGGCTAAACCGGCATCCCTGCCGGTTTAGTCCCCAAATTCCTGTCGAATTCCGGCCAGCGTGTTTGATCGGGCGCCTAAGATCAAAAGCTAGATCAAGAGCGACTCGCTTCGCATCTTCGTTAGCTTGGTCTAGATACCTACGGCCTCCGTACGGGGCGGTTACGGTTTAACGCTGACTTTGGAGAAGTCCTGCCGGCCGAACGGGCTCACTTGGTAGCCTTCGATGTTTTTGCGGGCCAGGGCAAACGCGGTTGGGTGTGCAAGCGGCAGCCACAGTGCCTGCTGCTGGATCTGCGCTTGGGCCTGCTGGTACAGCTTGCTGCGCACACCTTGTTCGCTGGTGGTCTTGCCGGCGCTGATCAGCTTGTCCAGCGCGGGGTCGCAGTAGCGGGCGAAGTTGGTGCCGGATTTCACCGCTGCGCAGGAGAACTGCGGGGTCAGGAAGTTATCCGGGTCGCCGTTGTCGCCGGCCCAGCCCATGAACAGCAGGTCGTGCTCGCCAGCTTTGGCGCGGCGAATCAGCTCGCCCCATTCGATCACGCGGATCTCGGCCTGGATGCCGACCTTGGCCAGGTCCGCTTGCAGCAGTTGTGCGCCGAGGTTGGGGTTGGGGTTCAGCAGGCTACCGGTAGGGCGGGTCCAAATGGTGGTCTTGAAACCGTCCTTGAGCCCGGCGCGGTCGAGCAGTGCCTTGGCCTTGGCAAGGTCTTGTGGATAACCGGGCAGGTCCTTGGCGTAGCTCCAGGTGTTGGGCGGGTAAGGGCCGTTGGCGGCTTCGGCGGTGCCTTCAAACACGGCTTTGAGGTAGCTGCCTTTGTCGAAGGCCAGGTTGATCGCCTGGCGCACTTCCGGCTTGTCCAGGGGCGGATGCTGGCTGTTGATGGCCACGAAGGCGGTCATGAATGCAGCGGTTTTTTCCACTTTGAGTGCCGGGTCCTTCTCGGCCTCGCCCACATCCAGCGGCTTGGGCGACAGGGCAATCTGGCACTCATCGCGATGCAATTTCTGCAGGCGCACGTTGGCGTCCGGCGTGATGGCGAAGATCAAGTTATCCACAGACGGTTTGCCAGCGAAGTAGTCCGGGTTGGCCTTGTAGCGCACCACGGCATCCTTCTGGAAACGGCTGAAGATGAACGGCCCGGTGCCGATCGGTTGGCTGTTGAGCTTCTCCGGCGTGCCGGCCTTGAGCAGTTTGTCGGCGTATTCCGCCGGGTAGATCGAGGCAAAACCCATACTCAGGGCGGCGAGGAAGGTGGAGTCGGCGTGATCCAGGGTAAAGCGCACGGTCAGCGGATCGAGGGCGTCGATTTTCTTCACCAGCGTCGGCAGTTGCAGCGACTGGGCGTGGGGGAAGCCGCTCTGGGCGATTTTGTGCCATGGGTTGGCCGGGTCGAGCATGCGCTCGAAGCTGAAGCGCACGTCTTCGGCGGTCAGGGTACGGCTTGGGGTGAAGTAATCGGTGCGGTGGAATTTCACCTCCGGGTGCAGCTTGAAGGTATAGGTCAGGCCATCCGGCGAGACTTCCCAACTGTCCGCCAGGCTTGGCACCAGTTTGCCGCTGGCTGCATCGTAGTCCACCAGGCGGTTCATCAGCACGTCGGCCGAAGCGTTGGTAGTGGTCAGCGAGTTGTATTGCACCACATCGAACCCTTCGGGGCTGGCCTCGGTGCAGACGCTCAGGTTGCTGGCGGCAGAGGCCAGCGGGGCGATAAAGAGAGGGGCTAGCAATAGCGGTAGGGCAGCGAGGCGCATGTTCAGTTTCCTTTGCAGATCGAAGGCCCATCTGCGAGTGCAGTCTGGAAAAGTCCTACCGTAGTGGTCTGATAGGTAAATGACTAGCCCATTTTTGCCTGTGCTTTTGCGCCAAATGCTGTTTTGATGGCACCTCAGCGCGTTTTGTCGTGCACTTTACCGTGCCCGCGAGCGCTGAAAATCATTCTGTGCGACGAGCGGTCGGCTGTGACAGCGGCCCCTCCTGGCAACGGTTCAGGCGTCTGCCGCCAAGATTTACGCCAGTAAAAACACGCGGGCTGTTGTTGCACCTGGGTCTTTCTGGTATAAAGCAGCGCTCTTTTCTAGGGGCCCGGTTCCTTCGCTTGTAGGTGTAGCCGGTAAGACCCTAAAGAAACGCGGCGCCTGGCGCCAAATGACTGAGAGATTAAGCGGCCAACCCATGCCGGGTTGGGCATGTGGTTTTAGAGGGCTGAGGCATGTCGAGAGTCTGTCAAGTTACCGGTAAGGGTCCGGTGACTGGGAATAACATTTCCCACGCAAATAACAAAACCCGTCGTCGTTTCCTGCCGAACCTGCAGCATCACCGCTTCTGGGTTGAAGAAGAGAAACGTTTCGTCCGTCTGCGCGTATCTGCTAAAGGCATGCGCATCATCGACAAGCGTGGCATCACTGTCGTGCTGGCTGAATTGCGCCGCGCTGGCACAATCTAAGGAGCTATATCATGCGTGAATTGATTCGAATGATCTCTAGCGCCGGTACTGGTCACTTCTACACTACCGACAAGAACAAGCGTACTACTCCGGACAAGCTCGAAAAGAAAATGTTCGACCCGCGCGTTCGCAAGCACGTGATCTACAAAGAAGGCAAAATCAAGTAATTGATTTTCCTCCTTGTGAAAAAAAGCCCGTATCTCACGATCCGGGCTTTTTTTTGCCTGCGATTTGGCTGATCAGGCTTTCTGTTCGAACACCACGTAGATCTTGCGGCAAGGCTCCAGCACTTCCCAAGTGCCACTGAACCCGGCAGGGATCACAAAGCGGTCGCCGGCGCGCAAGGTCTTGGCATTGCCATCGGCATCACGCAGCACGGACACGCCCTGCACAATCTCGCAGTACTCATGCTCGGTGTAATTGACCTTCCACTGCCCGACTTCGCCTTCCCAAACGCCGGCACTCATCTGGCCGCACGGGCTGTTGTAGTGGTTGTAGATCGTTTGCTCGGGATCGCCCTTGAGGATTTTTTCGGCAGCGGGGCGGTAGCGGTCTGGGGCGGTGCTGGCTTGGCTGAAGTCGACGATGTCCTGGATACTCATGTGCGTGTCCCGTCTGGCCTGCGGTTGGAGAGCCCAAAGTCTATGTTTATTAAAATGAACATCGCAAGGGCGTTTACTGGCGTTATGTCAAATATATTGAAACACCCCCAGCCGCTGGTTTAGGGTGGCAGCTGCCTTGAGCCGAACAGCTGGCTGGCGGGGCAAGCATTCTTTGAGGCTGCCGGGGCACATCGCCTGGCCCTTGTATTCAATAAGAGGAGGACACTCGCATGACCACCCTGACCCGTGCCGACTGGGAACAACGCGCCAAGGATCTCAAGATCGAAGGCCGTGCCTACATCAATGGCGAGTACACCGCCGCCGCTTCCGGTGATACCTTCGAATGCATCAGCCCGGTCGATGGCCGCCTGCTGGCCACTGTTGCCAGCTGTGACGCCGCCGATGCCCAGCGCGCCGTGGAAAACGCGCGTGCCACGTTCAATTCCGGCGTGTGGTCGCGCCTGGCGCCGGCCAAACGCAAGTCCGCCATGATCCGTTTCGCCGCGTTGCTCAAGGCCAATGCCGAAGAGCTGGCGCTGCTCGAAACCCTGGACATGGGCAAGCCGATCAGCGACTCCCTGAACATCGATGTACCCGGCGCGGCGAATGCCCTGAGCTGGAGCGGCGAAGCGATCGATAAGATCTACGACGAAGTCGCGGCTACCCCGCACGACCAACTGGGCCTGGTGACCCGTGAGCCGGTTGGCGTCGTCGGCGCCATCGTGCCGTGGAACTTCCCGCTGATGATGGCCTGCTGGAAACTGGGCCCGGCGCTGTCCACTGGTAACTCGGTGATCCTCAAGCCGTCCGAAAAATCCCCGCTGACTGCCATCCGCATCGCGGCCCTGGCCGTTGAGGCCGGTATTCCAAAAGGCGTGTTCAACGTGCTGCCGGGCTACGGCCACACGGTCGGCAACGCGCTGGCACTGCACATGGACGTCGACACCCTGGTGTTCACCGGTTCCACCAAAATCGCCAAGCAACTGTTGATCCGCTCCGGCGAATCGAACATGAAGCGTGTATGGCTGGAAGCGGGCGGCAAGAGCCCGAACATCGTGTTTGCCGACGCGCCGGACCTGCAAGCCGCAGCCGAATCCGCCGCCGGTGCCATTGCCTTCAACCAGGGTGAGGTCTGCACCGCAGGTTCGCGTCTGCTGGTGGAGCGCTCCATCAAGGACAAATTCCTGCCACTGGTGATCGAGGCCCTCAAAGGCTGGAAGCCCGGCAACCCACTGGACCCGGCCACCAATGTGGGCGCATTGGTAGACACCCAGCAGATGAACACCGTGCTCTCGTACATCGAAGCCGGGCATGCCGACGGCGCCAAGTTGGTCGCCGGTGGCAAGCGCACCCTGGAAGAAACTGGCGGCACTTACGTCGAACCGACGATTTTCGACGGTGTGACCAACGCGATGAAGATCGCCCAGGAAGAGATCTTTGGTCCGGTCCTGTCGGTGATCACGTTCGACAGTGCCGAGGAAGCGGTCGCCATTGCCAACGACACCCAATACGGCCTGGCCGCAGCGGTGTGGACGGCGGATATCTCCAAGGCGCACCTGACTGCCAAGGCCCTGCGCGCCGGTAGCGTGTGGGTCAACCAGTACGACGGCGGCGACATGACTGCGCCGTTCGGTGGCTTCAAGCAGTCGGGTAACGGTCGCGACAAGTCGCTGCATGCGTTCGACAAGTACACCGAGCTGAAGGCGACCTGGATCAAGCTCTAAGCAACACCGCAGGCCAAATGTGGGAGCGGGCTTGCTCGCGAATGCGGTATGACAGTCACGTATGTATTGACTGGTACGCCGCTTTCGCGAGCAAGCCCGCTCCCACACTGTTTTGTGTGATCTTAAAAACTATCCACAGGAGCGTGGACATGCGTTGGGCGACTTATTTCGCCGTCCTGGCCTCGGTGCTCAGCGTCGGCCTGGCGCTGGGTGTCAGCATGCCGCTGGTGTCCCTGCGCCTTGAAAGCTGGGGTTATGGCAGTTTCGCCATCGGTGTGATGGCGGCGATGCCGGCCTTTGGCGTGCTGCTCGGCGCGAAGGTGTCGAGTCGCCTGGCTTCATGGCTCGGCACCGCCAACCTCATGCGCCTGTGCCTGTGGGCGGGCGCGGTCTCCATCGGTTTGCTGGCGGTCTTGCCCAGCTATCCGGTCTGGCTGGTATTGCGGCTGATGATCGGCGTGATCCTCACCATCGTGTTTATCCTCGGCGAAAGCTGGATCAACCAGTTGGTGGTGGAGCAGTGGCGCGGCCGGCTGGTGGCGCTGTACGGCTGCAGCTATGCCTTGAGCCAGCTGTCGGGCCCGTTGTTGCTGGGGCTGATCGGCACCGACCATGACTACGGTTTCTGGGTGGGCGTAGGCTTGCTGATGGTTGCGCCGCTGTTGCTGCTGGGGCGCTCCGGCGCGCCGAGCGCCGAGTCGTTCAGCGTAACCTTCGCGCAACTGTGGCGCTTCTGCCTGAGCCTCCCCGCGATCGCCTGGGCGGTGGCTTTGTTCGCCGCCTTTGAGGCGATGATCCTCACGTTGCTGCCGGTGTACTGCCTGCAGCAGGGATTCACCGCCGAAATGGCCCTGGCCATGGTCAGTACAGTGGTGGTCGGCGATGCGCTGCTGCAACTGCCCATCGGGGCGCTGGCCGACTACCTGCCTCGGCGCACGTTGTTCCTGAGCTGTGCTGTGTTGTTGCTGGCATCGAGCCTGGCGATTCCTCTGCTGATGCACACGCCGTTGATCTGGCCGATCTGGGTGGTGTTCGGTGCAAGTGCTGGAGGCCTGTTCACCTTGTCGCTGATCCTGATCGGCGAGCGTTACCGCGACGACGCGCTGGTGCGCGCCAATGCCCACGTGGCGCAATTGTGGGGTATCGGCTGCCTGGTCGGTCCCTTGGTGGCCGGTGCTGGCAGCCAGTGGATCAGCGGCCATGCGCTGCCGCTGCTGATGGCAGCCGGTGCGCTGGGCCTGGTGCTGTTGTTGCTGCGCCAAGGTGCATTCGGCGCAGCACAGCCGGCCTGATCTGAAAATGCATCCCCTGTAGGCACTGGCTTGCCAGTGATGGCAGTGTGTCAGCCCGCGAATTGATCAACTGAAACGCCGCCATCGCCGGCAAGCCGGCTCCTACAGTTGCTCTGTGTCGTTTTTAGAGCATGCGTTCCAGGCCGACGGAGGTGGCGAACCAGGCATTGAACCGTCGCCACCAACTGCCCGGCTCGCGGGTCAGGGTGTGCAATTGGCCGTTGTCCTCCGTCACCCATACCACCTGGCCATCCTGCAACTTCGCCTCATAGCTCAAGGCCGGCGCCATGCCTTGCAGGGCCAGGTTGCGCACGTGCTCCGCCAGCTCCGGGCTGTCGACCAGCACACCCACTTCGGTGTTCCACAGCACCGAGCGTGGGTCGAAGTTGAACGAGCCGATAAACGACTTTTCCCGATCAAAGATCATCGCCTTGCTGTGCAGGCTGGAGTCCGAGCCACGGAAGGTGCCGCGCCGGAACAGGTGCGGTCCGCTGCCAGCGCTGGGGTCGCCCGGTTGGCGGCGCAATTCATAGAGTTTCACTCCGTGCTCCAGCAGCGCCTTGCGATAGGGCGCATAACCGCCGTGCACGGCAGGCACGTCGGTTGCCTCCAGGGAATTGGTCAGCAAGCTGACCGACACGCCTGCATCGGCGCGCCCGGTCAGGTACAGCAGCCCCGGTTGCCCCGGCACGAAGTAGGCCGAGATCATCATCAGCTCGTGATTGACCCCTTCCAGTTCCGGCGCGAGCTGGGTGGTGAGCAGCAGGCGAGGGTCCGGATCGGCCTTGGCCAGTACCTTGCTCGGCGCATCCCACAGCGCCTGGTTCCAGGCCCAGATCAGTTCGCGGCGCCAGGTGTCCATGCGCGGTTGGGTCTGGTAGGTGCGCAAGCGGTTGTACAGCGCGTGGTTCTGCTGGCGCGACTCGGCCAGCGACGCTTCCAGGCGTACGCGGGCAGCGGCCAGGTCGCCTTTGGATGGGGTGTTTGAAACGAAGTCGTCGATGGGCTTGCTGAGGGCACTGTTCCAGTATTGGTCGAAACTGTGGCCCAGTTGCTCCGCCACCGGCCCCACGCTAAGCATGTCGATGTCGGTGAAGTTCAGGTTGGGCTCGGCGTCGAAATACTCATCCCCCAGGTTGCGCCCACCGACGATGGCCACGCTGTTGTCCGCCAGCCACAGCTTGTTGTGCATGCGCCGATGTTGCAGCGAGAGGTTGAACAACCGCCCCATGGCCCGCGTGACGCCTGTGCTGCGGCCCAGGTGCAAAGGGTTGAACAGGCGGATCTCGATCTTGGGATGGGCGGCGAGGGTGGCGATGATCTGGTCGAGGCCGTCGCTAGTGGTGTCATCCAGCAGGATGCGCACCCGCACGCCACGGTCGGCAGCCTTGAGCAGTTCGTCCACGAGCATGCGGGTGCTGATGCCGTCATGCACGATGTAGTACTGCAGGTCGAGGCTGGTCTGGGCGTTGCGGATCAATTCGGCGCGGGCCATGAACGCTTCGCTGCTGTTGGGTAACAGGCGAAAGCCCGAGCGCCCCTGATATGGCGCGGCCTGGGCCTGGATAGAGCGCCCGAACGATGACTGTGCGGCGGGCAGGGCGTCACTGGGGACGCGCGGCGTGCTCACGCTGGCGCAGCCACCCAGGGTCAGGGCTCCCAACAGGAAAAACGGTAATAGCCGTTGAATCATCAAGGGAGTTGCTTCCAGATCAGGGCGGTTGTCGGCATATGACGGCAATTTCCCGCGAAAGGTCAGTCGGCGGTCTCTGCGAGCATCTTGATTGCGGCGGCCCCGACCTTGCGCACGGCTTCTTCAATCTGTGCGGTTGGCTTGGCAGCGTAGTTCATGCGCAGGCAGTTCCGGTATTTGCCCGATGCAGAAAAGATGCTGCCTACCGCTACCTGCACACCTTGCTCAATCAGGACGCGGTTGAGCTTGAGTGTATCGAAGCCCTCAGGCAGCTCGACCCACAGCATGAAACTGCCCTGGGGCCGGCTGGCGCGGGTGCCTGCCGGGAAGTAGCGGCTGACCCAGTCGAGCATCAAGTCGCGATTGCGCTGGTATTGCGTGCGCATCCGCCGCAAATGGGGTTCGAAGTGGCCACCCTTGAGGAATTCGGCAATCGCGATCTGCGGCTGCGTGGCGGTAGAGCCGGTGCTGATGTATTTCATGTGCAGCACCCGTTCCAGGTAGCGACCGGGCGCCACCCAGCCGATGCGCAATCCGGGTGCCAGGGTTTTGGAAAACGAGCTGCACAGCAATACACTGCCGTCTTCGTCGAACGACTTAATGGTGCGCGGGCGCGGGTAGCTGTAGGCCAGTTCGCCATACACATCGTCCTCGATGATCGCCACGTCAAAGCGCTGGGCCAGGGTCAGCAGCGCGCGCTTGCGGGCCTCCGGCATGATGTAGCCCAGGGGGTTGTTGCAGTTGGGTGTGAGCTGGATGACCTTGATCGGCCACTGTTCAAGCGCCAGTTCCAAGGCTTCGAGGCTGATGCCGGTGATGGGGTCGGTGGGAATTTCCAGGGCTTTCATCCCCAGGCCCTTGAGTGTCTGCATGGCGCCGTGAAAGCTCGGCGAGTCCACCGCGACGATATCGCCTGGCTCACAAATGGCATGGATGCTGGCGGACAGCGCCTCATGGCAGCCGGTGGTGATCACGATGTCCTCGGCCGTCAGCTGGCAACCGGAATCCAAGGACAGGCGGGCGATCTGCTCGCGCAATTCCATACAGCCGAGGATATTGTCGTAATACAGGCCTGGCAGGTCCTGGCGGCGACTCACGCGGGCCAGGCTGCGTAGCAGCGGCTTGAGGGTGGGCGACAATACATCTGGCATGCCGCGACCCATCTGTATGACATCCTTGCGCGGCACTGCGCGTATCAATTCCAGCACCAGGTCCCACTGGGATATCTCTACCGGTCGTTGGGCCGGGCGGCCGACTTCGGGCAGGGCCGGCAACTCGCGTCCGACCGGCACGAAGTACCCGGATTTTGGCTTGGGCATCGCCAGGCCGTTGTCTTCAAGCAAGCGGTAGGCCTGCTGCACGGTGCTCAGGCTGACCCCGTGTTCCACGCTCAAGGCCCGTACAGACGGCAAGCGATCACCTGGGCGATAGAAGCCCTGTTCGATGCGCGTGCCCAGCAATTCGGCGAGATTCACGTAAAGAGTCATGGCGCTCGCTCCCGGGAGACCAGTACAGATAACCGGAAAATACAGGATTCAGCCCGTCCTGGGCAGTATCTGTATGGATTTAATAAAGATGGGTTGAATCTGTAATGGTTTCGGCCGCCCGCCCATGCTTGTCACTCAAGGCAACACGGCAAATGAGGGGCAGCAAAATGAACGGTCTAAGCGATGTGCGGCTGACGCTACACAGTCTGGAATTGGAGGCAGAACAAGCGCGTGCGACGGCGCCGCGTGATATCAGCCGCTGGAGCTTGTTCTGGCGCCGTCGCCACACGCGCAAGGCGTTACTGCATTTGACCCGCGAGCAGTTGCGCGATGTGGGGCTGACCGCCGAACAGGCGCGTCAGGAAGGCCTCAAACCCTTCTGGCGCGATTGATCACACCAGTTCTTTGAGCCGGTGCCAGAGCATCCCCAGCGCCAGCAGCGGCGAGCGCAGGTGCTTGCCGCCGGGGAAGGTGATGTGCGGCACCTGGGCGAACAGGTCGAAGCGCCCCTGTTGCTGGCCACTGATGGCTTCGGCCAGCAACTTGCCCGCCAGGTGGGTGGCGTTAAGGCCATGGCCGGCGTAGGCCTGGGCGTAATACACATTGGGTTGGTCGGCCAAGCGGCCAATCTGCGGCAAGCGGTTGGCACCGATGCCGATCATGCCGCCCCATTGGTAATCGATTTTCACGTCTGCCAATTGCGGGAACACCTTGAGCATTTTCGGACGCATATAGGCGCCGATGTCCTTGGGGTCGCGACCGGAGTAGTGGCAGGCACCGCCGAACAGCAGGCGGCGGTCGGCGGACAGTCGGAAGTAATCCACCGTGACACGCTGGTCGCACACCGCCATGTTCTGCGGTAGCAGGTTGGCGGCCTGGGCTTGGCTCAACGGCTCCGTGGCGATGATGTAGCTGCCGGCGGGCAGTACTTTGCCGCTCAAGTGTGGGTTGAGGCCATTGAGGTAGGCATTGCAGGCCAGTACCAGGGTCTTGGCGCGTACGTTGCCTTGGGGGGTGTGCACGTTGACTTCGGGGCCGTAGTCGATACGGGTGACTTCAGACTGCTCGAACAGCTTCACGCCCAGTCGCTGCGCGGCGGCGGCTTCGCCAAGGGCCAGGTTCAGCGGGTGCAGGTGGCCGGAACCCATGTCGATCATGCCGCCCACATAGCGGTCCGAACCGATTACGCTGCTCATCTCGTTGGCTTGCAACAGGCGTACTTCGTGGCGATAACCCAGGCCACGCAGCTCTTCGGCGTCTTCGGCCAGGCCTTGCAGGTCGCGAGGCTTGTTGGCGAGGTCGCAGTAGCCCCAGGTCAGGTCGCAGGGAATCTGATAGCGCTCGACGCGTTCGCGCACAATCTCCACTGCTTCCAGTCCCATCAGCTTCATCTGGCGCACACCATCGTTGCCGATCACATTGGCGAACTGGTCCAGGCCATGGCCGACTCCGCGGATCAGCTGGCCGCCGTTGCGTCCGCTGGCGCCCCAGGCGATCTTGCGCGCTTCCAGCAACACCACGCTGAAACCTTGCTGGGCCAGCTCAAGCGCCGTGTTCAGCCCGGAAAAACCGCCGCCCACCACGCACACATCGGCCGTCACTTCGCCGATCAGCACCGGATAATCGGGTTGCGGCACGCTGCTGGCGGCGTAATAGGACGGGGTGTGCCGGGCGCTGGCAGTCATGGGGAGCATCCCTGTTTGGAAAATTTGACGCAGGATACAGTGGTCGGATGAAGCTGTCTGCGCAGGACGTTTTGCGGCAGAATCCACACCTATTCGCCGTTCGGTATGTGTTTCGATGAGTTGCAACAGTCAGAAAATCAGCGCGCTGCGTCGGCAGATTCCTTCGTTCGAGTGCGTCCCCGGTTGCCACGACTGCTGTGGGCCGGTGACCACGTCGCCCGAGGAAATGTCGCGTCTGCCGCGCAAGACCGCCGCCGAGCAAGACGCGGCCATGGATGAGCTGAACTGTGTGCACCTGGGCCCCAACGGCTGCACGGTGTACGACGAGCGACCGTTGATCTGCCGGCTGTTTGGCACCACCAAGGCCTTGCCGTGCCCGAATGGGCGGCGCCCGGTGGAGCTGATTCATCCGCGAGTGGAGAAGCAGATCCATGAGTACATGGCGAGCACGCGGCAGGTTTTGGTTTAGCCCTCTTCAGTCCGGAATCGGCAGGTTAAGGCTCTCCTTCACCTCTTCCATCACGATATAGCTCTTGGACTCCCGTACATGGGGCAGCTTGAGCAGGATATCCCCCAGCAGTTTGCGGTACGACGCCATCTCGGAAATCCGCGCTTTGACGAGATAGTCGAAGTCGCCCGACACCAAGTGGCACTCCAGCACATGGGGCAGTTTCAGCACGGCGCGGCGGAATTCCTCAAAGGTGTCCCCGGATTTGTAATCGAGGCTGATCTCGACAAATACCAGCAAACTTCCCTTCAAATGCTGGGGATTGAGCCGCGCGTTGTAGCCCATGATGATCCCTTCACGCTCAAGCCGACGGACCCGTTCGGTGCACGGCGTGGTCGACAGCCCAACCTTCTCCCCCAGCTCCGTGAACGAAATACGCCCGTCGGTTTGCAGGATGCGCAGGATGTTGCGGTCGATCTTGTCCAGCTCCCGCTTGGTCTGGGTGTTGGTACGCATAGGGGATACGCCTCTGTGAAAAGGGTTTTTGCCGAGAATTGTCGCCAAATATAGGCAGTTATATAGTGAAATGCACTGGCAATTGTTTTTTACACTGCGCTCATCATTGCTCGAATAACACACGTCAGCGGCCATGCCCGCGATGAGGATAAAAAAATGCGCGTTCTGGTCTTGGGTAGCGGCGTCATTGGTGTGACCAGTGCCTACTATTTGGCTCGGGCCGGCTTTGAAGTCGTCGTAGTCGACCGTCAGCCTGCTGCTGCCATGGAAACCAGTTTCGCCAACGCCGGCCAGGTGTCCCCAGGCTACGCCTCGCCATGGGCCGCACCAGGCGTGCCGCTCAAGGCCATCAAGTGGCTGCTGCAACGCCACGCGCCGCTGGCGATCAAGGCCACCGCCGATATCGACCAATACCTGTGGATGGCGCAGATGCTGCGCAACTGCACCGCCAGCCGCTATGCAGTGAATAAGGAGCGCATGGTGCGCCTGTCCGAGTACAGCCGCGACTGCCTCGACGAACTGCGCGCCGAGACCGGCATTGCCTACGAAGGCCGCAGCCTCGGGACCACGCAGTTGTTCCGCACCCAGGCGCAGCTGGATGGTGCCGCGAAGGACATCGCCGTGCTGAAAGAGTCCGGCGTGCCGTTCGAACTGCTCGACCGCGCTGGCATTGCCCGCGTTGAGCCGGCCCTGGCCAGCGTCACCGATATCCTTGCCGGTGCCCTGCGCCTGCCCAACGACCAGACGGGCGACTGCCAGATGTTCACCACCCGCTTGGCCGACATGTGCACGCAATTGGGCGTGGAGTTCCGCTTCGAGCAGGACATCCAACGCCTTGACTATGCCGGTGACCGCATCAACGGCGTGTGGATCGACGGCAAGCTGGAAACCGCCGACCGCTACGTGCTGGCCCTCGGCAGTTATTCGCCGAAATTGCTCAAGCCGCTGGGGATCAAGGCGCCGGTGTACCCGCTCAAGGGCTACTCGCTGACCGTACCGATCACCAACCCGGCCATGGCGCCGACTTCGACCATTCTCGACGAGACCTATAAGGTCGCGATCACCCGTTTCGATAACCGCATCCGCGTGGGTGGCATGGCTGAAATAGCCGGTTTTGACCTGTCGCTGAACCCGCGCCGGCGCGAAACCCTGGAGATGATCGTCAACGACCTTTATCCTCAGGGTGGCGATTTGAACGAAGCCAGCTTCTGGACCGGCTTGCGTCCGACCACACCCGATGGCACGCCGATTGTCGGTGCCACTCCGTTCAAGAACCTGTTCCTGAATACCGGCCACGGCACCCTAGGTTGGACCATGGCGTGTGGCTCCGGTCGTTTGCTGGCCGACCTGATGGCGAAGAAAACGCCGCAGATCAGTGCCGAAGGCCTCGATATTTCCCGTTATGGCAACCACCAGGAGTCCGCAAAACATGTCAATCCAGCGCCAGCTCACCAATGAGCGCATGAGCCAGATCGTTGTCCACAGCGGTACCGTGTATCTGGCCGGGCAAGTCGGCGACGACATGAGCGCCGGGATTGAACAGCAGACCCGTGAAACCCTGGCCAATATCGAGCGTTTGCTGGAGCTGGCCGGCACTGACAAGACCAAGCTGCTGTCGGTGACGATCTACCTGAAAGACATCGACGCGGATTTCGCCGGCATGAACGCGGTGTGGGACAAGTGGCTGCCAAAAGGCGTTGCCCCGGCCCGTGCCACGGTTGAAGCCAAGCTGTGCGAGCCGCAAATCCTGGTAGAGCTGTCCGTCGTGGCGGCCCTGCCTTAACAACGATCCCTCTCCCGGTGCCGAAGCGGTTGGTCGGTGCCGGTTTTTTCTTCACTTGCCGCCTAGAAGCCTGCCGCCATGCGTCCTGCCCGTGCCCTGATCGATCTCCAAGCCCTGCGCCACAATTACCAATTGGCCCGTGAAGTCACGGGGGCCAAGGCCCTTGCCGTGGTCAAGGCCGATGCCTACGGCCACGGCGCCGTGCGCGTGGCCCAGGCGCTGGAAACCGAGGCGGACGGGTTTGCAGTGGCCTGCATCGAGGAGGCACTGGAACTGCGCGCTGCCGGAATTCGCGCGCCAGTGCTGCTGCTGGAAGGCTTTTTCGAGGCTGACGAGCTGCCGCTGATCATCGAGCATGATTTCTGGTGTGTGGTGCATTCGCTGTGGCAGTTGGATGCGATTGAGCAAGCCAGGTTGAGCAAGCCGCTGACAATTTGGCTCAAGCTCGACTCAGGCATGCATCGCGTTGGCCTGCATCCCAAGGATTATCAGGAGGCGTACCAGCGCCTGCTGGCCAGCGGCAAAGTGGCCAAGATTGTGCTGATGAGCCACTTCGCCCGCGCCGATGAACTCGATTGCGTGCGCAGTGATGAGCAGGTGGCGGTATTTGAAGCGGCGCGCCAGGGCTTATCAGCCGAGGTCAGCCTGCGCAATTCACCGTCAGTGATGGGCTGGCCAGGTGTGTCCAGCGATTGGGTCCGTCCTGGCATCATGCTCTACGGGGCCACGCCCTTCGGCGAAGACCAGAGCGTGGCCGCGCGTTTGCAGCCGGTGATGACCCTGGAGTCCAAGGTTATCTGCGTACGTGAACTGCCGGCCGGTGAGCCGGTGGGTTATGGCGCCAAGTTCATTACGCCAAAACCGATGCGTATCGGCGTGGTTGCCATGGGCTACGCCGATGGTTACCCGCGCCACGCACCGACCGGCACGCCAGTGCTGGTGGCGGGGCAACGAAGCCAGTTGCTGGGGCGTGTGTCCATGGACATGCTGTGCATCGACCTGACGGACGTGCCGCAGGCCGGCCTCGGTTCCACGGTAGAGCTGTGGGGCAAAAACATCCTGGCCAGTGACATCGCGGTCGCTGCCGAGACCATTCCCTACCAGCTGTTCTGCAACCTGCGCCGCGTGCCAAGGCTCTATTCCGGGGCTTGACCGCCCGGTACGAACACAACCGCCCGGGATTTAGGCCCAAGTGTTGTAAATACTGAACGCTGTCGCCATGATAACGCTCAATTACAACAAAGCCTGAATCCTAGGAGGCTCCTGCATTGGACGTCGGCGAACGACTGCAATCCATCCGTAAACTGAAGGGTCTTTCCCAGCGCGAGCTCGCCAAGCGCGCGGGTGTCACCAACAGCACCATTTCGATGATCGAAAAAAACAGCGTCAGCCCCTCGATCAGCTCCTTGCGCAAGGTGCTGGGCGGCATCCCCATGTCCATGGTCGAGTTCTTTTCCGAGGAGATCCTCCAGGAAATACCGACGCAGATCGTCTATAAAGCCAATGAGCTTATCGATATCTCTGACGGTGCCGTCACCATGAAACTGGTGGGTCGCGCGCACCCCAGCCGGGCGATTGCGTTTCTCAACGAGATCTACCCGCCGGGCGCCGACACGGGCGAAGAAATGCTCACCCACGAAGGCGAAGAAACCGGGATTCTGGTGGAAGGTCGCCTGGAGTTGGTGGTCGGTCTTGAAACTTTTGTGCTCGAAGCGGGCGATAGCTACTACTTTGAAAGCACCAAGCCTCATCGTTTTCGCAACCCGTTCGACGTGCCGGCGCGACTAATCAGCGCAGCCACACCCGCGAACTTTTAAGAAAAGAGGCGTCCTGCCAGCGTTGCAGAGACACCCAGGCAGTATTCCGTGAAGCCGAATCTCCCTTTATTTAATAGGGTTGTTTCGGCCAGGCGGGCTAACCGTTATACTTTCGCCGCCTGCGAAACCGTGGCCGCAGGCGTGAATAGCCACCATTGAGGGTGAACGCGTGAACCTAATTATGAAAATGCTGGCTGCACCAGCAACCGTACTGGCCCTATGGGCTGTCAGCGCTCAAGCTGCGACCAATGATGACATTGCCAAGCGTCTGGAGCCTGTCGGCCAAGTCTGCGTCCAGGGCCAGGAATGCAAGGGGATGGAAGTCGCGGTAGCCGCAGGCGGCGGCGCGGCGAAGACGCCGGATGAGATCATCGCCAAGCATTGCAACGCTTGCCACGGCACCGGCCTATTAGGTGCGCCAAAAATCGGCGACACCGCTGCCTGGAAAGAACGCGCCGACCATCAAGGCGGCCTGGATGGCATCCTGGCCAAGGCGATTACGGGCATCAATGCCATGCCGCCAAAAGGCACCTGCGCCGATTGCTCGGATGACGACCTCAAAGGTGCGATCCAGAAGATGTCCGGGTTGAAATAAACCGATCTTCGCCAAAAAGCCGCTTACGAGCGGCTTTTTTTGTGCCGGCGATTTATGTTTCAGCGCTGTTCTTTGCAGCAAAGACCCGGCAAGCTCGGTCCAACCCCTAATCATGGAATGTTCAGGAGGGTCGGATGGTGCAGTTGTGTTCAATCGAGCAAGCAGTTGACGATGTACTGGAACGGTTGCCGGCGCATATCCACATGGGCATGCCGCTTGGCCTGGGCAAGCCGAACCTGTTTGCCAACGCGCTGTACCGGCGCATCGCCAAACTGCCGGAGCGGTCGCTGACGATCTATACCGCCTTGAGCCTGGGCCGGCCAACGCTGGGCGATGGCTTGCAGAAACGCTTTCTCGAGCCCTTTATCGAGCGGGTGTTTGGCGATTATCCCGAGCTGGATTTCCTCGCCGCGCTGCACAAGGACAACCTTCCGAAAAATATTCACGTCCAGCAATTTTTCATGCAGCCCGGCAGCTTGCTCCACAGCGAGTCGGCCCAGCAGGACTACGTCAGCAGCAATTACAGCCATGCCGCGCGCGACATCAACGCCGCTGGCCTGAACCTGGTGGCGCAGCTGGTCGCCAGCAGCGCCGAACATCCTGATCGCCTGAGCCTGAGCTGCAACCCGGATATCACCCTTGACCTGTTGCCCATGATTGCCAAGCGTCGTGAGGCTGGCGAAACCATTCTGGTGGTCGGCCAGGTTCACAGCGACTTGCCCTATATGCCCGGGGACGCTGAACTGGGCATGGATGCTTTCGATTACCTGATCGATGAAAAAGACAGCACCACATTGTTCTCCACGCCAAATATGCCGGTGGGTTTCCAGGACCACTTTATCGGCCTGCATGCCAGCACCCTTGTGCGCGACGGCGGCACTTTGCAGATCGGCATCGGCTCCATGGGTGATGCGCTGACGGCCGCGCTGTTGGCCCGCCAGGCGGACAATGAATCCTATCGACTGCTGCTGACAGACCTCGATGTGTACCAATGGGCGCCATTGATCAGCCGAGAAGGCGGCGTCGACCCCTTCGCCCGTGGCCTCTACGGTTGCAGTGAAATGTTCGTCAACGGCCTGCTGGTACTGGCAGACGCGGGGATTATCCGCCGCAAGGTCTACCCGGATGTGGCCACGCAGGAACAGGCTAACGCCGGTACGCTCGACGATGCCGCGCAGCCCGACGGCATCTCGATCCACGGCGGATTCTTCCTGGGCCCGAGCAGTTTTTACCAGCGCCTGCAGGAAATGACTCACGCCAAGCGCCTCGAATTCAACATGACCCGCATCAGCTACATCAACGAGCTGTATGGCCAGGAAGAGCTCAAGCGCCTGCAGCGTCTGGACGCGCGGTTTATCAACAGCGCGATCATGGTGACGCTGCTCGGCGCGGGTGTCGCCGACCAACTGGACGACGGTCGCGTGCTCAGCGGTGTGGGCGGGCAATACAACTTCGTAGCCCAGGGCCATGCGTTGGAGGGTGCGCGGTCGATCCTGATCTTGCGCAGTTGGCGCGAGTCGGCGGGGGAGGTCAGTTCCAACATTGTGTGGGAATACGGCCACTGCACGATTCCTCGGCACCTGCGGGACATTGTCATCACCGAGTATGGCATTGCCGATTTGCGTGGGCAGACGGATGCCAAGGTGATCGAGGCGTTGCTCAATATCACTGACTCACGGTTCCAGGACGACTTGATCGAGCAGGCGCAAAAGGCCGGCAAGCTAGCCAAGGATTTCCAGCTGGATCCACGCTTTGCCGATAACACGCCGGAACGGTTACAGGCGATTCAAGCGCGTCATCGTCGACTGTTCCCGGAGTATCCGCTGGGCAGCGATTTCACGGACGAGGAGCGGGATTTGCTGCGGGCGCTGAACTGGCTCAAGAGCAAATTCAAGCTCACGGAGATTCTGGAGTTGGGCAAGGCAGCGTTGGACGCGCCGGAGCCGGAGGCGTTTCCCAAGCATCTGGAACGCATGGGATTGAACAAGCCCGATGGGCTGAAAGAAGATTTGTATCAGCGGCTGTTGCTCGCTGGCCTGCAGGCCACCGCGAATTAGCCAGCAGCGCCGGGCTTTTGTGGTGAGCGGACTTGCCCCGCGCGAGGCAAGCTCGCTCACTACAAAAATACCGCCAGGCGTGATTATTCGATGAAGGTCACTACGCCGCCTTCCAACGATTTCACCCGTGCCAGGGATTCCACTCGGTATCCCTGCGCGTCCAACTCCGCACGGCCGCCCTGGAACGACTTCTCGATCACGATCCCCAAACCGGCAACGGTCGCGCCGGCCTGCTTGATGATCGAGATCAGCGCCTGGGACGCCTTGCCATTGGCCAGGAAGTCATCAATGACCAGCACGCGGTCGCTGCTGGTCAGGTGGCGAGGGGAAATCGCCACGGTGCTTTCGACCTTCTTGGTGAAGGAATACACCGTCGCCGACAGCAGGTTTTCCGTGAGGGTCAGGGATTGCTGCTTGCGTGCAAAGATCACCGGTACGCCCAGGTTCAGGCCGGTCATGATCGCCGGGGCGATGCCCGAGGCTTCGATGGTGACGATCTTGGTGATGCCCGAGTCCTTGAACAGTGCGGCGAATTCGTCGCCGATCAGTTTCATCAGTGCCGGGTCGATCTGGTGGTTCAGAAAGGCGTCGACCTTGAGTACCTGATCGGAAAGCACGATGCCTTCTTCGCGAATTTTCTTGTGCAGTGCTTCCACGGAAAGCTTCCTCTAATGGCGCGGTGCGCGCCGAAAGTAGATTAAAAAGTAGTCGATTCTAGCGCTTTAACATCGCGCGTATATCCGCCAAGGCGGTGTTGCCGCGAACGGCCTTCACCTCGGTCGGGGTGTCGTCATTGCCTTCCCAGGCCAGGTCATCCGGCGGCAGTTCATCCAGGAACCGGCTGGGGGCACAATCGATGATTTCGCCGTATTGCTTGCGCTTGGCGGCAAAGGTGAAGGCCAGGGTCTGACGCGCGCGGGTAATGCCCACGTAGGCCAGGCGGCGTTCTTCTTCGATAGTGTCGGCTTCAATGCTGGAGCGGTGCGGGAGGATTTCCTCTTCCATGCCCATGATGAACACGTAGGGGAATTCCAGACCCTTGGACGCATGCAAGGTCATCATCTGCACGCCTTCGGCGCCGTCTTCCTCTTCCTGCTGGCGCTCGAGCATGTCGCGCAGCACCAGCTTGCCGATGGCGTCTTCGACGGTCATTTCGCCGTCTTCGTCTTTTTCCAGGGTGTTCTTCAGCGCTTCGATCAGGAACCAGACGTTGCTCATGCGGTAATCCGCGGCCTTGTCGCTGGAACTGTTGGTGCGCAGCCAGTTTTCGTAGTCGATGTCCATGACCATGCTGCGCAGCGCACTGATCGGGTCTTCGCCGGCGCACTGCTCGCGCACCTTGTCCATGAAGCGCTTGAAGCGCGACAGGCGATCGGTGAAGCGCGAATCCAAATGTTCGCCCAGGCCGATTTCGTCGGTGGCGGCGTACATCGAGATCTTGCGTTCAGTGGCGTAGTTGCCGAGCTTTTCCAGGGTGGTCGAGCCGATTTCGCGGCGCGGCACGTTGATCACGCGCAGGAAGGCGTTGTCGTCGTCCGGGTTCACGATCAGCCGGAAGTAGGCCATCAGGTCCTTGACTTCCTGGCGTCCGAAAAAGCTGTTGCCGCCCGAGAGGCGATACGGCACCTGGTGGTGCTGCAACTTCAGCTCGATCAGCTTGGCCTGGTAGTTGCCGCGGTACAGGATCGCGAAGTCGCTGTAGGGCCGGTCGGTGCGCAAGTGCAGGCTGAGGATTTCCACGGCCACGCGCTCGGCTTCGGCGTCTTCGTTGCGGCAGCGGATCACACGGATTTCATCGCCATGGCCCATCTCGCTCCACAGCTGTTTTTCAAACTCGTGGGGGTTGTTCGAGATCAGCACGTTCGCGCAGCGCAGGATGCGGCTGGTGGAGCGGTAGTTCTGCTCCAGCATCACTACTTTCAGGGACGGGTAGTCGTCCTTGAGCAGCATCAGGTTTTCCGGGCGGGCGCCGCGCCAGGCGTAGATCGATTGGTCGTCGTCGCCTACTACGGTGAACTGGTTGCGCTTGCCGATCAGCATCTTCACCAGCAGGTATTGGCTGGCGTTGGTGTCCTGGTATTCGTCCACCAGCAGGTAGCGCACCTTGTTCTGCCATTTTTCGAGGATGTCGGCGTGTTCCTCGAACAATTTCACCGGCAGCAGGATCAGGTCGTCGAAGTCCACCGCGTTGAACGCCTTGAGCGTGCGCTGGTAGTGGGTGTAGACGATGGCGGCGGTCTGTTCCTTGGGGTTGCGTGCGTTTTCCAGGGCCTGGGCGGGCAGGATCAGGTCGTTTTTCCAGGCGCCGATCATGTTCTTGATCTCATCCACGCCGTCGTCGCCTGCGTATTCCTTTTGCATGATGTCGGTCATCAGCGACTTCACGTCGGTCTCGTCAAAGATCGAGAAGCCCGGCTTGTAGCCTAACCGCGCATGCTCCTTGCGGATGATGTTCAGCCCCAGGTTGTGGAAGGTGCACACGGTGAGGCCACGGCCTTCGCCACCCTTGAGCAGGGTGCCGACGCGCTCTTTCATTTCCCGCGCCGCCTTGTTGGTAAACGTCATGGCGACAATGTATTGGGCGCGGATGCCGCACTGCTGGATCAGGTGCGCGATCTTGCGGGTAATCACGCTGGTCTTGCCGGAGCCTGCACCGGCGAGCACCAATAGAGGGCCGCCGACGTAGTTCACGGCTTCTTGCTGCCGGGGATTGAGTCGGGACATACGGAATTCAGGGAGTCGTTATTCAAAAGGGCGGGCATTTTAACAGGCTGGCAGGATTCTGCCCTGTCAGAACGACAGTGTGACGTACCACTCGATCTAAATTTGCCGGTTTTGATACTTTGCCGCAGGATGTCGGGGTTGTTTGAGACTATTGTTTACAGTTCGCGTGTTTGATAACCCCTATCATTGGTGATTCTCAGGCCGCACGTCATAATGCCCGCCGCCACGATTTTTTGCAGAGTCTAGGGAGCTAGCTTGTCTACGCCTGTCGAACCCTTGCGTTTGCTGCTGCTGGCCGATGAGCCCGCGTGGGCAGCGTTATTGCGCGAGTGCCTGGCGCCGATGGGCGATGGGGCTGTGCTGATCAGCGCGCCAAACTGGGATTCCGTGAGCCGTCTGTTCGATGACGACCAAAGTGCCGTGCTGCTCACCACGCCCAGCCTGCAACCCGGCCCTGGGCGATGCAGCCTGCCGTGCGTCTTGCTGCTGGAGCAGGAACCGCTGGTTTCGCCGCTGGGTGTCAGCGATTGGCTGGTGCGTGATGTATTGGATGCCGATACAGTGCGCCGCTGCCTGCGCCACGTCCGCGAGCGTGGCGTGCTGGAAAACACCCTGCAACGCCTGGCCGAACAAGACCCGCTCACCGGTATCGCCAACCGCCAGGGCTTCCAGACCCTGTTGACCGCGCGCCTGGCCGAGAACGAAGGCCGTGGCCTGGCCCTCGGGCACCTGGACCTTGATAACTTCCGCCACGCCAACGACGCCCTCGGCCACCAGGCCGGCGACCGGTTGATCCTGCAAGTGGTCTCGCGGCTCAAGAGCCAGCTCGAGGTTGGGGACCAACTGGCGCGCCTGGGCAGCGACGAATTCGCCCTGCTCATCGACACCCGCCGCGCGCCCCAGCGTGCCGAATGGATGGCCGAGCGTATCACCGAAGTCATGGCCGAACCTTATTGGGTGGATGGCGAAAGCCTGCTGATCGGTTGCAGCCTGGGCGTGGCGCATGCCCGTGCCCGCGCCGGTGCCGACCCGCTGATGTGGCACGCGCATATCGCCATGCAGCAGGCCAAGAGCACCCAGGGCTGCACCTTCCATATCTTCAACGAACGTATCAATCGCAACGCGCGCAGCCTGGCCGACCTGGAAAGCGAACTGCGCCGCGCTTTGCGGCGTGATGAACTGGAGCTGCACTACCAGCCGCGCCTGGACCTGGACGACGGGCATATCGTCGGCCTGGAGGCCCTGGTGCGCTGGCGCCATGGCGAGCGAGGCCTGTTACCGCCGAGTGAATTCGTGCCCCTGGCCGAGCAAAGCGGCCTGATCGTGCCGTTGGGCTACTGGGTGATCTCCCGGGCCCTGCGTGACATGCAAGACCTGCGCGAACGCGGCCTGCCGCCGCTGCACATGGCGGTCAACCTGTCGTTCCGCCAGTTCCAGGACAGCCAGTTGCTCTCGACCCTCAGCCGGCTGATTGCCGAGCGTGGCGTGGAGGCGCAATGGCTGGAGTTCGAACTGACCGAAACCGCCGTGATGCGCCGCAGTGACCTGGTCAAACAGACCATGGACGCCCTCGGCCGCCTGGGCGTACGGTTCTCCCTGGATGATTTCGGCACGGGCTTCTCATCCTTCGTGCACCTCAACAGCCTGCCAATTGCCTTGCTGAAAATCGACAAGAGCTTTGTCGGTGGTATGGAAGAGCGCGAAGAGAACCGCAAGCTGGTGCACGCCATGATCAACCTGGCGCACAACCTCAATCTGGAAGTGGTCGCCGAAGGCGTGGAAACGCCGGAGCAGTTGGCGTTGTTGAGGTTGTTTGGCTGCGACCAGGCCCAGGGTTACCTGATCAGCAAGCCGCTGCCATTGCCGGAGTTGGTAGAGTACCTGACTTTCGGGAAAAGCCAGCAGGCGCTGCTGGGTTGAGCTGCAAACCCAATCAACTGTGGGAGCGGGCTTGCTCGCGAATGCGGTAGATCAGTCAATAAATGTGGTGACTGACACTCAGCATTCGCGAGCAAGCCCGCTCCCACATTGACCTTGTACAATCCCTAGTCAGGTTGCATTGCCTGGAATTCAGCGCGAACTTCGGGCTCTCGCCGAATCATCCGCTTCATCTTCGCCTCGAACGCCCAGGTCAAGCTCACCGCCGCGCACGCCAGGCCCAGCGCCAACCCCCACCACACACCGGTTGGCCCCCAGCCGAGGGTGAAGGCCATCAACCAGGCCGACGGTGCCCCAATCAACCAATAGCAGCCCGCCCCGATCAGGAAGGTGGTCTTGGCGTCTTTGAGCCCACGAATGCAACCCATGGCGATGGTTTGCACACCGTCGAACAACTCAAACCACGCCGCTACGGCCAGCAGGCTTACGGCCAGGACGATCACGTCGTGGAACGCCGGGTCGTTATGGTCGATGAGCAGCCCGATCAGCGGGTCGGAAAACAGCCACAGTATTACGGCAAATCCCAGCATTACCGCCGCGCCAAAGCCTATGCCCACGCGCCCGGCCAGGCGCGCCTGCAGTAACTGCCCGGCGCCGTAATGCTGGCCGATGCGCATGGTCACCGCGTAGGACATCCCCGCAGGCACCATGAACGCCACCGAGACGATCTGCAGCGCGACCTGATGCGCTGCCAACTGCGTGCTGCCCATGGTGCCCATGCACAGCGCCGCAAAGGCAAACAGCCCGACTTCCACTGCGTAGGTGCCGCCGATTGGCAGGCCCAGGCGCCACAACTCGCGCAGGTACTGCGTATTGAGGCGCAGCAGGCCGCTGCTCAGCGGGTAGGCCGCATAGGTACGGTTGCGGTGGATGTACCACATCAACGTCAATGCCATGCCGTTGGCGACGATGGCGGTGACCAGCCCAATGCCCATCAGGCCCAGTTTAGGCAGGCCGAACATGCCTTCGATCAACGCGTGGTTGAGCAGGTAGTTGGCCACCGCACCACCGAGGCTGATCACCATCACCGGCTGGGCCTTGCCAATCGCGCTGGTGAAGCCGCGCAAGGCCATGAAGCTCAGGAAGCCCGGCAAGGCGAACGGCAGGATCGTCAGGAATTGCCCCGCCGAGTGCACGTTGGTCTCGGTCTGGCCAAACATCAACAGCAGTGGCTTGAGGTTCCACAGCAGCAGGCCCGCAGCCAACGCCATCAGCCATGCCAGCCACAGCCCGGCCTGGGTCAGGCGGGTAGCGCCTTCGATATCGCCCGCGCCGTGACGAATGGCCACGAGAGTACCCACGGCGGCAATCACGCCGATGCAAAAAATCGACACGAACGAATAACTCGCTGCGCCCAGGCCGCCACCGGCCAGAGCTTCGGGGCTCAGGCGGGCCATCATCAGGGTGTCGGTCAGCACCATCAGCATGTGTGCCAACTGTGAGGCAATCAACGGCCCCGACAGCCGCAGAATGGCCCAGAGTTCGGTACGTGCCGGATGCTGCATGATCATCACACTCGAAATGTCGGAGGGTTGGGGAAGGGTTGATTCTCGGCGCTCCCAACCCATTGCACAAAGGGATAAATGCGATCGTTCGCATGACTAAAACTCATGCGTAATGAATCTGGTAGCTTAGGGTATTGCCTGTAGGAGTTTTCCAGATGCCACGTCGCCTACCTCCGCTGTATGCCCTCCGTGCGTTTGAGGCGGCTTCCCGGCACAACTCCTTCACGCGTGCGGCGGAGGAGCTGTCCATTACGCAGAGTGCGGTGAGCCGACATATCCGCACACTGGAAGAGCATTTCGCCTGTCGACTGTTCCAACGCAGTGGCCGTACTCTGCAGCTCACTGAAGCCGCGCGCTTGCTGTTGCCTGGCGTGCGCGAAGGTTTCGCCGCACTGGAGCGGGCCTGCCATACGCTGAACGCCGAGGACGACATCCTGCGCATGAAGGCACCGTCGACCCTGACCATGCGTTGGCTGCTGGCGCGACTCAGTCGCTTCCGGGCGCTACAGCCTGGCAATGAAGTGCAGTTGACCAGCGCCTGGATGAGCGTGGACGAGGTGGATTTCAACCAGGAGCCGTTCGACTGTGCAGTGCTGCTGAGCTACGGACATTTTCCGGCGGACTGGGAGGCCAGTTACCTGTTCCCGGAATTGCTGATTCCGGTTGGCGCACCCAACCTGTTGGCGGATGGTCCCTGGGACGCCGCACGCTTGGCCACTGCCGAGCTGTTGCACCCAACGCCCGACCGTCGCGATTGGCGCAATTGGCTGGAGCGCATGGGGTTGTCATCCCAGGTCTCGCTCAAGGGCGGGCAGGTGTTCGATACCCTCGAACTGGGCATGATCGCCGCCGCGCGGGGCTATGGCGTGTCGATGGGCGACTTACTGATGGTGGCCGAAGACGTGGCCCAGGGACGGTTGAGCCTGCCATGGCCCACTGCCGTCGCCAGTGGTGAAAATTATTACCTGGTGTGGCCGAAAACCCGCCCCGGCGGCGAGCGTTTGCGGCGCTTGGCGGAGTTTCTCCAGGCTGAAGTCAAGGCCATGGAATTGCCTGTGGTCGAGCGATTCGATTGAGTGGTGCAAGACCGTTCGTGCAATCGTTTGCGTGATACCCCTGTGATTCGCTCAAGTATTGGCTCTGCCCGCCGAAGTAGGTGTGTTGGAACCATCGCGCACCAACGTTTCCCACCAGATAATTTGCCGAGCAGCGCTATGAGATCAGGATGATCCTGGCCTCGGCCAGGAGCCTTCATGTCTCAACCTCGCGCCCGGATAGCCTCACAGCTAGGCCTCGCACTCGCCGTGATACTGGCTGTCGTCATCAGCGGCAGTACCGTGTTTGCCTTGCGTTCCCTCGACTCCGCCAACCTCGCCACCCGTGAGGAACACCTGGCCAGCGAGGCGCGCTTGCTCGCCGACCAACTCAATACCTTCCACAGCACGTTGCGCGAAAGTACCCAGCGGCTGAGCGGGCTGTTTGAAAAGCGATTCGGCGCGGGCTTGAGTGTGCGTGGGGACCAGCCCATTACCGTGGCCGGTGTGCAGACCCCGAGCCTGTTCCTGGGTAGCGACCTGCTGAACAACGATTTCGATGAGGTCGATGAGTTCAAGGACACCTCCGGCGGCGTGGCCACGGTATTTGTGCGCAGCGGCGAAGACTTCATCCGCATCAGTACGTCGCTGACCAAGCAGGATGGCAGTCGTGCCATTGGTACCGCCCTGGACCATCAGCATCCGGCGTATCAGCGCCTGCTTGCCGGGCAGAGCTACGTTGGCCGTGCGGTGCTGTTCGAACGTTCCTACATGACCCAATACACCCCGGTGCGCGATGCGGCCGGCAAGGTGATTGCGGTGCTGTTTGTCGGCTTCGATTACACCGATGCGCAGAACGCCCAGTTCGAAAACCTCAAGCGCTTCCGTATCGGCTCCACCGGTTCCCTGGCCTTACTGGATGAACAGAAACGCTGGCTGGTACCGCCGGCCGGTGTACAAGCACTGGACCAGTCGATTCCGGTGGTGCTCGACCTGGCGAAAAAACCGGGTGAGGGCCGCTTCTGGAGTGACAAGAACGAAGACTTCTACAGCGTCGCGGTGCCATTCGAAGGCGGACCGTGGTCGGTAGTGGCGAGCATGCCGAAGGCGGAAATCCGCGAAGTCACCTGGGCTGTGGGGATCCGCCTGGTGATTGGCAGTGTGCTGGCGATGCTGTTCGCGGTCGGCGCGGCGGTGTGGCTGCTGCGCAGCAAGTTGCAGCCCCTGAGTGACCTGGTGCGTCAGGCCGAGGCCCTGGGCGCCGGTGATTTGAGCGCACGTCTCAACGTATCCAGCCATGACGAAATCGGCCAGCTGGCGCGCAGTTTCAACCAGATGGGTGAAGCGCTGTCGACCATGGTCTCGCATATCCGCAAGGCGGCCGAAGAGGTCAACAGCCGTGCCCAGGCGTTGTCCGGTTTGTCCGGTGGCGCCTATGAAGGCATGGAGCAGCAGTCCGGCGAGATCACCAGCATGGCCGGCGCGGTGGAAGAATTCAGCGCCACCTCGCTGAACATCGCCGACAACATGGGCAACACCGAGCGCCTGGCCCAGGAAAACGCGCAGCAAACCCGTATCGGTCGTACCTCGATGCAAGAGGCGTCTTCGTCGCTGGAGCACATCGCCGCTGCGTTGAACAGCACGGCCACGGTGATCAACACCCTCGGCCAGCGCTCCCAGGAGATCGGCGGGATCGTCGGCGTGATCACTTCTATCGCCGAACAGACCAACCTGCTGGCGCTCAACGCCGCCATTGAAGCCGCACGGGCGGGTGAGCAAGGCCGCGGGTTTGCCGTGGTCGCCGACGAAGTGCGCAACCTGGCGTCGCGCACCCGCCAGGCCACTGACGAAATCTCCGGGATGATCCAGAGCATCCAGCAGGAAACCGGCAACGCGATCAGCACCATGGAACACGGCAATGTGTTGATGCAGGAAGGGCTGTCGCGCAACGCCGACGTGGCCTCGGCCCTGGCGCGTATCGACGAGCAAAGCCGCTCGGCTGGCCAGCAGTTCGCCGCGATCACCACCGCCACTCAGGAGCAGAGCAGCACCGCTACGCTGCTCAGCAGCAACCTGCAGAGCATTGCGCTGGCCAACAGCGAGCAGCGTGAAGTGGTGTCGAACCTGGCGATTACCGCCAAGGAGCTGGAAACCCTGGCGGCAGGTTTGCGCCATGAGGTGGATCGCTTCCGCTGACCCCCTTTGTAGGCGCCGGCAAGCCGGCTCCTGCAATGTTGGGCTGTCAGGTGATTGCTGCCGGGCGATATTGCAGGGCCTCTTGCAGATGATGGCGAGCGATAGCGTCCGTTTGCTCCAGATCTGCCAGGGTGCGCGCCACCTTGAGCAGCCGGTGGGCCGCGCGCAGCGACAGTGTCAGCCGCTCGCAGGCAGTCTCCAGCCAGCCTTCATCGACCTTCGCCAGCGTGCAGTGCTGGCGAAGCCCAGGCAGATCCAGGAAAGCATTCGCACAACCCTGGCGCTGTAACTGGCGCTCCCGGGCCTCGGCAACCTCGGCCGAAGCCTTTGCAGTGTTATCGCCAGCCTGTTGGGTGGGGTTCAGCGCGGTGGTTTCCCGAGCGACGGTCAAGTGCAGGTCGATCCGGTCCATCAGCGGTCCGGACAGCTTGTTGCGATACCGCTGGATCTGCTCCGGCGTACAACGACAGCGCCCGCTGGGTTCGCCCAGATAGCCGCAAGGGCAGGGGTTCATCGCGGCCACCAGTTGAAAGCGTGCCGGGAATCTCACCCGGTCACGGGCGCGGGAAATCACGATATGCCCTGACTCCAGGGGTTCACGCAGTACCTCCAGCACCTTGCGATCAAACTCCGGCAATTCATCCAGGAACAGCACACCGTGATGAGCCAGGGTAATTTCCCCTGGCTGCGGTTTCGACCCGCCGCCCACCAATGCCGGGCCTGATGCCGAGTGATGTGGCTGGCGGAATGGCCGGTGCGGCCAATGGCTCAGTGGTGCCAGGCTGACGACCGACTGAATTGCTGCGACTTCCAAGGCTTCCTGCTCGCTCAACGGCGGCAGCAAACCCGGTAGGCGACTTGCGAGCAGCGTCTTGCCCGTTCCTGGGGGCCCGCTGAACAGCACATTGTGTGCGCCCGCTGCTGCTATCAGCAGCGCGCGCTTGGCCGACAGTTGGCCCTGGACTTCACTCAGGTCCGGGTATGGCTTATTCAGATACAGCAAGCCATCGGATTTATAAGGCTCGATAGGCTGGTGCCCATTCAGGTGCGCCACCACTTGCAGCAAGTGATCCACCGCAATGACCTTCAACCCTGACGCCAGGCACGCTTCCTCCGCATTCGCCCGCGGCACTATCACGGTGCGCCCGGCTTTGCGTGCCGCCAGTGCCGCTGGCAATACGCCTTTCACCGCGCGCACTTCACCTGAGAGCGCCAACTCCCCGAGGCACTCCACATCGTCGAGCATCAACGCCGGTACCTGCACGCTGGCCGCGAGAATCCCCAGGGCAATCGCCAAGTCAAAGCGCCCGCCGTCCTTGGGCAGGTCGGCAGGCGCGAGGTTGAGGGTGATGCGACGGGCGGGGTATTGCAGCGCGGAGTTGAGGATGGCGCTGCGCACGCGGTCCTTGCTCTCCTTGACCGCCGTTTCCGGCAAACCCACCAGCGTCAGGGACGGCAAACCATTGGCCATGTGCACTTCGACAGTGACGGCAGGCGCTTCGACGCCGATCTGGGCGCGGCTGTGGACGATGGCGAGGGACATGCACATTCCTTGAAAAATAGAGGCCGCTTCCTGCGGTTTTTCAAAGGTAGTCGAGGGATTGCCGGGGCGGCGGATCAGACTTTTACAGGACGTATCAACGTGCAAAGGCGTCGGGATATTTATCCAGGTAGGCATCGTTGAGCTGCGTGTCGGGGGCGCGCATGAAGGTGCGAAAATCCGGGATCAGGAACACCAGCAGTGACAATCCCAGCACCATCACCCCCAGCGACGTGATGGTCAGTGCAACGCCGAGATGAGCAATCAAGCCGTTCATGGCAAAACTACCCAGCGGGCTGGCTGCAGCGGACAGGAACGACACGGTGGCAAAGATCCGATTGCGATGCGACTTGGGGGTCGCCAGCAACCTGACGGCAGAGGTCGGGATATTGATCAGCATCAGGCCCACCCCACCGCAGAAAAATGCCAGCGGCACGACGACCACTGATGAAAGTGTGCCGGCCAGCCACAGGTTGCCCCCCAACAGTGCAAAGCCCAGCGCGACACAGAAGTCACGGGGCATTCGCTCGGTCAGCCAGCCGGTGATCCTGTAGCTGCCCAGCAGGATGCCCAGGCCAAAGCAAGTATCCAACAGGCCGAGGTAGGTGACCGGGTAGTGGATAACGGTCTTGACGTAGAGCGGCAACAGGATCGTAAAGAATGGAAATAGCGCAAAGTTGACGAGCATCGCCACCAGGGCCAGGTAGAACTCGACCTTCACGCCATAGACCGCCTTGAAGCCCGAGTAAATCATGCGCCAGCCGTTGGCAGTCGGGGCTTGTTCATCCGGGGGGCTGGCACCGAGGTGGCGTGGGATCGATGCAATCAAGGCTGCCGCGCCAAGCATCGCAAAGAAGTCGACGGTAAACGCCAGCGTGGTGCCGAAACTGAAAATCAACGCGCTGGCCATGATTGGCCCAAGCAGGTTGGAAATGGACGAGAGCATGCTTTTGGTGCGCACGGCCAGTGAGACCTGATCGTCGCGCGCAAACAACGGAATAATCGAGGATTGCAGCGGGTCGCGGACGCCCGCGACGGCACTGTTGACCAGCATCAGGGCGCCGACGGTCCAGGGGTTGAACAGTTGCGTGGCAGAGAGCACCACCATCAACAGCGCGGTCAGCAGGCTGGTAAGAGAGGCGAGTTTGAGGATCAGGATCTTGTTGTACTTATCGCCCAGCCACCCCAGCAGGGGGCGGGCCAGTACCTCCGCTGCGATGGAGCAGGCGATCATGTTGGCGAAGGCGAGGGCTGAACCGGTTTGCTGCAAGGCCCACCAGGCCACGGCCAATTGGTTGCAGCGGCCACCAAGCACCACCAGCAAAAAGCTGAATTGTATTTTCAGCAGGCGCCGGTCGAGGGCCGGCAGGGCCCACATAGAGCGCTTGATATCGGTTATTCGCTCGGTGGATTCAACCGCGCTTCGAGCTCAGCGACTTTTGCTTCCAGGCTTTCCAGGCGTGCACGTGTGCGGGCCAGCACGACCATCTGGCTGTCGAATTCTTCCCGGCTCACCAGGTCGAGTTTGCTGAAACCGCTTTGCAGCAATGCCTTGAATTGGCTTTCGATTTCATTGCGGGGCAGGGGGGTGTCGCCGCTGAACAGGCGAGAGGCGTGGCCGCTCAGGGCGTCGAGGAGGTCTTTGGGCGCGAGCATGGGAAATATTCCGGAAAACTGTTGGCCGGCAGTGTATCACGCAGCGTCTATAGTCTTTTTTGACGTCCTTGGCGCACGGTTTTCGCGCAGGGGGGCGGGCGGCGGCGCACTGTTTTTGTGCGCATTGGCACCGCCGAAAAGCCCAGTAGGTGGGCATAAGTGGGCAAAGGACTGATTTCAGTGATTTTTACGGAGCTGGCAAGGTTTCTGCTTAGACGATCATGACCCATGCACTGATGCAGTCGCTGTGACGAATGCAGTGCGCCGACGGATCAGGGGTACAGGTTTCGTCACCAGTGGTTCGCTGGCGTCGCAACGGCATCTGCTCTTGCGACGACGCGTTACAAAGCCAGGCACTGCGCTTAGACTTGAGACGGGTTTGTTTTCCTGGGGCAAGTCCACCAATTCGGGAGAGAGTTTTCATGAAGCTAGTCACTGCCATCATCAAGCCGTTCAAGTTGGACGATGTACGCGAGTCGTTGTCCGAGATCGGCGTGCAGGGCATTACCGTTACTGAGGTCAAAGGCTTCGGTCGGCAGAAGGGTCACACCGAGCTGTATCGCGGCGCGGAATACGTGGTCGATTTCCTGCCAAAGGTGAAGATTGATGTCGCCATTGACGACAAGGATCTTGACCGGGTTATCGAGGCGATAACCAAGGCAGCCAACACCGGCAAGATCGGTGACGGCAAGATCTTCGTGGTCAATCTGGAACAGGCTATTCGCATCCGTACCGGCGAAACCGATACCGACGCTATCTAAGCCGCCAAACCCCAACGCCCCAGGAGAAAACAATATGACTCTGCGTAAATTCGCAGGGCTCGGAGCCCTGTTGTCCATCGTAATGCCAAGCCTGGCCATGGCGGCAGACGAAGTGGCTGCTCCAGTCCTCAATTCCGGCGACACCGCGTGGATGCTCACATCCACCGCGCTGGTGCTGTTCATGACCATCCCAGGCCTGGCGCTGTTCTACGGCGGCATGGTGCGCTCCAAAAACATTCTTTCGGTGATGATGCAGTGCTTCGCCATCACTGGCCTGATCAGCGTGTTGTGGGTCATCTACGGCTACAGCATCGCGTTCGATACCACCGGTATGGAACAGGGCGTCGTCAACTTCAACTCCTTCTTCGGCGGCATGGGCAAGGCGTTCCTGGCGGGCGTTACCCCGGCCAGCATCACCGGGCCTGCAGCGTTGTTCCCGGAAGCGGTGTTCATCACCTTCCAGATGACCTTCGCCATCATCACCCCGGCGCTGATCGTCGGTGCGTTCGCTGAGCGTATGAAGTTCTCCGCGATGCTGATCTTCATGGCTATCTGGTTCACCCTCGTCTATGCGCCAATCGCGCACATGGTCTGGAGTGGTAACGGTGGCCTGCTGTGGGACTGGGGCGTGCTGGACTTCGCGGGCGGCACCGTGGTGCACATCAACGCCGGTGTGGCTGGCCTGGTGGCGTGCATCGTGCTCGGCAAGCGCAAAGGCTTCCCGACCACGCCGATGGCACCGCATAACCTGGGTTACACCCTGATCGGCGCGGCCATGCTGTGGGTGGGCTGGTTCGGTTTCAACGCCGGTTCCGCTGCTGCGGCCAATGGCACTGCCGGCATGGCGATGCTGGTCACCCAGATCGCTACCGCTGCTGCGGCGCTGGGCTGGATGTTCGCCGAGTGGATCACCCACGGTAAGCCAAGCGCACTGGGCATTGCCTCGGGTGTGGTGGCGGGCCTGGTTGCCATCACCCCAGCCGCTGGCACCGTTGGCCCGATGGGCGCCCTGGTGATCGGCCTGGTGGCCGGTGTGATCTGCTTCTTCTGCGCCACCAGCCTCAAGCGCAAGCTGGGCTATGACGACTCCCTGGACGCATTCGGCGTGCACGGTATCGGCGGTATCGTCGGTGCGATCCTCACCGGTGTGTTCGCAGCCCCTGCACTGGGCGGTTTCGGCACCGTGACTGATGTGGCGGCACAGGTCTGGATCCAGGCCAAAGGTGTTGGCTTCACAGTGATCTACACCGCAATCGTGACCTACATCATCCTCAAGGTGCTGGACATGGTCATGGGCCTGCGGGTTACCGAAGAGGAAGAGGCTGTCGGCCTCGACCTGGCGCAACACAACGAACGCGGCTACAACTTGTAATAGTGTGAAAAAAAGATGCCCGGCTTGCCGGGCATTTTTTTGTCTGTTGTTTGTCAGTCATAACGAGCTGTACCGGTTTTTATCCAGTGTTTGTGATGGGATGCACACGGCACTTTTCTGCGTGCCAATGTCTTACAGGCATGTGGGCGTATTCGGCACTTTGTTTTTTCCCAGAGCGCGCTAGAATGCGCGCCGATGGGCGGAGAACTGTATGTGGCAACAGACCCTGATTACCCTGCGGGCCAAGCCCCGGGGCTTTCACCTGGTAACCGATGAGTTGCTGGCCGGCTTGCCTGAATTGAAGGCCTGTCGCGTGGGCTTGTTGCATCTGTGGCTGCAGCACACCTCGGCCTCGTTGACCGTCAACGAGAATGCCGACCCGGCGGTTCGCCGTGACTTCGAGCGTTATTTCAACTCGCTGGTGCCCCAAGGCCTTGCAGGGTTTGAACACAACGACGAAGGTCCGGATGACTTGCCGGCGCACTTCAAGGCCAGTCTCCTGGGCTGCCAGCTGAGTTTGCCGGTGAAGGCCGGCCGCTTGGCGATGGGGACCTGGCAAGGTGTTTATCTGGGCGAGCACCGTGATCATGGCGGTGCTCGTAAAGTCCTCGCCACCTTGCACGGTGATGGGGCATAAGCCACTGGTTATCCAGTGGATGTTGATTTTTTTCCAGCAGCCATCGACAGAGGGTGAAGCTGGGCTATAACTAATCTGCTTTTCGCAAGTCATGAGGTAGAACATGAGCGACGATGATCTGGAAAACGACGAACTCGAAGTAGGTGACGAAGACGACACCGAAGAAGGTCTTGAAGCGGCGGCGGAAGACGTTGCTGACGACGACGGTGGCGATGATGCACCTGTCCCGGCTGCCAAAGGCAAAGCCAAGGCAGCGGTGTCGGTAGACGAATTGCCGAGCGTTGAAGCCAAGAACAAAGAGCGTGATGCCCTGGCCCGTGCGATGGAAGAATTCCTCGCTAAAGGCGGCAAAGTGCAGGAAGTCGAGGCTAACGTGGTGGCAGACCCACCGAAGAAGCCAGACAACAAGTACGGCAGCCGACCTATCTAAGGTCAGTCATCCGCTTGTAGGAAAAGCCCGCCGTCGCTGCGGGCTTTTTCATGCCTGGCGCAATACCCTGTGGGAGCGAGCTTGCCCGCGATGGCGCAGTGTCAGCCAGTAAAAATGTGCCTGATAGACCGCTATCGCAGGCAAGCCAGCTCCCACATTGGGTTCGGTGTCAGTTCCAGCTGCGGAGCAATTCTGGCAGCTCCGCCAGGTTACGAATCTCGGCATCCGGACGCTTATCCGCATCCCACGCCTTGCCCGTCGGGTTAAACCACACCGCTCGAAGCCCCGCCTGCTGCGCCCCAGCAATGTCATCCCCTGGGTGATCGCCAACATGCACCGCGGCATTGGCATCCACCCCACCACGCTGCAACGCCTCCTGAAACAAACGCGCATCCGGCTTGGCAATGCCGATATCTTCGGCGCGCAAGGCAAAATGAAAGTAATCCGCCAGGCCCACGCGCTGCACGTCGGCATTGCCATTGGTGATCACCCCCAGCAAAAAGTGCTGGCGCAGGGCTTGCAGCATCGGCTCGGCTTCCGGGAACACCGTGAGCTGGTGGCGCGCATGGATGAACGCTTCAAAGCACACATCCGCCATTTCCGTGGCTTCGGGCTGCGGATAACCCGCCTCTTCAAACGCATGCATCAACACCCGGTGGCGCAGGATGCTGATACGGTGTTTGAGCTCGGGATGACGTTGCAGCACCTGCTGGCGCAGGCTGGCGAAGTGCTCGAGGGGCAGGTCGCCGACCTTGGTCGCATGGGTGGCCAGCCATTCGCGCATCGACGCTTCGGCGCTGATGATGACGGGTACGTTGTCCCAGAGTGTGTCGTCCAGGTCGAAGGTGATCAGCTTGATACTCATGAGTCGCCGCCCTTGATGCGTTTGGCCCGTGGATGGGCGCTGTCGTAGACCGTTGCCAGGTGTTGGAAATCCAGGTGGGTGTAGATCTGTGTGGTCTTGATGTCGGAGTGGCCGAGCAGCTCTTGAACCGCGCGCAGGTCCTGCGACGACTCCAGCATGTGGCTGGCAAAGGAGTGTCGCAGCATGTGTGGGTGCAGGTTCTGCCCCAGCTCGCGCTCGCCGGCGGCCTTGACCCGCAACTGGATCGCGCGCGGCCCCAGGCGCCGGCCTTGCTGGCTGACAAACACGGCGTCATCCGCCGGATTGGTCAGCAGGCGCAGCGGCAGCCACAACTGCAGGGCGTCCCGGGCTTTGCGGCCTACCGGCAGGACGCGGGTCTTGCTGCCCTTGCCGAGCACCTGCACCAAGCCGTCCGCCAGGTCCAGGTGCTCCAGGTTCAGGCCGGTCAGTTCTGACAAGCGCAAACCCGATGAGTAGAACAGCTCCAGGATCGCTTGGTCGCGATGAGCCAGGAAGTCGTCCTCGACGGCGCCATCCAGCAATTGCAAGGCGCGATCGGTGTCCAGGGTCTTGGGCAGGCGCCGCTCACCCTTGGGCGGCGACAGGCCGTTGGCCGGGTCGTGGTCGCACAGGCCTTCGCGGTTCAGGTAGTGATAGAGCCCACGCACCGCCGAGAGCAGGCGCGACAGGCTGCGCGAGGATTGGCCGGCCTGGTGCAGGCGCGCGATCAGGCTGCGCAGGCTCTGGATATCCAGGGCCTTCCAGCTGCTGATCTGTTGTTTTTCGCAGTACGCCAGGACCTTGTTCAGGTCCCGTCGATAGGCTTCCAGGGTGTGGGGCGACACCTGGCGCTCGTTGCGCAGGTGAGCGCAGTAAGCGTCCAGTTGCCGTTCCATGGCTAGCGCACCGCGCGCAGGGCGGTGGTGAAGCGCGGCAAGACGCGGCCCAGCACTTCGGCGATGTAGGTCAGGAACAAGGTGCCCACGGAGCTCTTGTAGTGCTGAGGATCACGGCTGGCGATGGCCAACACGCCGTGCAGGCCTTGATGGCTGAGGGCGACCACGGCGGTGGAGCCGATCTGTTTGCGTTGCTCGGCGCCAAACAGAAAGTCCAACTCATGCTCACGCAAGGTGCCGCTGATGGTCTTGCCTTCGGACAACAGGCCGCCGATGGCGGTTTGTGCGTCGCTGCCGCTGACCCAGCGACCCACCGGCATCGGGTTGTCGCTGAACAGGATCAGGCTCACGAACGGCACCTGGAAGTCCTGGCGCAGGCTGTCTTCGACGGCGATCACCGTTTCTTCCAGGCTGGTGGCGTCCATCAGCGTCAGGATCAGGCGGCGGGTTTTCTCGAACAGGCGGTCGTTGTCGCGGGCGACGTCCATCAGGTGCGAGAGCTTGTGGCGCATTTCGATATTGCGCTCACGCAGGATCTTCATCTGCCGCTCCACCAGCGACACGGTATCCCCGCGTTGATGGGGGATGCGCAGTGCCGGTAGCAACTCTTCGTGTTCGACGAAGAAGTCCGGATTAGCCTCAAGGTACGCCGCGACGGTAGCGGCCTCCAGGCTGTCGCTCGGGGTTGCTTGTGCGGGTACTTGAGGCTTATCGGTCATTGGCTTGACTCACTCATAGACGGACCTGTCCTTCGTATACGCGCGAGGCCGGCCCGGTCATCATCACCGGGTGGCCAGGGCCTGCCCACTCGATGGACAAGCGTCCACCGGGCAGGTCGATCAGCAGCGGCGAATCCATCCACCCCTGGCTGATCGCGGCCACGGCAGCGGCGCATGCACCGGTACCGCAGGCCTGGGTTTCGCCGGCGCCGCGTTCCCACACACGCAATTGCGCGCGGGAACGGTCGATCACCTGCAGGAAGCCCACGTTGACCCGAGCCGGAAAGCGCGGGTGGTGTTCGATCTTCGGCCCCAATTCATGCACGGGCGCGTTGTTGATGTCGTTGACCCGCAGCACCGCGTGGGGGTTGCCCATGGACACGGCAGCAATGTCGACGGTCTTGCCGTCAACGTCCAACGCATAGCTGACGGCCTGCTCGGTGGCCTGGAATGGAATATCCGCCGGCACCAGGCGTGGCGCGCCCATGTTGACGCTGATCTGGCCGTCGCTGCGGATGTCCAGGTCGATCACGCCGCTCTTGGTCTCGACACGGATCTGCCGCTTGGCGGTCAGGCGCTTGTCCAGCACAAAGCGTGCGAAGCAGCGCGCACCGTTGCCGCACTGTTCCACTTCGGAACCGTCGGAGTTGAAGATCCGATAACGGAAATCCACCTCGGGGTTGCTCGGCGCCTCGACGATCAGCAACTGGTCGAAACCAATGCCGGTGTGGCGATCGCCCCACTGTTTGGCGTGTTTGGGCAGGATATGCGCGTGCTGGCTGACCAGGTCGAGGACCATGAAATCATTGCCCAGCCCGTGCATCTTGGTAAAACGCAGCAGCATGGCTTACTCCGGCAGCAGGCTTTCGCCAGCATACAACTCGGCTACCGTCTCGCGGCGACGCACTTCAAACGCTTGATCACCGTCCACCAGCACCTCGGCGGTACGTCCGCGGGTGTTGTAGTTGGAACTCATGACAAACCCGTAGGCACCGGCCGAATGCACAGCCAGCAGATCGCCTTCTTCCAGGGCCAACTGACGATCCTTGGCCAGGAAGTCGCCGGTCTCGCAGATCGGGCCGACGATGTCGTAGGCGCGGGCTTCGCTGTCGCGAGGCGTCACGGCGGTGACATTCATCCAGGCCTGGTACAGCGCCGGGCGGATCAGGTCGTTCATCGCCGCGTCGACGATGGCGAAGTCCTTGTGCTCGGTGTGCTTGAGGTACTCGACCTGGGTCAGCAGCACGCCCGCGTTGGCGACGATATAGCGGCCCGGCTCGAACATCAGCGTCAGGTCACGGCCTTCGATGCGCTCGCGCACGGCTTGGATATAGTCGGCAATCAGCGGCGGCTCTTCGTCGCGATAGCGCACGCCCACGCCACCACCCAGGTCGATGTGGTGCAGGTAAATGCCGCATTCGCCGAGACGATCGATCAGTGCCAACAGGCGGTCGAGCGCGTCCAGGAACGGAGGCAGGCTGGTCAGTTGCGAGCCGATGTGGCAGTCGACGCCCAGCACTTCCAGGTTTGGCAGTTGGGCAGCGCGGATGTACACGTCTTCGGCGTCGGCGATGGCGATGCCGAACTTGTTCTCTTTGAGACCGGTGGAAATGTACGGGTGGGTGCCGGCGTCGACGTCCGGGTTGACGCGCAGGGAGATAGGCGCGCGAACGCCCATCTCGGCGGCCACGACTTGCAGGCGCTCGAGTTCGTCGGTGGATTCGATGTTGAAGCAATGCACGCCGACTTCCAGGGCGCGGCGCATGTCTTCGCGGGTCTTGCCGACGCCGGAGAAGACGATCTTTTCAGCCTTGCCGCCGGCAGCCAGTACACGCTCCAGCTCGCCACGGGAAACGATGTCGAAACCAGCGCCGAGGCGTGCCAGGACATTCAGGACGCCCAGGTTGGAGTTGGCCTTGACCGCGTAGCACACCAGGTGCGGTACGCCGTCGAGCGCGTCGGTGAACGAGCGGTACTGGGCTTCGATATGCGCACGGGAATACACATAGGTCGGCGTGCCAAAGCGCTCGGCAATCGCGGACAACGCCACGCCTTCCGCGAACAGCTCGCCGTCCCGGTAGTTAAAAGCGTCCATGGAGTACCCTTATTCGTAGGTGTCGTGCTTATGCGCTTTGGATGGTTTTTGCGACGACTGCGCCTGTTCATTCGGGTCTTTGCTGTCATCGGGCAGGTACAGCGGGCCTTTCTGACCACAGGCACTAACGAGGCAAGCGACCGCGACGAGCGCAGCAAGGGAAGAGATCAGGCGCTTCATGGCGAAATCCTTGAATATGCATTAATTGCGCCCGAGTATACCGACCACCCGCCAGCTTGCCTATGCGCTGGAATACCCGTCCGGCGGGGGTTTGCCGAGACGGTTAGGATGCGGACTACGCTGGTTGAGGATATTTCACACCGTCAATCGTATTGAAATCGGTATCCTTTGCAATCGGCGGGGCGCGCCCGTATCGTGCGGCGCTTGAGCAAAACCAGACACTTTTGAGGTTGCCACAATGAGTTTGACCGAAGCCCGTTTTCACGACCTGGTGGATTCGACCCAGCAGGCGCTGGAGGATATTTTCGACGACAGCGGCCTGGACGTGGACCTGGAAAACTCGGCCGGCGTGCTGACCGTCAAGTTCGACAGCGGCCAGCAACTGATCTTCAGTCGCCAGGAACCGCTGCGCCAACTGTGGCTGGCGGCGCGCTCCGGTGGCGTGCACTTCGACTACGACGAAGAAAGCGGCAAATGGCAGTGCGACAAGAGTGAAGAGCTGCTGAGTGAAATGCTCGCGCGCCTGGTCAGCGAGTACACCGGCGCCGACCTGGATTTCGACGAGATCTGACCGTGACCCAGCCTGCACCCGTTCGCCCGCCGAAGCCGCTGTTCAGTAATGTCAGCCCCGCGGTGCCCTCACCTTGTATCAGTTTGTGTCGCCTGGACGAGCAGAAAGTCTGCCTCGGCTGCTTCCGTCACGTGGAAGATATCCGTGAATGGCGCTCTGCCGACGATGCCCGGCGCCGCGTGATCTGCGCCGAGGCCGAGCAGCGCCGGGCCCACGCCTGAGGCCGTCTTGTTTATTTGTGACGCTGTGGTAGTGTCCGGGTACGCCTCAACTCATCGAGGCCCGTGAGAACCCCGCCTTTTCCTGGCGGGGTTTTGCTTTTTTGTGCAGAAAAAAGGAGTCTGCCTGAATCATGACCACCGCACCGTCCATCATCCTCACCCGTCTTGACGTGCAGCGTCTGGAGCAACTGATCGACCGCTTGGGCGACGAATCTCCCGGCGTCGAAGCGTTGCAAGCCGAACTCGACCGCGCCGAAGACGTGGTTGGTCACGATGAAGTGCCTGCGGGTGTCGTGACCATGAACTCCAGCGTGCATTGCCGTGAGCAAGGCAGCGGCAAGGACTACCACCTGACTCTGGTCTACCCGAAAGACGCGAACGCCGACGAAGGCAAGATCTCGATCCTGGCGCCCGTGGGCAGCGCCTTGCTCGGCCTGCAGGTGGGTCAGCACATCGACTGGCCAGCACCGGGCGGCAAGACGCTCAAGCTGGAGCTGCTCAGCGTTGAAGGCCAACCCAAAGACGGTGGAGCCTTTCCCCTTTAAATCTGGCTCAGCGCCTCGTTGAGCGACAGCTCAAGTTCGGCCTTGTAACGCAGGTACAGGTTGCTTGGGCTTTGCACATCGCCGAGCAGGCCGGACAGGTCCAGGTCCGTGATGTAGCAGCGGTAACGTTCGGCTTCCCGGCGTTGCCCGACGATCTCCAGGGCGACCACTGCAAACAGCTGGTCGCCAAATTCCAGTTCGGAAAACTCTCGCTGATTGCAATACAGGGTAATTCCCACTTGGCCTGGCGCTGCCTTGCCGATAATCGCCTGCACATCGTAAAACGGCTTGTTCGCCGGGTTCGTTGGCGCTGGCCGAGGTTCGATGCCGCGTGCGCGTCCACTGCCCGACGGCAATAGCTGGTAATACAAGACGTGCACTGCACCCAGCGGCTGTTGCGGGTCCAGCGGGGACAACGCGTCCCGGCGGTAAATGATCGACTGCAAGAAGCGCTGCAGGGGCGCCAACAGGCTCTGTTCATCATGAAACGGCAGGCGCTGTTGCCAGAGCGCATTGAATTCATCCAGCACATACAGCTCGGCAAAACCTTCGTTGACCCGGTAGAACACCTGTACGCAATCGGCCATGCCCATGGGCAGCAGCAGGGCCAGGTCGTGGTCTTCCAAGGCCATGGCGTCCAGGTGCAGTGGGCTGTAGCTGGCCAGCTCCTCGCTGAGGTAGGCGATCAGCGCATCCTGGGTCGGCAGGGATACATGGGTGGCCTGGCCCGGCATCAGTTCCATCACGTGGTAATGCTGCTGCACCTGGAGCAGATAGCGGTGATTGCCTTGGCCCAACAGCAGGTTCTGAGCGGTGTCGAAGATTTCTTCCACACGCTGGGCAATGAACTGCGCACGGTTGTGACAGAAGCAGCGCACTCGCAGGCGGGGCAGATGGTCGGGTGGTAACTGGTTGAGGTAGTCGCGCAGGCAGTCGAGCAACGCGTGGGGGCCGTCGTAGCGGCTGACCATCACCTCGTTCCAGCTATTGAGCGTGACCTGGTCCAGGGTCAGCACCAGGTTGTCGCGCACCCCGGCGTAACTCAGGGAGTCGGTGCGCTCGGTGGTCATCAGGATATTCAGGTCGCGGTGATGCTTGAGCGGGTCGACGCCGACGTTGATCAGCAACAACACTTCCTCCGGCACGGCTGAGCGCAGCAGGCGCTCTTCATCCACGCTGGCCAGGGGCAGGGCGATGGTCTGTTGCAGGCTGCCCAGCAGGTTGAACAGCTCGAATTCGGTCATGTCGCTGGTGCCGGGGTGCAAGGCCAGGCGCGTGCTGCTGTCGATCACGCCGTTGCGGTGGCACCAGGTGAGCATCTCGAGCAGGTCGCGGCTGCGCTTGATCGGCGCGAAGTGCTCCCATTCCAGGGCCGTAAGGTTGCCGTTGTACAGGCCCCAGTGGTGCTGGCCGGGCTCCTTGCGGTTGGGCGATTGCACCAATGTCAGGGTGTCTTCGGCCAGGTCCGGGGCGATGCCGGGGTTGATGAACTCGACTTTGCCGGCCTTGCGCTCGAACGCGGCGTATAGGCGTCGTCCCAGCACATTGAGGTCGCGCTTGTTGATCAGGCTGACGGTCTGTTCGGTGCGGGCGAACTGGGTCAGGAAGCGATAACTGTAATTGAGCTCGCTGACCAGCGCGCGGCGCTCGGAGGCTACCTGGCGCACCTTCCATTGGCTGCGGCTGTCCAGCAGCGCCAATTGGCGCTGGTCCCAGCCCCATTCATGGGCCAGGCGCTCCAGCAGCAGCCGTTGCCAGCTGGTGGTGCGCTGCCCGGCGCTGAGTTTGCGATTGACCTTCAGGTACAGCGCGCGCCGCACCAACTCCAGGCGCTCGGGCTCGTTGCGGGCCTTGAGGTATTCCTCGATGCGGCGGTACACCACGATGTAGGGGTCGAGTTCGTCCAAGTCCATTTGGTTGGCGAATACCGCACGCTTGAAGCGTAGGCTCAGGCAGTGCACCTTCGGGTGTTCGCTGGCGTAGACCTCGGTCAGCAGCAGCTTGAGCACGGATTTGTAGGGCGACTCGATGCCCTTGAATAGCTGCCACAGCCCGGCGCCGATGAATTCGCCCGGCGGGATGCGCGCCAGGTGGCCGAGGTCCAGGGTTTCATCGGCGCGGATAAAACGCTTGGAAATCAGCGTGTGGGTGAACTCGGCATAGCGCGTCTCTTCATACACCGGCACCAGCCACCAGATCGGCGTGCGCCCGGCCAGCCAGATGGCGGTGCGGTAGAACTCATCGAGCAGCAGGTAATGCTGGGTCGTGCCGCAATCATCGGAACTCAGTTGCGTGTCGCGCTCACCGAGCACAAAGCGTGTCGGTTCGATCAGGAAGAAGTGCGCCTCGGCGCCCATGGTCAGGGCCCAGGCTTCCAGTAACTGGCATTTTTTGCGCAGTTCGGCCAGTTCGCTCTCACTCAGGTCGGCGGCGTGGCAGACCCACACGTCCATATCGCTCTGGTCGGCCTGGGCCAGGGTGCCGAGGCTGCCCATCAGGTACAGGCCGTGGATAGGCCGCGGCGGGTTGCCGTGGCGCGGCTTGTAGGAGAAAGAGCGGGTCAGGCGCTGGGCTTCTGCCAGGGCCTGGGCATCGGGTTCGAAATTCGACAAGCCGGCTGGCGTACTGCCCGACACATAGCCGGGCAGCAGCGGGTGGTTGACGTGGAAGAACAGCGGCAACAGGTTCAGCACGCTTTGCTGGCGCGGCGTCAGCCCCTCGACGGCACGGGCCATGCGGCCGTCATTGAGGGCCATGAAACGCGCGCGCAATTGGGCCAGCACCTTGCGGTCGATGCCTTCGTCCAGGTCGGGGCGGATTTCATGGGTGCGGGTCATGTCGAACTCGGTGGCTCGCAGGGCCCGACGTGGGCGGCCGTGTAGGAGTTTACAGCCAGTAGCGTAGGAGGTTTAGAGGGAAATGGATTTTGACGTCAGAATTTTCGCACTTCCACAGCAACGCCCTCGGAATCCGCAAGAGGCGGACTCCATGGGCGTATCCGATATCAGGCGGCTTCTTTGGTCGTGGCAGTGGTCAAGATAGTCAGCAGGGTCTGGGCCTGCTCTGCGGCGTCCCGGCCAAGGCTGGTCAGGTAGCCCCCGTCCGGTTGGTCGATAAGTCCTTTCGCGTGGAGGCGTTTAGCAGCAGCGATGGCAGTAGGAGCGGCGGTCTGATGGACTTTCAGGCCTTCTTTAGTGCTGTCCAATGGGAAGAGTACAAGGATTTCCAGTTCGGCAACCAACTCAGGGGTATACGACATAAGGACTCCAGACTTTCTAAGAATTTATTAGAGGCTAGCAGGCCATAAGGTGAACGCACTTTGCCGAACTGTCCAGCGTGTTGCTGCACCCTGGGATTACTGCTTTTCCGGAGGCAATTCCGGCAGGGCACGCAGTGCAGTTTCATACCATTCGGTATTGAAAGCGCGGTCTTCTTCCAGCAATGCATCGATCTCGACAGCCAGCACGTGGGCCATCAGTTGGAGGATCTCTTCACGCTCGTAACCGACCAGGGTCAGCTTGTTGAAAGTGGCCTTAGCAGCCGGTGGGTTTTCGCTTTCGATCTGGTTCTCGATCGCCTCGATCAGGGTGGTTTCGGCGAATTCTTCTTCGTCGTTGTCGATATCGGTCGGCTCGCTCATGGCAGGCTCCTCAAGGAAAGGGCGCCAGTCTACCCCCATTCAGGCAGGTGATGCTGCTGGTCAGGGCAGGCGTCGGGATCTATAACGGTTGCAGCCAACCCCATTCCCGGCCTGGAGGCACAGACATGCTCAAGCTCTACGGATTCTCGGTCAGTAACTACTACAACATGGTCAAGCTGGCGCTGCTGGAGAAAGGGTTGCCATTCGAAGAGGTGCCCTTTTATGCCGGGCAAACCCCGGAGGCCTTGGCCGTCAGTCCGCGCGGCAAGGTGCCGGTGCTGGGCGTGAAGCAGGGGTATATCAACGAGACCAGCGTGATCCTCGAATACATCGAGCACACCCATGAGGGCCCTGCGCTGCTTCCGGCCGAGCCGTTTCAGCGTGCTCAGGTGCTGGCGTTATGTCGCGAGATTGAGCTGTATATCGAACTGCCTGCCCGTGCATGTTTCGCCGAGGCGTTTTTTGGAATGCCGGTGGCGGAGGCGATCAAGGAGAAGTCCAAGGCCGAGTTGCTGTTGGGTTTCGGGTCTTTGGGCAGGCACGGCAAGTTCGCACCCTATGTGGCGGGGGAGAGTTTCACCATTGCCGACCTGTATTTCATGTACAGCGTGAACCTCGCCTGCGCGGTGGGCGAGAAGCTGTTTGGCCTGGATCTGCTGGCTGAAATGCCGGCAGCCAAGGCGTTGCTGGAAAGGTTGCACGCCATGCCCAACGCTCAGAAAGTGGCGGCGGACAGAGAGGCGGCGATGCCGGCGTTTATGGCGATGATCGCGGCCAAGAAATAGATTTTTGGCGTCTGGCAGGACGCTATCGCGGGCAAGCCCGGCTCCCACATTGGAATGCGATTTCCTGTGGGAGCTGGCTTGCCTGCGATGCTTTTAGCGGCTGGCGAGCAATTCCTGGCCGCGCAACACAGCTGCTTTCACCTGCGCCGGCGCAGTACCGCCGATGTGATTACGGGCATTTACCGAGCCTTCCAGGGTCAGCACGGCAAACACGTCCTGCTCGATCTGGTCACTGAACTGACGCAGTTCTTCCAGGCTCATTTCCGCCAAGTCCTTGCCGGTGTCCACGCCGTACTTAACTGCGTGGCCGACGATTTCGTGGCAGTCGCGGAACGGCAGGCCACGGCGTACCAGGTAGTCCGCCAGATCAGTCGCGGTAGAGAACCCGCGCAGCGCCGCTTCACGCATGATCGCGTGCTTGGGCTTGATCGCCGGGATCATGTCGGCAAACGCGCGCAGTGAGTCGCGCAGGGTGTCGGCAGCGTCGAACAGCGGTTCCTTGTCTTCCTGGTTGTCCTTGTTGTAGGCCAGGGGTTGGCCTTTCATCAAGGTCAGCAGGCCCATCAAGGCGCCGAACACGCGGCCGCTCTTGCCACGCACCAGCTCGGGCACGTCGGGGTTTTTCTTTTGCGGCATGATCGAGCTGCCGGTGCAGAAGCGGTCCGGCAGGTCGATGAATTGGAATTGCGCGCTGGTCCACAGCACCAGCTCTTCCGAGAAGCGCGACAGGTGCATCATCGCGATGCTGGCGGCGGCGCAGAATTCGATGGCGAAATCACGGTCCGACACGCCATCCAGCGAGTTGCCGCCGACAGCGTCGAAGCCCAGCAATTGCGCGGTGTACTCGCGGTCGATCGGGTAAGTGGTGCCGGCCAGTGCAGCGCTGCCCAGTGGCATGCGGTTGGCGCGCTTGCGGCAGTCCACCAGGCGCTCGTAGTCGCGGCTGAGCATTTCGAACCAGGCCAGCAGGTGGTGGCCGAACGTCACCGGTTGCGCGGTTTGCAGGTGAGTGAAACCCGGCATGATGGTGTCCGACTCACGCTCGGCCTGTTCCAGCAGGCCTTTCTGCAGGCGGGTGATTTCTGCCAGGATCAGGTCGATTTCATCACGCAGCCACAAGCGGATATCGGTGGCCACCTGGTCGTTGCGGCTACGGCCGGTGTGCAGCTTCTTGCCGGTCACACCGATGCGGTCGGTGAGGCGGGCTTCGATGTTCATGTGCACGTCTTCCAGGTCGACGCGCCAGTCGAACGTGCCGGCTTCGATCTCGCCACGGATGGTGGTCAGGCCGTCGATGATGCTGTCGCGCTCGGCATCGGTCAGCACGCCGACCTTGGCCAGCATCGTCGCGTGGGCGATGGAGCCCATGATGTCGTGGCGGTACAGGCGCTGGTCGAAGGTGACGGAGGCGGTGAAGCGGGCGACGAAGGCGTCGACGGGTTCACTGAAGCGGCCGCCCCAGGACTGGTTGGTCTTGTCGGTGCTCATGGATTCGCTCGTGATCTGCTTAATAAAGAGGCATGGAAGTGTGCCGGCGATAATAACAGGGTTGCCCGTGGAGGCGGTGCTGTGGGTCGTCGGCATTTTTATTTGTGCAAAGGATGGCTAAGTGCCTTGCCGCCGACCGCGTCCAGGACGAGACTGAGTACAGAGGCTTATTGAAACGATATTTGACGATTGAGCAATGTCGTCTCAGTGAGCGTCTACAGTTGGACTGATAGTGTGTGAATGCACCAAAGTCGGGTGATGCGGTCAGAGCCCAGACTATCCATTAAAAAAGGGGGGTATTCGGATTGTGTATCAGCAAACCCTATGACGATGCCCGAAGGCAGCAGGTCTTGGGCGTAATTGAACAGGTCCGGGTAAATATGGGTGCCACTCTCAGGGCACTTTTTGCCGCTCGCGCTAGTCTTAGCGTGGATCGCTGTGACGCAAGTCACCGCACCTGTCTACGCTATCCTTGTGCGAGACTCACGCAGGAATCCAGCGCAATATGAATGTCCTGATCGTTGATGACGAACCCCAAGCCCGCGAGCGACTGAGCCGTTTGATCAGTGAACTCGAGGGTTACGCAGTATTAGAACCGAGCGCCACCACGGGCGAAGAGGCGTTGACGCTGATCGACAGCCTCAAGCCGGATGTGGTGTTGCTCGATATCCGTATGCCAGGCCTCGATGGCCTGCAAGTTGCCGCCCGACTGAGCGAGCGAGAGTCACCACCCGCCGTGGTGTTTTGCGCAACCGGCGAAGAGTTTTCTGCGGAAACGCTGGAAGCCAGCGGTGTCAGCTTCCTCACCAAGCCGGTGGCCGGCGACGCGTTGCTCAAGGCCCTGAAAAAGGCTGAGCGCCCAACCCGCGTCCAGCTTGCCGCCCTGACTCAGCCTGCCGCCCAAAGTGGTAACGGGCCGCGCAGCCATATCAGCGCCCGAACCCGCAAAGGCATAGAGCTAATCCCGTTGGGTGAAGTGGTCTATTTTATTGCCGACCACAAGTACGTGACCCTGCGTCACCAAGGTGGCGAAGTACTGCTCGATGAGCCGCTCAAGGCACTTGAAGACGAGTTCGGCGACCGCTTCGTGCGTATCCACCGCAACGCGCTGGTAGCCCGCGAGCGAATCGAACGCCTGCAACGCACGCCCCTGGGGCACTTTCAGCTATTCCTGAAAGGCCTTAACGGTGACGCGTTGATCGTCAGCCGACGGCACGTCGCCGGTGTGCGCAAGATGATGCAGCAGCTTTAGTCCCAGGGCTGTGGCGAGGCTTGCATTCCATATCCCGGTGCGACGAGGCCAGGGAGGCCCCGCACTTGCTGATTCAAATCAAAGCGTATTTGCCTGAGCTGTTATTATCTGCCGTATCTATTCAGTACGGATTGATCCATGTCCTCTCGCGAAATCCGCATCGCCACCCGTAAAAGTGCCCTGGCCTTGTGGCAGGCCGAATACGTCAAAGCACGTCTGGAGCAGGCCCATCCAGGTCTCACGGTGACCCTGGTGCCCATGGTCAGTCGCGGCGACAAGCTGCTCGACTCGCCACTGTCGAAAATCGGCGGCAAGGGTTTGTTCGTCAAGGAACTGGAAACCGCACTGCTCGAAAACGAAGCTGACATCGCCGTGCATTCGATGAAAGACGTGCCCATGGACTTCCCGGAAGGCCTGGGTCTGTTTTGCATCTGCGAGCGCGAAGACCCGCGTGATGCCTTCGTTTCCAACACGTATGCCTCTTTGGATGAGCTGCCCCTGGGCAGCATCGTCGGTACGTCGAGCTTGCGCCGCCAGGCACAACTGCTCACCCGCCGCCCGGACCTGCAGATCCGCTTCCTGCGCGGCAACGTCAACACCCGTCTGGCGAAGCTGGATGCCGGCGAATATGACGCGATTATCCTAGCGGCGGCGGGCCTGATCCGCCTGGGCTTCGAAGCCCGTATCACCTCAGCCATCAGCGTCGAGGACAGCCTGCCCGCCGGTGGGCAAGGCGCGGTTGGCATTGAATGCCGTACCGCCGACACAGAAATCCACGCCCTGCTCAAACCCCTGGATCACCAGGACACCGAAGTGCGCGTCACGGCCGAGCGCGCCCTGAACAAGCACCTCAACGGTGGCTGCCAGGTGCCGATCGCCTGCTACGCCGTGCTTGAAGGTGAAAACCTGTGGTTGCGTGGCTTGGTCGGCGACCCGGAAGGCGGCACCCTGCTGACTGCTGAAGTGCGTGGTCCGCAGCGTGACGCCACAGCCCTGGGTATCCAGGTGGCTGAAGAGCTGCTGGAAAAGGGCGCCGGCGCCATTCTGCAAAAAGTCTATGGCGAGGCCGGTCCGCAGTGACCGAATGGCGCGTGCTGTTGACGCGGCCTGCCGAGGACTCGATGGCCCTGGCGGCCACGTTGTCCGAAGCGGGTATCTTCAGCAGCAGCTTGCCGTTGCTGGACATTGAGCCGCTGCCTGTCACCCCTGAACAGCAGGCCGTCTTCTGTGATCTGGACCGCTACTGTGCGGTGATCGTCGTCAGCAAACCTGCCGCGCGCCTGGCCGTGCAGCAGCTGGGGCGGGCGGGGAAGCAACTGCCGTGGTTCAGTGTCGGCGCCGCCACCGCGCAGGTCCTGGCTGATCACGGCCTCAATGTTCACTACCCACCGACTGGCGATGACAGCGAGGCCTTGCTTCAATTGCCTGCGTTGCGCGAGGCTATCGCACGCCCCGATGCTCAGGTATTGATCCTGCGGGGCGAGGGCGGTCGCGAACTGCTGGCGGAGCGTTTGCGTGAGCAAGGTGCTAGTGTCGACTATCTGGAGTTGTATCGCCGTTTCCTGCCGGCCTACGACGCCGGTGTGCTGATGCAACGCATCCAGTTGGAACGCTTGAACGGCCTGGTGGTCAGCAGTGGGCAGGGTTTTTTGCACCTGCAAGCCCTGGCCGGAGCCGATTGGCCACAGGTGGCACAGCTGCCGTTGTTCGTGCCGAGCCCGCGAGTCCAGGAAATGGCGCGGGCCGCTGGCGCAGAAAAAGTTGTGGATTGTCGCGGTGCGAGTGCCGCGGCTTTGTTAGTGGCGATACGGAGCTATCCCGTTCCCACTCTCTGAAACGCAAAGGACGGATACGTGAGCGAAACAGCCTTGCCTAAAGATGAAACCCAACCCGCACTTGATGCGCCGGTTGAGTCACCGGTCACCGTGCCGCGCCGTGGCAATGGCCTGGCAATCGTCGCCCTGCTGCTCGGCGTAGCCGGTGTTGCCGCCGGCGGCTGGGGTATCTGGCAGGTCCGCGCCCTGCAGGCCAGCAGCCAACAACAGTTGGGCCAGGTGCAGACCCTCGATGACCAGTCCCAGTCCCTCAAGCAAAGCCAGCAACAACTGGCCGCGCGCCTGGCGCAATTGCCGGGTGCGGATGAGCTGGAGGAACGCCGTCGCTTGGTGGCCCAGTTGCAGGGTGACCAGCAGAAGCTGAGCCAGCGCCTGGAAACCGTACTGGGCTCCAGCCGCAAGGATTGGCGACTGGCCGAGGCCGAACACTTGATCCGCCTGGCGAGCCTGCGCTTGTCCGCCCTTCAAGATATCAACAGCGCCCAGGCGCTGGTGCAGGGTGCCGACGAGATCCTACGCGAGCAAAGCGATCCAGGCTCTTACGCTGCCCGCGAACAATTGGCCAAGAGCCTTGCCGCGCTGCGCAGCACCGAGCAGCCGGACCGTACCGGGCTATACCTGCAACTGGCGGCCCTGCGTGACCAAGTCGTGCAATTGGCGGCCATTGCCCCTGAGTATCAACTGACCGACCCCGCTTCCGAAGGGCGTCCGACCACCGATACGCAAAGCCGCTGGAGCCAGTGGTGGGAGCAGATTTCCCGTTACTTCCGCATCGACTTCAACCCCGACGACAACATCCGTCCACTGCTGGCCGGCCAAGGTCTGAACCAGGTGCGCCTGGCCCTGAGCCTGGCCCTGGAGCAAGCGCAATGGGCGGCGCTCAATGGTGAATCGGCCGTCTACAGCCGCTCGCTGGGCGAAGCGCGCAGCGTGTTGCAGGACAACTTCAACCAGGACAACCCGCAGAGCAAGGCGATGCTGGCGCGTATCGCCGAGCTTGAGCCCAAGGCCGTGTCGGTGGTGACACCGGACCTGGCCGCAAGCCTGGCTGCCGTGCAGGCGTACCTTGAGCGTCGTCATCTGTCTGCCGACGAAGCCAAGGCGGCGGCGACGTCGGCGAAGCAGGAGTAGAGCCGATGAAACGTTTCTATGTGATCCTGGTGCTGGCGATTGCAATCGCGCTGGCGCTGGCTGTAGGCATTTCGAAACACACCGGCTACGTGCTGATTACCTACCCGCATGTGCTGCATTACGAGTCGAGCCTTTGGGCAACCGTGGTGGCGGTATTTGCCTTCGGTTTGGCCATCTACCTGATCCGCGTACTGGTGAGCCTGGTTACCACGTCCGGTGGTGTGGTCAACCCGTGGTCGCGACGTAATCGCAGTCGCCGCGTGCAGATCGCCATCGAGCAAGGCCAGATGGACCTCGCTGAAGGCCGCTGGGCCAGCGCCGAGCGCCACCTGCACCGAGCCGCCGAAGCCGAGCGCCAGCCACTGCTGTACTACCTCGGCGCGGCCCGTGCCGCGAATGAGCAGGGGCGGTATGAAGAGTCCGACGGCTTGCTGGAGCGCGCCCTGGAGCGTCAACCCCAGGCCGAGCTGGCGGTTGCCTTGAGCCATGCGCAACTGCAATTGGACCGTGGCGACAGCGACGGTGCACTGATCACCTTGCAGGCAATGCACGAACGTCATCCCCATAACGCGCAAGTATTGCGCCAATTGCAGCGCCTGCATCAGCAGCGCGGTGATTGGTCGTCAGTGATTCGCCTGCTGCCGGAACTGCGCAAGGACAAAGTGCTGCCCGCCAGTGAACTGGCCGAGCTTGAGCGCCGCGCCTGGGGTGAGAACCTGAGCCTCGCTGCCCAACGCGAAGAGCAGGGCGAAGCCGGCTTGCAGTCGCTTGAGCGGGCCTGGCAGCAGCTCACGTCTGCCCAGCGCCAGGAGCCGCAATTGGTGCTGGCCTACGCCGAGCAATTGCGCCAACTGGGCGCCGATGCCAAGGCTGAAGAAGCGTTGTGTGTCGCGCTCAAGCGCGGCTACGACAGCCACCTGATCCGGCTATATGGCCTGTTGCGTGGCAGTGACCCGGCCCGGCAATTGAAGTTTGCCGAGGGTTGGCTCAAGGACCATCCAGGCGATGCCAGCCTGCTGCTGACACTGGGTCGCCTGTGCCTGCAAAACAGCTTGTGGGGCAAGGCGCGGGATTACCTGGAAAGCAGTTTGCAGGTGCAACGCAATCCTGAAGCCTGCGCCGAGCTCGCACGTTTGTTGGCTCAGCTTGGCGATACCGAGCGCAGTAATCAGCTGTTCCAAGAGGGCCTTGGGCTGCTGGATAACCGTTTGCTGGCATCACCGCTGCCTGTCCCGGCTCGCGCTTGATGTAGGAAGGCGGACGAGGGTTGGCGCGGATATATCCGACCGCCAACCTTCATGAGCTCTAAAAACGTTGCGTTAGAGGGTTTGTGGGCAAAGTCCGACGCTAGATAGCCCAAAGTCCTCCATCTTCTGGTGGGAAGTCCTTACCCTCTCGCGGAATCGTCTGCTCCAGCATGTATTGAAAGCGGTCAGGCCTTTCCTCTACCGTAGCGACCTATCTTTCGCGATGCGGATAAAGCATGTCTTTGGCCCCCTCACGCTCCTTGTTTTTCCTTGCGTTCCTGGCAGGTGCGCTGACGTTGGGCGCGTCCTTCTACCTGGAATTTGGCGCCTCGCTGCGTCCTTGCTTCCTGTGCCAAATGCAACGGGTATTCCTCGCCGCTTTCACCTTGATCAACCTGGTCGCTGCCCTGCATAACCCCAAGCGCTCTATTCTTTGCCTGTACGGGCTGGCAAGCATGGGCTTTGCGTTGCTCGGTGCGATGACTGCCGTGCGTCAGGTATTGCTACAAAACGCCGCACCGGACCAGGCAGCGGATTGCTGGCCGAGCCTGCACTTCATGATCGAAAACCTGTCGTTTTGGCAGGCCCTGCAATTGACGGTCAAAGGCACCGTTGATTGCGTGGAGATCAACTGGACGCTGTTTGACTTGAGCCTGCCGGAGTGGAGCCTGCTGTTCTTCGTCGCGATGTTGATCCTTGGCGCCATGCAGTTTTCACGGCTGTTGTTGAGCCAACGTTTGCGCCCGGCGAGGCACTGAACGCCGGTTGCAGTTTGTAGGACGGGATTAAACACTTGTATGAACTTTCTCTCCTGCGTACCTTGAAGCCATAGTCATGCGGGCATAATCTGGCCCGCACGTGTTATTGAAACCGTTTATCAGATGCGGCCTTGTCCGGTTGCTGCTTTATCCTTGAAGTGTTGCGCGGGCACCAGGCGGCAGCGCCCCTATAGGGAAGAGAGATCATCATGCTGGAAAGTTGTCAGAATGCTCAGGAACGCTGGGGTGGGGTGCACAAGCTGATCGACAGCTGGCTGAAGGCACGTCACGAACTGGTTCGGGCCTTTGATGCTCTCGGCGCCAAGCCCGAGGCACTGGCGGAGAACCGTGAACCGTTGCAGGATTTCTGCGGTGTGTTGGTGGACTACGTGTCAGCCGGCCATTTTGGCGTCTACGAACAGCTGACCAAGGAGGCCGAAGCCTTCGACGATCAGCGTGGCCTGGACTTGGCTGAGACCATTTACCCACGCATCGATGTCATCACCGAGAAGCTGCTGGCCTTCACCGACCTGTGTGATGCCGGAAACTGTGTTGCAGCAAAATTCAAAGAATTGGGTGCGCTGCTGCATGAGCGATTCGAGCTGGAAGATTGCTTGATCGAAGTGCTGCATAACGCTCACAAGGAAGAGTCTGCTACTCAGGCTTGAAGCTCGATCGCGATACAAAAAAACGGTGCGCATGACGCACCGTTTTTTATGGCCTCAGTGTCGGGTTCCGAGCAACTCGATCTCGAACACCAAAGGGGTATAGGGCGGGATCAATTCGCCGGCACCGTCGGCACCATAGGCCTGGGCTGAGGGGATCACCAGGCGCCATTTCGCGCCCACTGGCATTTGCTGCAATGCACTGCTCCAGCCGCTGATCACGCTGTCCAGACGGAACCACTGGGGTTGCGTGCTTTGGTCGAACACCGTCCCATCGGGCAATCGTCCCACGTACTTCACTTGGACTTGATCGCTGGCCGTTGGCTTCTCGCCATTGCCGGGTGTGAGTTCGGTAAGCAGGATTCCATCCGCCAATTCGCGCACGCCTTTTACGGCTTTTTCCTTGCTCAGGAATTGTTGTTCGGCCGCGAGTGCTTTTTCGCTTTGCGGTGCCTGCGCATCGGCTTCGTTCTGTGCTTCGTGCTGGGCAAGAATCTGCTCGATGCGTGCGTTGTCCAATGCCAATGGCTTGCCTTGATACGCTTGCTTGAGGCCGTCGATCAACGCTTGTAGCTGCAGGTCCGGAACCTCCTGGCGCAAGCGTTCACCAAGGCTCGCGCCCAGGCTGTAGGCGAGGTCATGTTGGTTTTTTTCAGTGATTTTTGCCGGCGATTGCTCGCTCGCATTGGTCACTGATATTGCTAGACCAAGCACAAGAAAAAGGTAACGCGACATGGGTATTCTCCCGCCGAAAGTGCGACGGATTATGCCAGTGTGAACGGGTAAAAAGTGCCGCGTGTTTTCGTTATATCGATAAGAATTTTCGCGCGGTGCAACGCAAGGCAAACGATACTGTCAACATGCCCTAGCGGCGGTAAGAGCAGAGGGCTAGTATGAGCCGCACCCACGTCAGCCAGGAGGTAAACCATGTCGGCCAAACAGAAGCCTGTTAATACCCCGTTGCATTTACTCCAACAACTTTCGGGCAGCTTGCTCGAACATCTGGAAAGCGCCTGTTCCCAAGCGTTGGCCGATGCAGAAAAACTGCTCGCCAAGCTGGAAAAACAACGCGGTAAAGCGCAAGAAAAGCTGCACAAATCCCGCACCAAACTGCAAGACGCCGCTACTGCCGGCAAGGCCAAGGCACAAGCCAAAGCCAAAGATGCTGTCAAAGAGCTTGAGGACCTGCTGGACGCCCTCAAGGATCGCCAAGCTGAAACCCGCGCCTATATTTCCCAACTCAAAAAAGATGCTCAGGAAAGCCTGAAACTGGCCCAGGGCGTTGGTCGTGTGAAAGAAGCCGTGGCTAAAGTGCTGGGCGCTCGTACCCCTGCGAAAGCTGTTGCAGCGAGCGCGGCGAAGAAGCCCGCGAGCAAAGCGGTTGCTGCCAAGTCACCGGCTAAAGCCGCAGCAAAACCTGCTGCCAAAACTGCTGCTGCAAAACCAGCCGCCAAGCCAGCGGCCAAAACTGCTGCTGCGAAACCAGCCGCCAAGCCAGCGGCCAAAACTGCTGCTGCAAAACCAGCCGCCAAGCCAGCTGCCAAAACTGCTGCTGCAAAACCAGCCGCCAAGCCAGCTGCCAAAACTGCTGCCGCAAAACCAGCCGCCAAGCCAGCTGCTAAAACTGCTGCTGCAAAACCAGCCGCCAAGCCAGCTGCTAAAACCGCTGCTGCGAAACCAGCCGCCAAGCCAGCGGCTAAAACCGCTGCTGCCAAACCAGCCGCCAAGCCAGCTGCTAAACCTGCTGCTGCCAAACCAGCCGCCAAGCCAGCGGCTAAAACCGCTGCTGCCAAACCAGCCGCCAAGCCAGCTGCTAAACCTGCTGCTGCGAAACCAGCCGCCAAGCCAGCTGCTAAAACCGCTTCTGCGAAACCAGCCGCCAAGCCAGCCGCTAAACCTGCTGCTGCCAAACCAGCCGTTAAGCCAGCCGCTAAACCTGCTGCTGCCAAACCAGCCGTTAAGCCAGCTGCCAAACCTGCCGCTGCAAAGCCGGCCGCCAAACCAGCTGCTAAACCTGCTGCTGCAAAGCCGGCTGCCGTAAAACCAGCACCGGCCAAGCCAGCAACACCTGCTGCCGCCCCGGCAGCGTCCACCGCACCCACTGCGCCGGCCAGCAGCACGCCTGCTCCGGTAGCGCCAAGCACCACCCCAGCCAGCGCTTCCTAAGTGCTGGTGACCCCGGCGCGCAGCTGCTGCAGCGCGCCGGGGTCAAGGTTGGCGGCATCCTCAGCCGTCAGTCCTTCCAGCCACCGCCGCTGATCCATCGCATCGCCAGTCGGCCAAGTTTGCGCCAGTGCTTCCAGTCGCGTCAGCAACTGTCGTTCGGCGTCCAACTCCAGGGCCTTAACCCGCTCGCGTAACCCCGCCAGAGCTTCATCCTGCTGCGCCATGGCGCGCCAGTGCGTGCGTATTTGACGTAACGGTTCGATCACCTGTGTCTGCCAAGGCCGGGCAATCTGTTTCAGCGCTTGCAGGCGCTCGGAGGTTGCTGCCACAGCGCGCTGCTCCAACCAGGCACCACACAGCAACAGGCACACGTCCGCGCCGTCTTCCTGCAAGCGCAGGCAAGCGGATTCGACGCCCGGGCGGGCATAAGTCGTGAGGGCAAAGCTCCACAGGTCAGCGTACATATTCACACCCAAGCCAGCGGCCAACGAAGCTGGTAGACTCCGCCGCCATTATGATCCGACTTCAAAGCCTAACATTACAGCGTGGCCCGCAACGTCTTCTCGAAGACGCCGAGCTGACCCTGCACGCCGGTCACAAAGCCGGCCTGATCGGTGCCAACGGCGCCGGCAAATCAACGTTGTTCGCCTTGTTGCTGGGAGAGCTGACTCCGGACTCCGGGGATTGCTTGCTGCCGGCCGACTGGCGCATTGCCCATATGCGCCAGGAGATCGACACCCTGGACCGCATCGCGATCGATTATGTGCTCGATGGCGACCTGCGCCTGCGCCAGGTGCAACACGACCTGGCCGAGGCCGAGAAAGCCCAGGACGGCGCCGCCCAGGCCCGCCTGCATTCCGAGTTGGACAGCGCCGACGGCTACACCGCCGACGCCCGCGCCCGCAAGATGCTCGCCGGCCTTGGCTTTACCAACGAACAAATGGACCGCCCGGTCGCCGACTTCTCCGGCGGCTGGCGCATGCGCTTGAACCTTGCGCAGGCGCTGATGTGCCCGTCGGACTTGTTGCTGCTCGACGAACCGACCAACCACTTGGACCTCGATGCGATCCTGTGGCTGGAAGACTTCCTCAAGAATTATCAGGGCACTTTGCTGCTGATCTCCCACGACCGGGATTTCCTCGACGCCGTGGTCGACAACATCGCCCACGTCGAACAGAAGAAAATCACGCTCTACCGTGGCGGCTACACCGCATTCGAACGCGCCCGTGCCGAACGCCTGGCCCAGCAACAACAGGCCTACGAGAAGCAGCAGGCGCAGCGCGCGCACATGGAAAGCTACATCGCCCGCTTCAAGGCCCAGGCCACCAAGGCCCGTCAGGCCCAGAGCCGGATCAAGGCCCTGGAGCGCATGGAGGAACTGTCGGCGGCTCACGTTGATTCGCCGTTCGACTTCGTGTTCCGCGAGTCGGTGAAGATCTCCAGCCCCTTGCTGGACCTTTCCGATGCGCGCCTGGGGTATGGCGAAAAAACCATCCTGGAAAAAGTGAAGCTGCAACTCACGCCAGGTGCACGCATTGGATTGCTCGGGCCTAACGGTGCGGGCAAGTCGACGCTGATCAAGAACCTGTCCGGCGAGCTTTCGCCCCTGTCCGGCCGCCTGACCCGTGGCGAGAACACCGTGGTGGGCTACTTCGCCCAACACCAGCTGGACTCCCTGGACTCCAAGGCCAGCCCATTGCTGCACTTGCAGCGCCTGGCGCCGACCGAGCGCGAGCAGACCCTGCGCGACTTCCTGGGTGGCTTCGACTTCCGTGGCGCGCGCATCGATGAGCCGGTGCTGAACTTCTCTGGCGGCGAAAAAGCCCGCCTGGCCCTGGCGCTGATCGCCTGGGACCGCCCGAACCTGCTGCTGCTTGATGAACCGACCAACCACCTGGACCTGGAAATGCGCCTGGCGCTGACCATGGCCTTGCAGGAGTTCAGCGGTGCGGTGCTGGTGGTGTCTCACGACCGCCACTTGCTCAAGAGCACCACGGATAACTTCCTGTTGGTGGCCGACGGTAAAGTCGAAGAATTCGACGGTGACCTGGATGACTACGCGCGCTGGCTGACGGATTACCGCCTACGCAACGCGCCGGTCAGCAACACCCCGGTCAACCCCGACAAGACCGACAAGAAAGCCCAGCGTCAGGCTGCCGCTGCGTTGCGCCAACAATTGGCGCCGCACAAGCGTGAAGCCGATAAGTTGGAAGCCGAGTTGGGCAAGGTGCACGAGCGCCTGGCCAAGATCGAGACCAGTCTGGGCGACAGCGCCGTCTACGAAGCTGCCCGCAAGGATGAATTGCGCGATCTGCTGGCCGAACAGGCCAAGCTCAAGGTGCGTGAAGGGCAATTGGAGGAAACCTGGATGGAAGCCCTCGAGCTGCTCGAAACCCTGCAAGCGGAGCTGGAGGCGCTGTCCTGATGGAAGCGTTGCAGCTGCCTATACCGACGCAGTGGGTCGAACCCGTGTGGATTGGCGTGCAAATCCTGCTGATCCTGCTGGCCGGCTATCTCGCCCAGCGCTTTGTCGCCAAGGGCCTGACGCGCCTGGGTGAGCGTTACCCGTTCCCGCCACAACTGCTGATGCCGCTACGCGGTGGCCTGCGCTGGTTGATCATGGGCAGTGCGCTGATCTTTGTGCTGGGCCGCCTGGGGGTGTCTGCCACGGTGTTGTGGACGGCGCTGTCGGGGTTTGTTGCGGTCGCCGCAGTGGCGTTCTTCGCCATGTGGTCGGTACTGTCCAACCTGCTGTGCGCCATTCTGATCTTCACCGTCGGGCCGTTTCGCCTCGGCGATATCGTCGAACTGGTAGATACCGTCGACAAACCGGGCGTGAAGGGCCGAGTCGTGGCGATCAACCTGCTCTACACCACGCTGGTTGAAGTGGCAGAGGCCGGTACCGACAGCGCGATGGTGCAAGTGCCCAACAGCTTGTTCTTCCAGCGCTCGGTGCGGCGTTGGCCAGGTACCCACGTGTTTCCGGGCGACCGCTAGCATTCACATCTTGTAAAAATCTATAGCCATCCTTTGGTCGGCGGAGTTAGCTTAAGACACAACAGCAAACTCCCTCCTGAGGTGTGTAATGGCACTCGATACGTGGCTGGCCTTTTTCCTGGCCAGTTGGATCATCTCCCTTTCTCCTGGTGCTGGCGCCATCGCCTCGATGTCCAGCGGCCTGCAATACGGTTTCCTGCGTGGTTACTGGAATGCCATCGGCCTGCAATTGGGCCTGGCGATGCAGATTGCCGTCGTTGCTTGCGGCCTGGGTGCCATTCTGGCGACGTCCTCTACCGCCTTTTATGCGATCAAATGGTTTGGCGTGGCGTACCTGGTGTACTTGGCCATCAAGCAATGGCGCGCCCTGCCCATGGACATGACTGATGACGCGGCGGTGCGCCCGATCGGCAAGCCGATGGCGATGATGTTCCGTGGTTTTCTGGTCAATGCCAGTAACCCCAAGGCACTGGTGTTCATGCTGGCGGTGTTGCCGCAGTTCGTGAACCCGCAGGCGCCGCTGCTGATCCAGTACCTGATCCTGGGTGCAACGATGATCTGCGTCGATATGGTCGTGATGGCGGGGTATACAGGGCTGGCGTCGAAGGTGTTGCGACTGTTGCGTACGCCTAAGCAGCAGAAGCGTATGAACCGCACGTTTGCCGGGTTGTTTGTCGGCGCTGCGGGCTTCCTGGCCAGCTTGCATCGCGCAACAGCTTAACTGCCAAAACCGGATCAAAAATGTGGGAGCTGGCTTGCCTGCGATGCAAGCGCCGCGGTTTAACTGATACGCCGCGGTGATGCTATCGCAGGCAAGCCAGCACTCACATTGGTTTGTGTTGCTTGTGAAATCGGGTTTCAGCGCAGGATCTTCGGCGCTTCATCCCTTGGCAGGTTGTTGCGCAGCGGTGGTTGGCCAGGTTCTTGATACCCGCCACCCAACTGTTCCGCCAATTGCCTGGCCACATCCTCACCCAAGGCTTTCGACACTTCCTTGACCACGCGCGGCCGGTTCAGGCTTACGCGTACGTCACGGCTGTTCACCAGCTTGGTGTCCTGGCCTTCACCCATGGCGGTAAACGCCGAGGTGATTTCGTAGGTGCGGGTATTGATCAGGCTGAAATCCGCCACCAACGTGAGGCCCAGCACGGCTGAGTAACTGTTGGTGTGGTCCAGGGCGTTGATGTCCTGGGTAAAGTCGATGTCTGACAGCGTGCCGAACAGCACGTAGTCCGCACCCTTGAAGTTACCGGCCTTGATGCGCTTGATCACGTCGTAGACGTCACCCTTGGCATCGGCGGTGTAAGGCGTGCCTTGCACCAGCTGGAACTGCCGGGACTTTAGAATCTCGCCCTTGATATCGCCGCTGAATTTACGCAGCTCGGTCTGTTCGATGTAGCTGGTACGGCTTTCGTACTCGCTGTAGTTCGACGCACCGCTGGCGTGGTAGGCGCTTGCCTGGAAGTTGTTGCTCGCCGAAACCTGGTGGATGTATTCCTCGACCCGCGCCTCGTAGGCCAGGTCGGTTACCGCGATCTTCGGGGCGGCCGAGGCGCCAAAGGCGCACAGTAGGCCGATCATGCCGATCCATGCACGCATTGCTTAGCGCTCCGTGGTTTTGCGGATTTCTTTTTCGTCCATCCATTCGGCCAGGCCGCTCTCGACGTCGATCAGCTGCAGGCTGAATTTGTAGAACACGTCCTTGTAGTCCGAGCTGCGCTTGACGATGGAGCTGATGGAGCCTTCCAGGCGGTACTTGGCGGCCACCATGTTGCCGGTCTTGCTGACGGTGGACTTCTTGTACAGGCCGCTTTGGTTCTGCAGCTTGAGCTGGTCAACCTGGCTCTGCATGTCGGTGTTGTCGCTGGCAAAGCGTGCGGTGCCAGTCTTCATCAGCTGGGTCTTGATCGACGTGGTGATTTCGCGGGTATCGATGTACTCGCTGGTCTTGTTCTTCACGTCGTACACCTGCACCACCGGGCGGCCTTGCAGGATGCCGGACTGGGCGAGGGAGCGGGTCATGCTTTCGGCGATCATCTGCAGGTCGGTGGAGCCGAACTCGTTGGTTACCAGTTCCACAGCCTTGGTGTCGCCGTAGCTGATGTTCTTACCGCCCAGGACCGGGGAGGTGTTGGCGCAGCCGCTGGCCAGGACGGCGACGACGGCAAGGATCGAGAAGCGTGCAAACATTGGGAAATCTCTCAGCAGCGAAAAGGATGGACGGCTCAAGGGGTTTTCACTTCAAGACGGAAGTCCGCCGCCTGCGGCAAATTGGCAATCGCAGGCAGGAAGGTCGCCTGGTTGGCGTACAGGTTCAGCACTTTCCAGGTTTCTTCGTCGCCCACCGGGAAGCCGTCGGCACCCAGCCAGGCAAAGCGGTAGTACATCATCTGGTTACTGCTGGTGATGTTGCTCAACTGCACCTTGGCGGTGAGGAAGCCGTTTTCGCGGGCCACACGGATGGCACCGACGGCAATGCCCTTGAACTTGCCCATCACCACGATTTTGCTTGCAGCGCTGCCGGGTTCCGGTGGCGGCGGGGTGGCGCATCCGGCCAGCAGGACCAGCGCGAGGGCGCCGAAGATGAAATGACGCATAGCGTGCTCCTTAAGGTTGTTTGAGGGCGATGGCCTGGTTGGCGGTGCTTGGCACCACATGGGCGGCCAGGCCGCCGGCGAATACCTGGTTGCCGACCACGCGCAGGGTGATGACCTGGTAACGCTGATCAGCCTTGACCGTCACCAGCGTGCCGCCCAGGGCGTTGGGCAGGCTGACCTGATGCTCGCCGTGCTTGAGGCGCAGGCGAGTCACCTGGGTCATGTCCGGCAGGGTGCGCCAGGTGCGGGTATCGGCGCCTTCGGTGACGGCCGAGGCGATCCCCAATACCAAGCCCGCCATGGGGTTGGTCTTGTTCAGGTTGTTCTGCGCTACGCCACGGGTGACTGCGCGCACGGTGGTGCGCAAGATGATGCCTGGCATGTCGTCGCGCAGAGCGCGGCGGGACATGGCGGTGGTGCTGTTGAGTGCGGTGAGGTTCTGTTGCTGGCCGTCGACGCCAATCTGCGTGAAGGGCGCGGTTGAGGTATCAGCCTTGATCACCGGGAACGACAGTGGAGTGATCACCAGATTGCCGTTGATCGGGATCGGCAGCGGCAGGCGAATGGAGTCGCGGGCCGGTGCCAGGCCGCTCTGCACCACGATCAGTACGTCGGTTTCATCGGCGCCGACCTTGGATTTGTCCAGGTCCAGCAGCGCCTTTTCCAGTAAGGGCGTGTTGGGGCGCAGTTCGGCGGCCTTGCGGTAGCCGGGGGCTGCCAGGTCTTTTTCACCCAGGGCTTCGTAGACGAAGCCGGCCAGGTAGTGGCTGAACGCACTCTGGTAGCTGTTTTTGAGGCCGACCACTTCCGGCGCGTCCAGGGCTTCCACCGGGTAGCCGCGCAGGTCTTTCATCTGGGTGGTCACGCCTTCACGCTGGGCTTCGTCCTCGCGCTTGAGGTATTCCTTGTCGCGCAGGTCGGCGATCACCGCTTCGCGCTCGTGGGTCTTCTTGATTTCGGTGCGCGCGCCGTCGAAGTCGTTCAGGGCCAGCAGGTTCAGGGCCATCTGCGTGGTCAGCATGACCTTTTCGTAGTCATAGCCTTCGTAGCGGCGCACCTTGTCGTTGGCCAGGAAGCTGCCGAACTGGGCCAGGTACTTGGCGCTGTCAAACTTGACCGACTCTTCCCACTTGTAGACTTGCAGGTCGGCGCTGCGCCAGGCGGTCTGGCTGCCGGTCAAGTCGCCCTTGGCACGCAGCAATTCGCCCTTTTCGAAGAAATAGAGCAAGTCCTTGTCATCGCCGGTGTTGTTCTTTTCCAGCAGGGTCAGGGCGGCATCGACATTGCCGGTGGCCAATTGCTGATTGGTGGCTTGCAGCTCGGTGTCATAGCTGCGGAACATCGAACAGCCGGACAACAAGGTTACCGCTGCGAGCGCGAGCGAAGGTAAGGCGCGAAATGCCATGCAGACTTCTTCCCTGAACGTATCAACCAATGTGGTTTTCCTCATAAAAACGAGGAACGAAATTCCCTTTCGCACTAACAGGGCGCGGCATTATAAGCGTCATTACTGGCAAAACAATGGCTTTTTGCCTCGATCAATTCGACCAAAAAGCCACTACCTGCGCCTGATTTCCCCGAACTCACCCTCGACAAATCACTTACGCCTTGAGTCAAACCTCTTAAACCTCAACAATGTGTTACTTCGTATTTCCCTTTGAGATTCGTTCATGACTGCCCCCTTCCGTTTTCTCGCCTGGCTGATGCTGCCGGCGTTGATGTCGTGCAGCTTCAACCTGTTGGCCGCGACTGCCGAGGGCGCCCCACAAGCCCTGCATTTGCTGGACTACATTGGCGCTGACTATCCTCCGACGGTGGAGGCGGGCAAGGTTATCGATGAATCCGAATACCGCGAACAACTGGAGTTTCTCGGCGTGTTACAGGGCTTGGTGGCAGAACTGCCGCAACGCCCGGAGCGCGCGGCGTTGGTCAAAGGCGTCGACGAACTGTTAGCGGCTGTAACTGCCCATCAGGACGGCGCCACAGTCGCTCGCCAGGCCCGTCAATTAGGCGCTCAGTTGGCCGTGGCCTATGAAGTCAGCCAGGCCCCGGCGATCACCCCTGATCCCACGCGCGGTGCGCCGCTTTACGCCCAGCATTGCTCGGTGTGCCATGGCACAGCCGGTGCCGGTGATGGCCCGGCCAGCGTGGGCATGACGCCGCCGCCCGCCAACCTGCGGGATGCCGTGCGCCTGGATCGCCTGAGCCTCTACGCGATCTATAACACCCTCGGCCTGGGTGTCGAAGGCACCGACATGCCGTCCTTCGCTGACCAACTGGACGACCGTCAGCGCTGGGACCTGGCCACCTACATTGCCAGCTTCACCGCCGACCCGGCCGCCGCGAAAAGTGAGCAACCGTTCAACCTCGCCGACCTGGCTCGCCAGACCCCCAATGAAGTGCTGGCCGCAAGCGGTCCGGCGGCCGCTGCGACGTTCCGTGCCCAGCGTGCGCAACCGCCGCAGGTCAAGCGTGGCCCGGCGCAGTTGCTCGACTACACCGCCACCACCCTGGACAAGAGCCTGGCGGCATTCCAAAAGGGTGATCATGAGCAGGCCTACGACCTGTCGGTGGCCGCGTACCTGGAAGGTTTCGAGCTGGTTGAAAGCTCCCTGGACAACGTCGACGCCAACGTGCGCAAGGACACTGAGAAGGCGCTGATGGCCTACCGGCAGTCGTTGCAGGACGGTTTGCCGGTCGAGCAGGTGCAACAACGCCTGGACGTGGCCAAGGGCAAGCTCACTGAATCCGCCGGCTTGCTGGGCAGTGATGGCCTGAGTTGGTCGTTGAGTTACATCTCCGGCTTGCTGATCCTGCTGCGTGAAGGCCTCGAAGCGATCCTGGTGCTGGCTGCGATCCTCGCGTTCCTGCGCAACACCGGCCAGCAGTCGGCGGTGCGCAGCGTCAACGTGGGTTGGGGCCTGGCGTTGCTGGCCGGTCTGGCGACCTGGGCGTTGGCCGCGTATGTGATTGACGTAAGCGGCGCCCAGCGCGAACTGCTGGAAGGCTGCACGGCCCTGTTCGCCAGCGTGATGGTGCTGTGGCTCGGCGTGTGGATGCACGACCGCCGCCACGCAGCAGCCTGGCAGGACTACATCAAGAGCAGCCTGGTGGGCGGCGGCGGGCGGTTCGGCTTTGCGATGCTGGCGTTCTTCTCGGTGTACCGCGAGCTGTTCGAAGTGATCCTGTTCTACGAAACCCTGTGGCTGCAAGCCGGCCCGGCCGGGCACAACGCGGTGCTGGCCGGTGGCGCCACGGCGCTGGTGCTGTTGGTGGGCCTGGCGTGGGTGATCCTGCGTGGTTCGGCGAAGCTGCCGCTGGCGTTGTTCTTCGGGATCAACGCGGCGTTGCTGTGTGCGCTGTCGGTGGTGTTTGCCGGGCATGGCGTGAAGGCGCTGCAGGAAGCCGGCATCTTCGGCACGCGGCCGGTGGCGTTCTTTGATTTCGATTGGCTGGGCATCCACGCCGATGCGTACTCGTTGAGTGCACAGGCGGTGGCAATCCTGGCGATTGTGGTGCTGTACGGCCGCAGTCGCTTGGCCGAGAAGCGCCGGGCGGTGGCTTGATTATGCGGGTCTGGATCGATGCCGACGCCTGCCCTCGGGCAGCCAAGGACCAGGTGGTGAAGTTTGCCCTCAAGCGGCAGTTCGAGGTGGTGCTTGTGGCCGGGCAGAGTCAGATCAAGCCGAGCTTTGCCTGTGTGAAGCTGATCGTGGTGCCCAGCGGCCCGGATGCGGCGGATGACTACATGGTGGAGCACGCGGTGCCCGGCGAGCTGGTGATCTGCAGCGATGTGCCGCTGGCCGACCGCTTGGTGAAAAACGGCGTCACGGCCCTCGATCCACGCGGCAAGGAATTCAGCCCGGCGAACATGAGCGAGCGCCTGGCGGTGCGCAACCTGTTCACTGATCTGCGTGAGCAAGGCCAGATGGGGGGTGGGCCACCGCCTCATGGGGAGAAGGAGAAGCAGGCGTTTGCCAATGCGCTGGACCGGATCCTGACGCGGTTAATGCGCCAGGCCTGAGCCTGTGGTGGGTGAGTTGTGTTGAGCGGGCTTGTTGTGGTGAGCGGGCTTGCCCCGCGTTGGGCTGCGCAGCAGCCCCAAACCCTGCAGTCATGTTCTAATTGACGCACCGCGTCGTCTGAATTGGGGCGGCGTCGCCACCCAGCGCGGGGCAAGCTCGCTCACCACGCAAGCCCGCTCACCACAACTAGCGACTTGCCACAGTGAGGGGGCTATCAGTCGTTCTCGTGGGTCAGTTCCAGCACCCGGTCCACCAGCTTGTTGATCCCTGAAGCGACCTCGCTGATGTTCTTGCCGAGCATATAGGCCGGCGTGCTCACCAGTTTGCGTGCCTTGTCTTCGACGATATCTTCCACCCCGCATTCCTGGTGAGTGGCGCCCATCTTGTCCAGCGCGGCGGCGGTGTCGGCGCAGTTGCCGATGGTGCAGGTCACCCCCGGGCCGTAGATCTTCGCCGCCAGGGCAGGGGAGATACAGATCAGCCCCACAGGCTTGCCCGCTTCGGCAAACGCCTCGGCCAATTCCAGCACTTGCGGGTTGACGCTGCAGCCGGCGCCTTCCACGGCAAAGTTCGAGAGGTTTTTCGCCGCGCCAAACCCGCCGGGTACGATCAGTGCATCGAAGTCTTCGACGTTGGCCTCGCGGATGTCTTTCACGTCACCTCGGGCGATCCGCGCCGACTCCACCAGCACATTGCGTGATTCGGGCATTTCTTCGCCGGTGAGGTGGTTGATCACATGCAATTGCGCGATGTCCGGTGCGAAACATTGGACCTGAGCGCCGCGCTGGTCCAGGCGCAGCAAGGTGATCACGCTTTCGTGGATCTCTGCGCCGTCGTACACGCCACAGCCGGAAAGGATCACTGCAATCTTTTTGCTCATGGGCATTTCTCCTGGGATTCTTGGCGTTAAATGTCTACTAATTTGTCATCTGTTGCCAATGGGATCTCGCGCCGCTGCACCTAATCTTGATGTAACAAAAATAGACCGGACCAGACCATGGACTTCGTGCCTTACGCGGTACCGTTTTTCATTGCGTTGATTGTCGTGGAGCTGCTTGCCGACCGTTGGCGCGGTGAACGCAACTACCGGGTGGCGGATGCCATCAACAGCCTCAGCACCGGTGTGCTGTCGACGACCACGGGGTTGCTGACCAAGGGCGTAGGGCTGTTGACCTACGCATTCGCCCTCAAGCATCTTGCCGTCATCGAACTGTCTGCCCAGAGCGTCTGGACCTGGGTGTTCGCGTTTGTGTTCTACGACTTCTGCTACTACTGGCTGCACCGCATGGGCCACGAACGCAACATCCTGTGGGCCGCGCACTCGGTGCACCATCAGAGCGAGGACTACAACCTCAGCACCGCACTGCGCCAGACCAGCACGGGCTTCCTGCTCAGTTGGATCTTCTACCTGCCCCTGGCCGTACTGGGTGTGCCATTGGTGGTGTTTATCAGCGTGGCGTCCCTTAACTTGCTGTATCAATTTTGGGTGCACACCCGGCATGTGCCGAAGCTCGGCTGGTATGAGTGGTTTTTCGTCACGCCGTCCAATCATCGGGCCCACCATGCACAGAACGCTCTCTACATGGATCGCAACTATGGCGGGGTGTTCATTATTTGGGACCGGCTGTTTGGCACCTTCCAGGAGGAAGACGACAACGAACCGGTGATTTTCGGCGTGACCACGCCCTTGGCCAGCTGGAATCCGCTATGGGCGAACCTGCAGTTCTATGCACAGTTGTGGAGTGACGCGCGGCGCACCGAGAGTGGATGGGACAAGCTGCGCATCTGGTTCATGCGCACCGGCTGGCGCCCGGCAGACGTGAAGGCCAAGTACCCGTTGGCCAAACATGACTTGAGCCAGTTTCGCAAATTCGAAGTACCGTTGGATGTGCGCCAACAGGTCTACATCGCGCTGCAGTTCGCGGCGTATGTGGGTTTTGGCAGCTATTTGATGAATGTCGGCGAAGGCTTGCCCGTGGCGGCGCTGATCCTGGGCTGGAGTGCGATGGCGCTGGGGTTGTTCACATTAGGCGTGGCCCTGGAGAACCGGCCGTGGGCGTGGAAGGCCGAGCTTTTGCGGCTGGCGCTGAACGTGCCGCTGGTAGGGCTGGCACCGTTGATCGGGCTATGGCCAGCCAGCAACCTGGGCTGGCTGGGCCTGCTGAGCTACAGCTTGCTCAGCGTGATCGGCCTCTACTGCTGCAGAAGCCGGTTTACTCGACTGGTGTCTTAGGAGCTTCTGTCTTAGGGGCTTCGAGCGGCACGGGCTCGGCGGCAAGCCGGGCCTTGGCCTCGGCACAGGCTTCACGGGCGATACGCGCATTCTTGAAGCGACGGCGCAGCCACAGGCCGAAGCCCAGTACCAGCAATGCGCCCAATACCCACAGTTCGTATTTCTTGACGCTGCCAAGCATACCTTCGAGCACGGCGCCGAAGTGATAAGCCGCCGCGCCCAGGGCGGCGGCCCATATCGCTGCACCAATGCCATTGAGGATCAGGTAGCGCATCGGTGGGTAACCGGAAAGGCCAATCGCCACCGGCATGACGGTGCGCAACCCATACACAAAGCGGAAGCTCAGCACCCAGATATCCGGGTGCTTGCGGATGTGCTCCAGGGCCTTGTCGCCCATCAATTGCCAGCGTGGTTTGCGCGCCAACAGCTTGCGGCCATGCTTGCGGCCCATGTAGTACCAGAGTTGGTCGCCCGCGTAGCTGCCGAAAAACGCAACCACGACCACCAGGTTGATATCCATGTATCCACGGAACGCCAGGAAGCCTGCGAGCACCAAGATGGTCTCGCCTTCGAAGAAGGTCCCAAGGAAGAGGGCAAAGTAGCCGAAGTCATGCAGAAATTGTTGAAGCATGGTCTGGGTGCTGGCGAAATGAACGCGCAGCCTACGCCTTCGTGAACATTCATGAAAGTATCGAGATGTGTCACGAAGTGAACAATTCCTACATAAACGACGAATGCGACTACAGGTCGCATCGTTAAGCACAACTGTCATACCTTCGTCATAATGGCCGCTTATAACTGCAACGCTCGCCCGTGAACCCGGGCTCAGGAGTCTGTCGTGAGCTTTACCCCTGCCAATCGCCTGTTCCCCGCCACCCGTCTGCGTCGCAATCGTCGTGATGATTTTTCTCGCCGCCTGGTTCGCGAAAACGTGCTGACGACCAACGATCTGATTCTGCCGGTATTTGTGCTGGACGGTGAAAATCGTCGCGAAACGGTGGCCTCGATGCCAGGTGTAGAGCGCTTGACCATTGACCTGCTGCTAGAAGAAGCCGCCGGTTGGGTCGAGTTGGGGATTCCGGCATTGGCGCTGTTTCCGGTCACGCCGTCTGAACTCAAGTCACTGGATGCTGCCGAAGCCTGGAACCCGGAAGGGATCGCCCAGCGCGCCACGCGCGCCCTGCGCGAGCGTTTCCCGGAGCTTGGGGTGATCACCGACGTGGCGTTGGACCCGTTCACCACCCACGGCCAGGATGGCATTCTTGACGAAGAAGGCTATGTTCAGAACGACATCACTGTCGACGCGCTGGTCAAGCAGGCCTTGTCCCACGCAGCGGCAGGCGCCCAGGTGGTTGCGCCGTCGGACATGATGGACGGCCGCATCCAGGCGATCCGCGAGGCCCTGGAACTGGCCGGGCACGTCAATGTGCGGATCATGGCCTACTCGGCCAAGTACGCCAGCGCCTATTACGGCCCGTTCCGCGATGCGGTGGGCTCGGCGCTGAACCTGGGCAAGGCCAACAAGGCCTCGTACCAGATGGACCCGGCCAACAGCCATGAAGCCCTGCACGAAGTGGCGGCCGACCTGGCCGAAGGCGCTGACATGGTGATGGTCAAGCCGGGGATGCCGTACCTGGACATCCTTTATCGGGTCAAAGAAGAATTCAAGGTGCCGACTTTCGTCTACCAGGTCAGCGGCGAATACGCGATGCACATGGCTGCAATACAGAATGGATGGCTGAGTGAAGGGGTGATCCTTGAATCCCTGACAGCCTTTAAACGCGCCGGGGCCGATGGCATCCTGACCTACTTCGCCGCCCGCGCCGCCCAATTGCTTAGAGAGCAACAATAGCCCTCACAGGAACATTCGATGAATACCGAAGGACTCACAGAAGTTGCCGTAAAAGACGCTCACCCGGTGGTTGAACAAGTCACCGAGACCCCGCCGGAGCACGAGCCCGCCGCACCTGCGGTGGTGGTCGAGGCGCCCGTGGCGGCCCCGGTGGTCGCGGTGACCAACCTGGATGACAGCAGCCTGTACATCCATCGCGAGCTGTCACAACTGCAATTCAACATCCGCGTGCTGGAGCAGGCGCTGGATGAGTCCTATCCGCTGCTGGAGCGGCTCAAATTCCTGCTGATCTTCTCCAGCAACCTGGATGAGTTCTTCGAAATCCGCGTCGCCGGTCTCAAGAAGCAGATCACCTTTGCCCGCGAGCAAGCCGGCGCCGATGGCCTGCAGCCGCACCAGGCGCTGGCGCGCATCAGCGAGCTGGTACACGGCCATGTGGACCGCCAGTACGCGATTCTCAACGACATCCTGCTGCCGGAACTGGAAAAACATCAGGTCCGCTTCATCCGTCGCCGTCACTGGACCACCAAGATCAAAACCTGGGTGCGTCGCTACTTTCGCGACGAGATCGCGCCGATCATCACGCCGATCGGCCTCGACCCGACTCACCCGTTCCCGCTGCTGGTGAACAAGAGCCTCAACTTCATCGTCGAACTGGAAGGGATCGACGCCTTCGGACGCGATTCGGGCCTGGCGATCATCCCGGCGCCGCGCCTGCTGCCACGGATCATCAAGGTACCGGAAGAGGTGGGGGGGCCTGGCGATAACTATGTATTCCTGTCGTCGATGATCCATGCGCACGCCGATGACCTGTTCCAGGGCATGAAGGTAAAAGGCTGCTACCAATTCCGCCTGACCCGTAACGCCGACCTGGCGCTGGACTCCGAAGACGTCGAAGACTTGGCCCGTGCCCTGCGCGGTGAGCTGTTCTCGCGGCGTTACGGTGATGCGGTGCGCCTCGAAGTGGCCGATACCTGCCCGAAACACCTGTCGGACTACCTGCTCAAGCAATTCAACCTGGGCGAGACCGAGTTGTACCAGGTCAATGGTCCGGTGAACCTGACGCGTCTGTTCAGCATCACCGGCCTGGACAGCCATCCGGAGTTGCAATACACGCCGTTCACCCCGCAAATCCCCAAACTGCTGCAGAACAGCGAGAACATTTTCAGTGTGGTGAGCAAGCAGGACATCCTGCTGCTGCACCCCTTCGAGTCCTTCACCCCGGTGGTCGACCTGCTGCGCCAGGCCGCCAAGGACCCGCACGTACTCGCTGTACGCCAGACCCTGTACCGTTCCGGCGCCAACTCGGAAATCGTCGACGCCTTGGTCGACGCCGCGCGTAACGGCAAAGAAGTCACCGCGGTGATCGAGTTGCGTGCACGCTTCGACGAAGAGTCCAACCTGCAACTGGCCAGCCGTCTGCAGGCGGCAGGCGCGGTGGTGATCTACGGTGTGGTCGGCTTCAAGACCCACGCCAAGATGATGCTGATCCTGCGCCGCGAAGCCGGTGAGATCGTGCGTTACGCCCACTTGGGCACCGGCAACTACCACGCCGGCAACGCCAAGCTCTATACCGACTACAGCCTGCTGACCTCCGACGATGCCTTGTGTGAAGACGTCGGGAAGCTGTTCAGCCAGTTGATCGGCATGGGCAAGACCTTGCGCATGAAGAAGCTGCTGCACGCGCCGTTCACCTTAAAGAAGGGCATGCTCGACATGATTGCCCGCGAGACCCAGTTCGCCCTGGACGGCAAGCCGGCGCACATCATCGCCAAGTTCAACTCGCTGACCGATCCGAAGATCATCCGCGCGCTGTACAAGGCCAGCCAGTCCGGCGTGCGTATCGACCTGGTGGTGCGCGGCATGTGCTGCCTGCGCCCTGGCATTGTCGGGGTGTCGCACAACATTCATGTGCGCTCGATCATCGGCCGCTTCCTGGAACACACGCGGGTGTTTTACTTCCTTAACGGTGGCGAAGAGCAGATGTTCCTCTCCAGCGCCGACTGGATGGAGCGCAACCTCGATAAGCGTGTAGAGACCTGCTTCCCGGTGGAAGGCAAGAAGCTGATCATGCGGGTCAAGAAGGAGCTGGAAAGCTACCTGACCGACAACACCCACAGCTGGAGCCTGCAGTCGGACGGCCGCTACGTGCGCAACACGCCGACCGGCAACCAGAACCCGCGCAGTGCGCAGGCGACGTTGTTGGAGAAGTTGGGTAGCCCGATTCTGACGGTGAATTAAAAACCGACGCGGTCTGAAAATGTGGGAGGGGGCTTGCCCCCGATGACGGTGTCAGTCAACAGATTCATTGACTGGTCCACCGCCATCGGGGGCAAGCCCCCTCCCACATTTGTTTTGCAGAGTTCTTCAGGTCAGGTCAGCGCAGGTTCAGGCTGAACCCCACCCGCGTCAGCCACTCCGCTTCCTGGGCGAAGTCCGCCTGGGTCAGCTGGTTCTCATCCAGCCAGCCTTTCGGAAACACCACGTCCAGGCTGTCGTCGTTGGCGCGCAGGGTCACCTGGGGCATTTCCTGGGTGCCACGGATGTGGTGGAACAGGATCGCAAAGCGCAGCAACACGCACAGGCGAATCAGCTTGATGCCTTCGTCGCCGAATTCAGCGAACTTGTCCTTGGGGATGTTACGGCGATGGCCGCGCACCAACAGGGCGAGCATTTGCTGGTCCTCGCGGGAGAAACCGGCCAAGTCCGAGTGTTCGATCAGGTAGGCGCCGTGCTTGTGGTAATGATAGTGGGCGATATCCAGGCCCACTTCGTGCACCTTGGCGGCCCAGCCCAGCAGTTCGCGCCAGACGCCGTCTTCCAGGTCCCAGTCCTCGGCCACCTGGTCGAAGGCGTGCAGGGCTTTGCGCTCGACACGGGCGGCTTGTTCCAGGTCGACGTGGTAGCGCTCCATCAACGAGGTGAGCGTGCGCTCACGCACGTCTTCGTGGTGATGGCGACCCAGCAGGTCGTAGAGCACGCCTTCCCGCAGGGCGCCGTCGCAGTGGTCCATGCGTTGCAGTTCGAGGGCGTCGAAGATCGCTTCGAGAATTGCCAGGCCCGCCGGGAAGATCGTGCGGCGGTCCGGCTTGATGCCGTCGAAGTCGATTTTCTCGGCGTCCCCCAGCTTGAACAGTTTGCGCTTGAGCCAGGCCAGGCCTTCGGCGTTGACTTCGCCGGTGCCATGGCCGCCAGCCTTGAGGGCCAGGCCGATGGCGCGAATGGTGCCGGACGAGCCGATGGCTTCATCCCAGGTCAGGCGGTGCAGGGCGTGCTCGATGCTCATGATCTCCAGGCGCGCCGCCGTGTAGGCCTGGGCGTAGCGCGCCGGGGTGATCTTGCCGTCCTTGAAATAGCGCTGGGTGTAGCTGACGCAGCCCATCTGCAGGCTTTCGCGCAGCAGCGGTTCAAAGCGCTGGCCGATGATGAATTCGGTACTGCCGCCGCCGATGTCGGCGACCAGGCGTTTGCCGGGGGTGTCGGCCAGGGTGTGGGACACGCCCAGATAGATAAGACGTGCCTCCTCGCGACCGGAGATGACTTCCACCGGGTGCCCAAGGATCTCCTCGGCGCGGCGGATGAATTCGCCACGGTTGCGGGCTTCGCGCAACGCGTTGGTGCCGACGATTCGAACGGCGCCCAGGGGCATGCCGTTGATCAGTTGGGCAAACCGCTTCAGGCAATCGAGCCCGCGCTGCATGGATTCTTCATTGAGCTGGCGCTCGTCGTCGATCCCGGCAGCCAGTTGCACCTTCTCGCCAAGTCGCTCAAGGATGCGGATTTCACCGTTCTGGGCCTTGGCCACGACCATGTGAAAGCTGTTGGAGCCCAGGTCGATGGCGGCGATCAGGGACAGATTCTTGGCTTGGGATTGCGGCATGGTTTGGGGGTCTCGGTCGATAACCTGACCATCGTGCCACGATCGACCGCTGACGCCAACGCGTAGTGCTTGGGGAATTTCCCTGAGGTGGTCTGTAGGTAATTCCTGTGGGATATGTAGGTTGCGCTTTCGCGCTTCTGTTAGCGATGTATTCGAGGTATGTAGGAATATGTAACTTTGCACTGTTGGAGGGGTGATTATGATGTCGCCTACAAATTCAGTGCCGGTTTTCTTTTTGGTGCCTGACTCAGTACTACTGCCGAAAAACGCACTGCCGACAGCTTGTTTATATGCCTCCGACAGTAATTGAGGTGTTGTCTTATTCTTTAATTGGGCATCGACAAGACAGACTGTCACTCGGCAATTGTGCCGTGGCGTTATTTATTTGTCGTCGGTTATCCAAAACAGAAATAAATGCGCCTGCTAACTTTAAGTGACAGGTCGAACATGAAAAAGATTGTTGGATTGACTCTGGGTATCGCTTGCCTGGCTGCGGCTTTTGGTGCACAGGCAACAACGAGTGCCCAGTTGAGCGTCAGGGGCACGATCAAACCCGCTTCTTGCAACCTCAGCATGACCGGAGGGGGCAATATCAATTATGGGGATATTCCCTCGAGCTCGTTATCCCAGACGGCCTATACACCGCTGCGGGAGATGACCACGCCCGTGACGATCAATTGCGGAGCAGGCTACACCCAGTTCGGGCTGACATTTGACGACCTGCAGCCGAACAGCAGGGTGAGAGACATTCTGAGCGCGCTTAACCAAGGTCATAGGGACATTCACAACTTTGGCTTGGGTACGGTCGCACAAAAAAACACGGGTGGTTATGCGATCACGCTTAAAGACCTGCAGTCGACAGGTAAAACGCTTTCTCTTATTACGCGTGGTACCAACGCCGGTGCCTGGCAGAACAGTGATGGCAAAGTCGCATGGCAGTCAAGTCAATATTCCTGGCGCAGCGGTGTAGTCCTTGTCCCGGCGTCACTCTCCCAGATGAGCGGGACTATCGCTGTTAGAGCGGTTATCAATAAGGCTCAAGACTTGACGCTAAATCGCGATGTCATTCTTGATGGGCGCGCCACGCTTACATTGGTTTACCTCTAAGCGATTCAACTATGGCCGATCAAAAAGCGGATACTTTTTGATCGGCTGTTTTCATATGAGTGCTTGGCTGTAATAGCTAACCTCATATTCTGCGGGGAACACTGAGTGTGTAGTCTTTCAGTAATAAATAAAGTGCGGTTGTTCGGTGTAAGCCTGTGTCTATGTTTTGTCGATGTGGCCACGGCCGACGGGATGCTGCCGGAGACTTCGGTGGTTATTCTTTATGAAGAGCAGGGCGAGGCCACGATAAACATCAGGAATACCGAGGCGAGGCCAGCGCTTCTTCACTCGGTCGTGGAGAACGTGCCCGAGGACGTGGAGCCCTTATTGATAGTGACACCCCCCATTACGCGGGTGGATGCGGGTGAAACCCAATTAGTGCGCTTCATTGCCACCTTGAAGGAACCGTTGAAGACCCAGCGCTTGAAGCGTGTGTCCTTTGAGGGTATTCCGCAGGCGCGGGCCGGAACGGGTGCGACCATTGGTATCACTGTTCGACAGAACCTGCCGCTGATCCTGCATCCCAAAGGCTTGCCTCGGCATGATTCGCCTTGGGAGTTGTTGACGTGGAGCCGGTCGGGGGAACGTCTGACCGTTCATAACGACAGCGCTTATGTGGTGCGCCTGGCGCCGGATGTGCAGCTACTTCCCCAAAAAGCCTTGGCCACTTTGCCGCGTACCTACATTTTGCCGGGGGAGGTGCTGACGGCACAGGTTGAGGGCAGCCTGGGCGGCTTGGCCGAGGTCGAGATACAGCCGGCCACGGTCTACGGTTTTTCGGTAGACCGCTACCGAGCCCCGATCACTACCGAAGGGAGTTGATCGGCGCATGGCTAACTTGTCGAATAGAAGCCTTTCAGCTTCTTGCTGGTCGCGCCGACCCTCGTTGCTCATGGGGTTTGCGACGCTGTGGAGTTTGCCCGGCCTGGTCTCTGCGCTGGAGTTGGGGGAGGGTTTCGACGTCGCGGCACTGACCACCTACGGTATCGACCCCAAGGTCTCGGACTATTTTCGCACTGCGGCGCGTTTTCGCGAGGGCACCCAGGTGGTGGGGCTACGGGTCAATGGCAATCCGCACGGGTTGGTGGATGCGCGGTTCGACGCGGAAGGCCAGTTGTGTTTCACCCCAGGGTTGTTGGAAAAAGCCGGTTTGGTGCAGCCGCGTGAAGTCGTCCGTGAAGGCACCACCGTCGATGACGCCTGCCACGACTTCCTCGGTGCGTTCCCGACGACGATGGTGCGACTGCGGCCCGGTGTCGATGAGGTGGCATTGGTAGTGCCGACCCAGTCGTTTCGCGAGCCGCAATGGGAGGCTGGGCATTTCGCCCATGGCGGCACGGCGGCCCTGTTCAACTATGACGTGCTGGGCTTTGACAGCCATTCGCGCAGTGGGTCCAGTCGGTTCGTGTCGGCTTATACCGAGGCAGGCTTCAACTTGGGCGACTGGATTGTGCGCAGTCACCAGTTCTATGTCGCTGACAAGGGTGACACCCGTACTGAGCACCTCTATGCCTACGCCCAGCGCGACATTGCTGCGCTGCAGTCCACTTTCCAGGTAGGGCAGATCTCCACTAACAACCCGTTGTTCGGTGGTCTCCAACTGTCGGGCGTGCAGTTTTCTCCGGACGGCCAGTCGCGGGTGCCGGCGGGCAGTAACAATGCGGTGGTAGAGGGCTTGGCCCGGAGCCAATCGCGGATTGAAGTGCGCCAGTCCGGCGTGTTGATTCACAGCACGCTGGTGCCTGAAGGCCCCTTCCGGCTGACGGGTCTGCCTTTGCTCAATGGCACCAGCGACCTGGAAGTCAGCGTCATCGATGTGCGGGGTGCCAAGCGCAGTTTCGTGGTCCCGGCGGCATCATTCGCGGGCGCCGCTCCAGCGGCTCCCGGTTACTACTTTTCCCTTGGCAAGGTGCGGGGCAACGTATCCGAGAGCGGGCCGTCGCCCGTGGTCGCCATGGGCAGTGGCACATGGGGACTGGGACGTGACTCCTCTGCGGGCTTTGGTCTGTTGAGCACGGATGAATACTGGTCGTCTGGCGGCACGCTGAGCAGCGTGTTTTTCCAGCGCGTCTCCGTAGGTGCGCGTCACAACCTGTCCCGTGACAGTCGAGATGCGCGCTACGGCTCACGCAGCAGCGTGTCCATGAGCAGCCCGGTGATTGCCGATATCGAGGTCAGCCTGAGCGCAACCACTCAGACCCGCGGTTATCGTGAGGTGCTTGAAGTCGGGCGCTCATCCAGCGCCGATGGTCTGGACTCTCGCTTCAAGAACCAATATACGGCGGGCATGAGCTGGGTCGACCCCACACTTGGGGGCTTTTCGGTGGGTTACACCCGTAGCGCCCAATTCGACGGGCACACGACCGAGCATGTGTTTGCGGCGTGGAACAAGTCATATCGCTATGCCGACATTGCGCTGATCGGCGACTCGCAGGTGGGCGGCTCCCAGGCTCGCCGTGATGCCCGGCTTGAAGACCGGCGCCGCGATTCGGCTCAGGAAGATAAGCTGTCCGTGCGGCTGCAAGTCCGTGTGCCCTTGGGGGCTGATCGGCGCGTGAGCAGCTATATCAGTCGCCAAGGGGGCCAGTCACGAGCAGGTAGCGCATTCAGTGAGCGGGTCAATGAGTACGTGAATTATGAGGTGGGTGTCGAACGCGATCTAAGCCATCGGGAGCAATCGATCCGAGCCAATGTGGACGTGCTGCCAAGGTATGTCCGAGCCGGGCTGGGTGTCAGTCGTGATCCGCAGGGCACCACCTATTCAGGGCAGGTGCAGGGTGGAATGGTGGTGCACCAGGGTGGCTTGACCTTCTCGCCTTATGCTGTGCAGGACACGTTTGGCATCGTCTCGGTGGGTGACATTGGCGCTGCAAAAGTCGATACCCCGCAAGGTCCGGTGTGGACCGACTTCACCGGGCAGGCGGTGCTCGCCAATCTGCCCGCCTACACCAACAGCCGCATTGAGGTGCAGACCCAGTCATTGCCAAAACGGGTCGACCTGAAGAACGGCACCCAAGTGCTTGCGGCAGGTCGGGGCTCCGTCAATAACGTGGCTTTCGAGGTCGTGACGGTGCGCCGTGTGCTGCTGAGCGCCAGCGATCAACAAGGGCGGCCGCTGCCTCAGGGCGCTTCGGTTTTGGACAAGAACAATCGGTTCCTGACCAGTGTGGTGGGTGATGGCATGATTTTCCTCAACGACGCCAATGACGCCCAAATACTGCGGGTCCTAATGCCGGACTCTTCCTCTTGCCTGCTCAACCTTACCCCCGAGTCGAAGGCCGACAATGACAGGTTCTATGAGACAAGTTCGGCGGTGTGCCATGGCCGTTAAGTTGAAAAGCGTGGGCTTCGCATTGCTCTGCATCGTGTGGATGGCCGAGGGAGCACAGGCGCAAAACTGCCGGGTGTCCGTAAGCCAGTCGCGCGTCGATTATGGCGTTATTCGCAGGGAGGCACTGGTTGAGACTCCCTCAATAGCGCTCAGCACACGCAGGGTGCAACTGAACGTACTGTGCGAGGAGCCTTCGGTCATCGCGTTGCGATTTACCGGCGCAGCCAATGGACAAGGTTTTCGGTTCGGCCGTCAGGGGCGCTTCAACCTGACCCTCAAGCATGCCCTGATGGATGGGCGTGCGGTCGAGTGGACGCAGGCACACTTGCCCGGCGAAAACGCCAGCGGGCAGTTATTGCCAGGCCAGGTCCTGGTGGCACGAGGGGCTGGCCAGCGGTTGAGCGCCCAGGTAGAAATCGATACCAACCTGCCCGCTGATGCGCTGCATGTTCGCAATCAAGCGGTGCTGGAGGGGCAGGGCAGTTTCGAGCTGGTCAGTCCGGCTGCTCCACGGAGCCGATGAAATTGGCGAACTCGGGGGTTTGCGGGTTGGCGAACAGCACCTTGGGGTCGCCCACTTCATGCACCTTGCCCTGGTGCATGAACACCAGCTTGTCGCCGACTTCCCGGGCGAAGCGCATTTCGTGGGTCACCATGATCAGGGTCATGCCGTCCTTGGCCAGTTGGCGCACCACGCTGAGCACTTCGTTGACCAGCTCCGGGTCGAGGGCCGAGGTGATTTCATCGCACAGCAACACCTTGGGCGACATCGCCAGGGCGCGTGCGATGGCCACACGCTGTTGCTGGCCGCCGGACAGGCGATCAGGGAAGGCGTCGAACTTCTCGCCCAGCCCCACACGCTCAAGCATTTGCCTGGCCAATTGGGCGGCCTTGGCCTTGGGCACTTTCTGCACCACTTGCGGCGCGAGCATCACGTTTTCACCGACGGTCAGGTGCGGGAACAGGTTGAACTGCTGGAACACCATGCCGACTTTCTGCCGCAGGCTACGCAAGTCGGCGCGTGCGGCGTCGAGGTATTCGCCATCGACTTCGATCACGCCGTCGTTGATGGACTCCAGGCCGTTGAGGGTGCGCAGCAAGGTGGACTTGCCCGAACCGCTGCGGCCGATGATCGCCACCACCTGGCCTTCTTCAACGGTCAGGTCGATGCCCTTGAGTACATGGTGATCGCCGTAATACTTATGCAGGGCGGAAATTCTAAGCAGAGGCATGCAGTCTCCTTTCCAGGTAGCGAGCACTGAGGGACAGGGGGTAGCAGAGCAAAAAGTAACCAAGGGCCACCAGGCCGTAGACCATGAAGGGCTCGAAGGTGGCGTTGGCGAGCATGCCGCCGGTCTTGGTCAACTCGGTGAAACCGATGATCGAGGTTACGGCGGTGCCTTTGATCACTTGCACCGAGAAGCCCACCGTCGGCGCCACGGCAATGCGCAGCGCCTGGGGCAAGATCACGTAGCGCAGCTGCTCCAGCGGGTTGAGCGCCAGGCTGGCCGAGGCTTCCCATTGCCCGTGGGCGATGGAGTCGACGCAGCCGCGCCAGATTTCGGCGAGGTAGGCGCTGGTAAACAGGGTCAGGGCAATGGCGGCTGCCAGCCAGGGCGAGATGTCCACACCGAGCAGGGCAATGCCGAAAAACACCAGGAACAGCTGCATCAACAGCGGCGTGCCCTGGAACAGCTCAATGTAGGTGCGGGCGACATTGCGCGGGAAGGCTTTGCGACTGATGCGCATCGTCATCACCAGCAAGCCGATCACGCCGCCACCGATAAACGCCACCAGTGAAAGCAACAGCGTCCATTGCAGGCCAGTGGCCAGGTTGCGCACGATGTCCCAGAAGGAGAAATCACTCATCGGCTGTTCCTCATCACGAAGCGGCGGCCAATCCAGTTGAGCAACTGGCGAATCATCAACGCCATGCACAGGTACACCAGGGTGGTCAGGGCATAGGTTTCGAATGCACGGAAATTGCGCGACTGGATAAAGTTGGCGGCAAAGCTCAACTCTTCGGTGGCGATCTGCGAGCACACCGCCGAACCGAGCATCACGATGATGATCTGGCTGCTCAGGGCCGGCCACACCTTGCCCAGCGCCGGTAGCAGCACCACGTGGCGAAAGGCTTCGAAGCGCGTCATGGCCAGCGCGGCGGCGGCTTCCAGCTGCCCGCGTGGAATGGCCTGGATGCCGGCGCGGATGATCTCCGTGGAGTAGGCGCCCAGGTTGATCACCATCGCCAGCACGGCAGCTTGCCACTCGGTGATCTTCAGCCCCAGGGACGGCAGGCCGAAGAAGATGAAGAACAACTGCACCAGGAATGGCGTGTTGCGGATCAACTCGACATACACGCCAAAGAACCAGGCGAACGGCTGGATCTTCCACGCCCGCACCACGGCGCCGACGGTGCCCAGGGCCACGCCGAGGATGGCGCCGATGGCGGTCAGCTCAAGGGTGAACAGCGCGCCGCGCAACAGCAGGTCGGTGTTGGCCAGGACCGGTACAAAGTCAAATTGATACGCCATGAGTCAGCTCCGTCGCTTCACAGATCGGCGGGCAGCGGCTCTTTCAGCCATTGCATAGCGTTCTTTTCCAGGCTGCCATCGGCCTTGGCCGCGACCAGGATCTGGTTGACCTTCTCCAGCAGCGCCGGCTCGTTCTTGTTCACGCCCACGTACACCGGCGAATCCTTGAGCTTCACTTTCAGCGCCGGCACCCGTTTCGGGTTGCGTTCGCTGATCGCGACCATCACCACATTGCCGCTGGCGATCAGGTCAACCTGGCCGGCCAGGTAGGCGGCGATGGTCGAGTTGTTATCTTCGAAACGCTTGATCGTGGCTTCCTTGGGCGCAACGGCGGTCAGCTCGATGTCTTCGATGGCGCCACGGGTCACGCTGATCGTCTTGCCCTTGAGGTCGTCGGTGCTGCTGATGGCGGCTTCAGGCGGGCCGAACACGGCCAGGTAGAACGGCGCGTAAGCCTTGGAGAAGTCGATGACTTTCTCGCGCTCGGCGTTCTTGCCCAGGCTGGAGATCACCAGGTCGACCTTGCCTGTGGTGAGGAACGGAATACGGTTGGTGCTGTTGACGGGGGTGAGTTCCAGCTTGACCTTGAGTTGGTCGGCCAGCAGCTTGGCGGTATCGATGTCGAGGCCGCGTGGCTTCATGTCAGGGCCGACCGAACCGAACGGCGGGAAGTCCTGGGGCACGGCAACCTTAAGGGTGCCACGGGCAATGATGTCGTCCAGACCATTGGCCTGGGCGGGTGCCTGGCTCAGCATCAGGCTGGCAAACAGGGCAGTAAGCAGGGCGCTGTAGCGCTTGGTCATGGCAACTCTCCGAGAAGGGCGAAGGAATTTTCTGGATTTGCTCAGTGCACAGCCCATGCCATCACGCTCAATAACGCCTGAAAGCCAGGGATCTATTGCGTTTTGGTGGTCGGACTGGTCTGAACAGTTCGCGGACTTTTCGCACCCTTTTCGAGCGCCGACAAAACCCTGCGAGCCCCTTTGGGGCGTGGCTTGCCGACAGCTGCGAATAGCTTTACAACTAGCGGGTCCGTTGACCGCAACCTTGAGTTTTTTATGAATTCCATCGCCCAAGCCGTACCGGAAGCGGCCCTGCAGGCCATCCGCAAACTGATCAAGGAGCAAGGCTTCGGGCCGGGCGATGCACTGCCGTCGCAACGCGACCTGGCGGTGCGGTTGGGGGTGAGCCGGGCGTCGTTGCGCGAGGCGTTGTCGTCCCTCAGCGCGCTGGGAGTGGTCAGTGTGCAGCCCGGCAAGGGCGTGTTCGTGCAGGCCGCGGAGGAATCGCCAGGGTTTGCCTGGCCTTTTGCGGCCCAGGCCACGCCACTGGATATCTTCCAACTGCGTTATGCCTTGGAAGGGTTCGCGGCGGGGTTGGCGGCGGTCACATTGACTATCGATGAGCTGGACAGCCTGGAAGATAACGTCGAGGCCATGCGCAAGGTGCTCAAGGCGGGCGACTTTGAAGCCGCTGCCCGGCTGGACTTCGAATTTCACCAGCGCATCCTGCTCGCCAGCGGTAATCAAGCGATGGTGAGCATCCTCAGCGCGAGTGCCGAGGTGTTCCTGGAGAGCCAGAAGCTACCGTTCATCCGGCCGGAGCGAGCCATGGAAACCTGGCAGGAGCACCGCAGGATCCTGCGCGCCCTGGCCCGGCGTGCCAGTGCGGCGGCGCAGAAAACCATGCAGGAACACGTGCGCAATGCGGCGTTGCGCACCGGCATCGCTTTTGTGACTCCCGTAACACCCTGAGGTGGGCTATACCCAAACTCATGCGCCTTCATAGCAAGACTCAATCAGCGGCAGCTTCCTGAACGGGGGAAGGGCGGCTATGATGGGCCACGTTTTTTTTGCTTACATTCCGGAGACATCCATGAGCAACGATCTTATCAAGCACGTCACCGACGCGACCTTTGAGGCCGAAGTACTCAAGGCTGCTGGCCCGGTGCTGGTTGACTACTGGGCTGAATGGTGTGGCCCTTGCAAAATGATCGCTCCAGTCCTGGACGACATTGCGACCACCTACGAAGGCAAGCTGACCATTGCCAAGCTGAACATCGACGACAACCAGGAAACCCCGGCCAAGCACGGCGTGCGTGGTATCCCGACCCTGATGCTGTTCAAGAACGGCAACGTCGAAGCGACCAAAGTAGGCGCGCTGTCGAAGTCTCAGCTGCAAGCTTTCCTCGACGCGAACATCTAAGCGTCGTCAAAAAAGCCCCGCAAATAGCGGGGCTTTTTCGTGAAACAGGGCTAGACGCTCCGAAACTCAGGTGGTACATTCGGCCCCGCACTGGTTTCTCCACTGCCCCCTGCAAGCCGTCGCCGACGCATTCCTTTTCGATTAGTACGCGATCCTGTCGCCTTCTCTGCGGCGCGGCCTCATTAAGCCAAAAGCTTAATTTCCCCCCTCCATAAATGATTACGTCATTCCTATATGAATCTGACTGAACTCAAGCAAAAGCCGATTACCGACCTGCTCCAACTGGCCGAAGAAATGGGCATAGAAAATATGGCCCGTTCGCGCAAGCAGGACGTGATTTTCTCCTTGCTGAAAAAGCACGCGAAAAGCGGCGAGGAAATCTCCGGTGATGGCGTGCTGGAGATTCTCCAGGACGGCTTCGGCTTCCTCCGCTCTGCAGACGCCTCCTATCTTGCCGGCCCAGACGATATCTATGTCTCGCCGAGCCAGATCCGTCGCTTCAACTTGCGCACCGGTGACACCATCGTTGGCAAAATCCGACCTCCGAAGGAAGGCGAGCGTTATTTCGCCCTGCTCAAGGTCGACACGATCAACTTCGATCGTCCCGAGAACGCGAAAAACAAGATTCTCTTTGAGAACCTGACCCCGCTGTTCCCGACCGTGCGCATGAAGATGGAAGCCGGTAACGGTTCCACCGAAGACTTGACCGGTCGTGTGATCGACCTGTGCGCCCCGATCGGCAAAGGCCAGCGCGGCCTGATCGTCGCACCGCCGAAAGCCGGTAAGACCATCATGCTGCAGAACATTGCAGCGAACATCGCACGTAACAACCCTGAAGTTCACCTGATCGTATTGCTGATCGATGAACGTCCGGAAGAAGTGACCGAAATGCAGCGCACCGTGCGCGGCGAAGTGGTTGCCTCGACGTTCGATGAGCCGCCAACCCGCCACGTGCAGGTTGCCGAAATGGTGATCGAGAAGGCCAAGCGCCTGGTCGAACACAAGAAAGACGTGGTGATCCTGCTCGACTCCATCACCCGTCTGGCCCGTGCCTACAACACCGTGATCCCTAGCTCCGGCAAGGTACTGACCGGTGGTGTCGATGCACACGCCCTGGAGAAACCGAAGCGTTTCTTCGGCGCCGCGCGGAACATCGAAGAAGGCGGCTCGCTGACCATTATCGCCACCGCACTGGTTGAAACCGGTTCGAAGATGGACGAAGTGATCTACGAAGAGTTCAAGGGTACTGGCAACATGGAACTGCCCCTGGACCGTCGCATCGCGGAAAAACGCGTATTCCCGGCCATCAACATCAACCGCTCCGGCACCCGCCGCGAAGAGTTGCTGACTGCCGACGACGAACTGCAGCGCATGTGGATCCTGCGCAAGCTGCTGCACCCGATGGATGAAGTCGCTGCCATCGAGTTCCTGGTCGACAAGCTGAAAACCACCAAGACCAACGACGAGTTCTTCCTGTCGATGAAGCGTAAGTAATACGACGTTTCAGGTCCGAAAGAATGGCGCCCTCAGGGGCGCCATTTTTTTTCGCCTGCTTTTTAAGCGCCGTTGGCACCCAAATGCACCGCGATAAGCTGCCAGCCGCCGTCATAGCAGGTAGGATGTACGCCTATTTTACGGGTGGCATGGTTAATGAAATTCAAGGATCTTCGGGATTTCGTGCAGCAACTTGAGCAGCGCGGAGAGTTGAAACGTATCCAGATGCCGATTTCCCCGGTGCTGGAAATGACTGAGATTTGCGACCGTACCCTGCGTAACAAGGGCCCGGCGCTGCTGTTCGAGAACCCGACCGGCTTTGATATCCCGGTGCTCGGCAACCTGTTCGGTACCCCCGAGCGCGTGGCCTTTGGCATGGGCGCCGAGTCGGTCAGCGAACTGCGCGAGATCGGCAAGCTGCTGGCCTTCCTCAAGGAACCCGAGCCGCCCAAGGGGCTCAAGGATGCCTGGTCGAAGCTGCCGATCTTCCGCAAGATCATTGCCATGGCCCCCAAGGTGGTCAAGGACGCGGTGTGCCAAGAGGTGGTCATCGAGGGCGATGATGTCGACCTCGCCATGCTGCCCGTGCAGACCTGCTGGCCCGGCGATGTTGGCCCGCTGATCACGTGGGGCCTGACCGTCACCAAAGGCCCGAACAAGGACCGCCAGAACCTCGGTATCTACCGCCAGCAAGTGATCGGCCGCAACAAGGTGATCATGCGCTGGCTGAGCCACCGTGGCGGCGCGCTGGATTTTCGCGAGTGGTGCGAGAAACACCCTGGCAAACCATTCCCGGTCTCCGTGGCCCTGGGTGCCGACCCGGCTACCATCCTCGGTGCCGTGACCCCGGTGCCTGACAGCCTGTCCGAATACGCCTTCGCCGGCCTGCTGCGCGGTAACCGCACCGAACTGGTGAAATGCCGTGGCAACGACCTGCAAGTGCCGGCCACCGCCGAGATCATCCTTGAGGGTGTGATTCATCCGGGCGAGATGGCCGATGAAGGCCCCTACGGCGACCACACCGGCTACTACAACGAAGTCGACAGCTTTCCGGTGTTCACCGTCGAGCGCATCACCCATCGGATCAAGCCGATCTACCACAGCACCTACACTGGCCGTCCACCGGATGAGCCGGCGATTCTCGGCGTGGCGCTCAATGAAGTGTTCGTGCCGATCCTGCAGAAGCAGTTCCCGGAGATCACCGACTTCTACCTGCCGCCCGAAGGCTGCTCGTACCGCATGGCCATCGTGACCATGAAAAAGTCGTACCCCGGCCATGCCAAGCGGGTAATGCTCGGTGTGTGGTCGTTTTTGCGACAGTTCATGTACACCAAGTTCGTTATCGTCACCGACGACGACATCAACGCCCGCGACTGGAACGACGTGATCTGGGCCATCACCACACGCATGGACCCCAAGCGTGACACGGTGATGATCGACAACACGCCGATCGACTACCTCGACTTCGCCTCGCCGGTGTCGGGCCTGGGCTCGAAGATGGGCCTGGACGCTACCCACAAATGGCCGGGTGAAACCACCCGCGAGTGGGGCCGGGTGATCGTCAAGGATGAAGCCGTCACCGCCCGTGTCGATGCGATCTGGAAAGAATTGGGAATAGATTGATGCGTGTAACCCTGCAACCTTCCGGCGCCGTGCTGGAGCTGGTCCCTGGCGAGCGAATCCTCGAAGGCGCGCGCCGCCTGGGCTACGAATGCCCCCAGGCCTGTCGCAATGGCGTTTGCCATGTGTGCGCCGCGCTGTTGGTGGAGGGCCGGGTGCAGCAAGCCGGGGAAGTGCGTGACCATGGTGAGTTCTACACCTGCATTGCCGAGCCGCTGGAAGATTGCGTGGTGTTGTGGGATGGCGTGCTGGCGCCGGGAGAGTTGCCGTTGCGCAAATTGTCGTGCCAATTGAGTGAATGCGTAGAGGTCGGTGGCGATGTGTGGCGTGTGCGCCTGCGCGCGCCGGCCGGCAAGGCGGTGCGTTACCACGCCGGTCAGTACCTGATGATCGAGCGCGAGAACGGCGAGAAGTCGGCATTCTCCCTGGCCTCGGCACCCCATGCGGGGCGCGAGCTGGAGCTGCATGTGCTGGTGCGTGAAGACAGCGCGCGCAGCCTGCTGGAGCAACTGCAGCGCAACCAGATGGCCCGCGTCGAGCTGCCATTTGGCGACACCCACCTGGCCGAACTGCCGGATGGGCCGCTGGTGTTGATCGCTGCTGGCACCGGCATGGCGCAGATGCACAGCCTGATCGAACATTGCCGCGCGTCCGGCTTCAAGCACCCGGTGCACCTGTACTGGGGCGTGCGTCGCCCGGAAGACTTCTACGAGATCGAGCACTGGGACCAGTGGCTGCAACTGCCCAACCTGTTCCTGCATAAAGTCGTCAGTGACTTGTGCGGCTGGGAAGGGCGCTGCGGGTTGCTGCATGAAGCGGTGTGCGAAGACATCAGCGACCTCAAGTCGGTGCACGTCTACGCCAGCGGCTCACCGGCGATGATCTACGGCACCCTGGACGCACTGGTCGACGCCGGCATGGATGCACACCAGATGCGCGCCGACGTGTTTGCCTACGCCCCACGTCCCTGACGCCGAGCCCCTTTGTAGGCGCCGGCTTGCCGGCGCTGTCAGCCAACACCGCTGTCGCAGGCAAGCCAGCGCCCACAGTAGACCGTGCCGTGTCAGTGTCAGAACCGTACGCCGGTCGTCACCATTGCCGCATTGAACCCCAGCAACACCAACTCCGCCGCCACCGGCCCGTAATGCGTGCCCACCGACGGAATGATCACCGGCGCCACGCCGAAACGGTTCAACGGTATCTTGTCGCGGTACTTGCCGCGATAACCCTGGATCGCCCCGCCCGTCAGCTTCAAATACACCGGATAGTCGGCCATGTCGTAGCGTTTTCCCGCATACGCATAGTACGAGCGCTGCCGGAACGAGTTGCGAAACGTCGCCCCGCCATACACAAAACCTGAGGCTTCATTGCGCTCCAGGCCGATCAGGTCCTGGTTGTTGTTGTGCTCCGGATCGGGCGCGAAGTGCCGGGTGTAGACGCTGGTCTGCGCGTACCAGAAGCCTTTGTCGTCTTCAGTCGCTGGCGCTTCGCCCGCCAGGGCAGTGGTGGCCTGGGCCAGGAACAGCAGGCCAGGCAGTCGGAATTTCTTCATGGATGCGACCTCGATAGTCGGTTTGGTAGGCGGCTAGGTGGGTCGTGACCGGTGCGCCATTTTGACGGCTTGGCGCGCTCCCAGGCTGAACCGGGGCTGAAAGTAGCGAAATTGCCTCACGCAATCCTGACGAATGGACGGGTTTGCTTATGCATTCACTTATGCTTTAAAGGTATTTAATTTGTTACATAAATATCATTAAGCTATATCGCAACGGACTACCGACTCATTCACAACCACCAACAACTGACCGCCACCGCCCGCCAGCCGGATCGATCGTATGAACCCAGAGCACGAGGTTCTGGGTTTTGAATCCAAGGGGAGCGGTATGGGGAGCTACAAGCAACACGCGCTGTACACGGCGATTTTGTCGGCCAATTTGCTGACCGCCGTGGGTTTCAATCCAGTCTTCGCGGCCGAAACGACCGCCACCGATGCACCCAAGCTCGACACCGTGATCGTCACCGGCACCCGTGCCCAAGAGCGCACGGCCAGTGCGTCGCTGTCGCCTATCGATGTGATTTCTGGCGATACCCTGCGCAGTACCGGCTCCGACGAGTTGGGCGCGGTATTGGCGCGGCTGATTCCATCGATCAACTTCCCACGCCCAAGCCTGGTGGATGGTGCCGAACTGGTGCGCCCCGCGCAGTTGCGCGGCCTGTCGCCGGATCAGGTGCTGGTGCTGGTCAATGGCAAGCGTCGCCACACCAGTGCGTTCGTCAACCTTGGCGGGGCGGTGGGTCGTGGCTCTGCCCCGGCGGACTTGAACGCGATTCCGCTGTCGGCAGTGGACCATATCGAAGTGCTGCGCGACGGCGCCTCGGCCCGCTATGGCTCCGATGCGATTGCCGGGGTGATCAACGTGATCCTCAAGCATGCCGACCATGGCGGCTCGATCTCCTCCAAGTTCGGCGAATACAAGAAGGGCGACGGTATCCAGCGTAATGTCAGCGGCAATACCGGCCTGGCGTTGGGCGACAACGGCTTTATCAACCTGTCGGCCGAGGGCGCTGACAATGACTACACCAACCGCGCCGGCGATGATTACCGCCCGGCCAGTATCGGCTCCACTACCTACGGCCAGCGCGTGTTCCGTCAGGGCGAGCCGGCCACCAATGAAGGCAAGTTCCAGTTCAACTCGGAATATGCCTTCAACGATGCGGCCGAGTTCTACACCTTTGGTGGCTACAGCAAGCGGCGCGGCGAGACGGCGGCGTTCTACCGGGCGAGCAACGCTTCCAACAACATCCCGGCGCTCAATCCCAACGGCTACCTGCCGCTGATCAAGGGCAACCTGGAAGACACCTCGCTGGTGGTGGGCCTGCGTGGCTTGCTGGCCTACGACTGGCATTACGACCTGTCGGCCAACTACGGCAAGAATCAGTACGAGCTGAGCACCGAAACCATCAATACCTCCCTGGGTCTGGCCACGCCGCGCAAGTTCGACAACGGCACCCTGAGCAACGACCAGAAGCAAGTCAGCCTGGACCTGTCTCGTGAATTCGACGTGGGCTTCCTGCCGTACCCGGTTTCCGTGGCCTTTGGCGGCGAATACCTGCACCAGGGCTATGAAATTGAAGCCGGTGAGCCGGCGTCCTACTACCAGACCGGCAGCTCGGGCTTGGGCGGCTTCCGCGATGCCGATGCCGGCACCAGCACGCGGCACAACTGGGCTCAGTACCTGGACCTGGAAACCAACTTCACCGAGAAACTCAGTGCCTCGGCCGCCGTGCGCCATGAGGACTACAGTGACTTTGGCTCCAACGTCAGTGGCTCATTGTCGGCGCGCTACGACTTCACTCCACAAGTGGCCCTGCGCGGCAGTATCTCCAATGGGTTCCGCGCGCCGTCCCTGGCCCAGCAGAATTTTGCCTACACCTCATCGCAGTTGATCGGCAGCACCATCCAGGAAGCGGGCACCTTCCCGGCCAACAGTCAGGTGGCTCGCTTGCTGGGCGCCGAAGACCTCAAGGCGGAAAAGTCACGCAACTACAGCCTTGGCCTGGTGCTGGAACCTGCCGATGACCTGACCGTGACCGTCGACGTGTACCGCATCGACATCCGTGACCGCATCAGCCTGTCGTCAAACCTCAACCTCAACCCGGCGGCGATTGCCTACCTGCAAGCCAACGGGGTGGGCAACATCAACTACACCAGCGCCCGCTACTTCACCAATGCCACCGATACCAGTACCGATGGCGTCGACCTCGTGGCCAACTATCGCTACCAGTTCGACAACGGCATTCGCTGGAACAGTACCGTGGGCTACAACTACAACCACACCAAGGTCACCGACGTGAAAGCCAACCCGGCGATCCTCGACAGCCTGGGTGTGAACCTGCTGCGGGTGGACCGTCGCGAGAAAAGCGGTTTGCTGGGCGATACCACGCCCGAGCACAAGCTGAGCCTGGGTAACGACTTCACGTTTGGCAATTGGGCGCTGCACAGCAACCTGGTGCGCTATGGTGAATTCACCAGCTACCAGGCAACCAAGGTCAACGACCAGACCTTCAAAGCTGCGTGGGTGTTGGACTTGTCGGCGGACTACAAGTTGAAGAATTGGACCTTCACCCTCGGCGGCGACAACGTCACCGATAAATACCCGGAGAAGGTCAATGCCTTCGCCAGCAGTGGTGGCAATTTGGCCTATAGCACTTTTTCGCCGTACGGTTACAGCGGCGCGTTCTATTACGGTAAAGTTGCCTATAACTGGTAAAGCACAGGAGACCTAAGCGATCCGCCATGACCGTTATTGAATCCGATCTTTTGCAATTGGCTTACCCTCCGCGGCTCGATCTTGGGCCGCAACTCACTCACGAACAGTTGATGAGCTCGATGCAGGCCACCATGGCCCAGCATAAGGGTGGGCCGGTCTGGCTTTTCGCTTATGGTTCGCTGATCTGGCGCCCTGAATGCTCGTCGACCGAGAGGCGGCGGGCACGGGTTCACGGTTATCACCGGGGCCTGTACCTGTGGTCCCACGAGCATCGGGGTACGCCGGAGTTGCCAGGGTTGGTCTTTGGCCTGGATCGCGGTGGCTCTTGCAGCGGGTTCGCCTACCGCTTGCCGGAGGATCAACTGGAGGCCTCGCTTTACGCTTTATGGCAACGCGAGATGCCTTACCCTTCCTACCGGCCACACTGGCTCAGCTGCCGCCTGGAAGATGGCACTACCGTGCAGGCGTTGGGGTTTGTCTTGGAGCGGCACTTGCCCAGCTACGCCGGTAACTTGCCCGACATTGTGCTGAACCATGTGCTGCAAAGCGCTTGCGGGCGTTACGGCACCACTCGCGATTATGTCGAGCAGACCGTCAACGCCCTGCGTAGCCACGCCATGCCAGACAAGAATCTGGAGGCGCGGCTCAAGCGCTGTGCAAAGGATTGCCCGGGCGGTTAACGCGCCGAGCTGACGCTGTTGGTGTGCCACAGCGTCGGGATCAGGAAGGCGATCGCCAGCAGGCACGCACCGATCAGCAGCACGAAACCACCGTCCCAGCCGAAATGGTCCACGGTGTAGCCCATGGCCGCACTGGCCGCCACCGAACCACCCAGGTAACCGAACAGGCCGGTAAAGCCCGCAGCCGTACCCGCAGCTTTCTTCGGAGCCAACTCCAGCGCCTGCAGGCCGATCAGCATCACCGGGCCGTAGATCAGGAAGCCGATGGAGAACAACGCGATCATGTCGATCATTGGGTTGCCCGGCGGGTTGAGCCAGTACACCAGGGTCGCCACGGTCACCAGCGCCATGAACACGATGCCGGTCAGGCCACGGTTGCCACGGAAGATCTTGTCCGACATCCAGCCGCACAGCAGCGTGCCCGGGATACCGGCCCACTCATAGAAGAAGTACGCCCACGACGATTTATCCACAGTGAAGTGCTTGGCTTCTTTCAGGTAGGTCGGTGCCCAGTCCAGTACGCCGTAGCGCAGCAGGTAGACAAACACGTTGGCGAAGGCGATGTACCACAGCATTTTGTTGCGCAGCACGTACTTGACGAAGATTTCCTTGGCGCTGAATTCGTCTTCGTGGCTGGCGTCGTAGCCTTCCGGGTAGTCGTTCTTGTACTGCTCGATCGGGGGCAGGCCCACCGATTGCGGGGTGTCGCGCATGGTGATGAAGGCAAACGCCGCCACCAGCAAGGCCACGGTGGCCGGTACGTAGAACGCGGCATGCCAGTCGTTGAACCAGGCCATGCCGAGCAGGAACAGCGGGCCGATCAGGCCGCCGCCGACGTTGTGGGCCACGTTCCACACCGACACCACGCCGCCGCGTTCCTTCTGCGACCACCAGTGCACCATGGTGCGTCCGCTCGGCGGCCAGCCCATGCCCTGGGCCCAGCCGTTGATGAACAGCAAAATGAACATCATGGTCACGCTGGACGTCGCCCAAGGTGCGAAACCGAAAATGAACATCACACCGGCCGAAACCAGCAGGCCGAAGGGCAGGAAGTAGCGGGGGTTGGAGCGGTCGGACACCAGGCCCATGAGGAACTTGGACAGGCCGTAGGCAATCGCGATGGCCGACATTGCCAGGCCCAGTTCGCCACGGGTGTAACCCTCGTCGATCAAGTAGGGCATGGCCAGGGAGAAGTTCTTGCGCAGCAGGTAGTACCCGGCATAACCGAAGAAAATACCGGCGAAGATCTGCCAGCGCAGACGTCGATAGGTGCTGTCTATTTTTTCTTCAGGCAGGGGCGCCTGGTGTGCGGCAGGTCGAAAGAAAGCAAACATTCAAGAGCTCCAAATTTCTTGTTTTGACTGCGGATGCGAATGTTACAGTTTCGTTACCGAAAATAGCATCGCCTCTTATCTGCAAACACAGGAAATGAGCGCTATTGCATGTTCTCTTATGAACATGTCGCGAATAGATAAGTGGTGGTCGTGAATAAATCTGTAGGCACCGGCTTGCCGGCGATGGCGGTGCTCAGGTTCATTTGTAGCAGCTGGCCCACCGCTATCGCAGGCAAGCCAGCTCCCACAACGATTGCATTTCAGGTGTGTTATCGGGTTTGGACAACCACTTTACCGACCGCCTTACGCTGCCCCAGGTCGTTGATCGCTTGGGCGGCTTGTTCCAGCGGATACACCTGCGACACCAGTGGCTTGAGCTTGCCTTCACCGTACCACGTGAACAATTGCTGGAAGTTCGCCGCATTGTCCTGCGGCTGGCGCTGGGCGAACGAGCCCCAGAACACTCCAACCACTGCCGCGCCCTTGAGCAACGCCAGGTTTACCGGCAGCTCAGGAATGCGCCCGCTGGCAAACCCCACCACCAGCAGGCGGCCGTTCCAGGCGATGGCGCGAATGGCCTGGTCAAACAGGTCGCCACCCACCGGGTCGTAGATCACATCGGCGCCGTTGCCGTCGGTGAGGCGCTTGATCTCGTCTTTCAGGCTGGCTTCGCTGTAGTTGATCAGCTCATCGGCGCCGGCGGCCTTGGCCACCGCGAGTTTGTCGGCGCTGCTGGCGGCGGCGATCACCCGCGCCCCCATGGCCTTGCCGATTTCCACGGCGGCCAGGCCCACGCCACCGGAAGCGCCGAGGACCAGCAGGGTTTCGCCGGGTTGCAGGTGGGCGCGTTGTTTCAGCGCGTGCATGGAGGTGCCGTAGGTCATGCTGAAGGCGGCAGCGGTGTTGAAGTCCATGCTCGGTGGGATCGGCAGCACATTATAGCCCGGCACCGCGACCTGCTCGGCAAAGCTGCCCCAGCCGGTCAGTGCCATGACCCGGTCACCGACTTTCAGGTGGCTGACCTTTTCCCCGACTTCACTGACCACGCCCGCCGCCTCGCCACCCGGCGAGAACGGGAAGGGCGGCTTGAACTGGTACTTGCCCTCGATGATCAGCGTGTCCGGAAAGTTGACCCCGGCAGCATGCACGTCCAGCAGGATTTCGTTCTTCTTGATCGCCGGGCTGGCGATCTCTTCCAGCACCAGGGTTTCGGCGGGGCCGAAGGCTTTGCACAGCACAGCTTTCATCGGACTATTCCTTTTGGCGTCGTGGCCGATAAGTGTAGGAGGGTACGCCCGTGGGTCAACGAGCATGCCCGGGCCTGATAAGCCGCCATAAGCTTGTGCTCTGCCTTGCTAGCGTTATGCTACCCGGCAACCGAATGTGAGGAATGAACTGTGAAAGCGTGGATCCTGTTGATGCTGGCCCTGACGTTGCCGATGGCAGCCCAGGCCGAAGAAGCCAAAGAAGGCGAGGCGCCGAAGGTCAGCTATATCAGCCTGAGCCCGCCGTTCGTGGGCAACTATGGTCTGGACGGCACCGCGAAACTCAAGGTGTTCAAGGCCGACATCGCCCTGCGCGTGACTGGCACCGAGGCGGCAGCACTGGTCAAAGCCAACGATCCATTGATCCGCAACCAGCTGGTGGCACTGTTCACCCAGCAAACCAACGAGGCCATGAGCACCGTTGAAGGCAAGGAAAAACTGCGCCAGGAAGCGTTGAAGCAAACCCAGCAAGTGATGAACGATGAGACCGGCAAGCCGGTGGTGGAAGACCTGTTGTTCAATAACCTGATCATCCAATAAGTCGCTACGCGACTATCGGGGGCAAGCCCCCTCCCACAGTTGGAAGGCGATCAAATGTGGGAGGGGGCTTGCCCCCGATGACGGCGGTACAGGCGCCTCAGGACGCCAGGCTCTTCCTGAACCGCGCCAGTGCCACGGCAAAGAACACCAACCCAACCCCCGCCAGCGCCAGCAAGTCCGGCCACACCACGCTCACGCCCGCATCACGGAACAGAATCGCCGCGCTCAAACTCACAAAGTGCGTCGACGGCGAGCCCTGCATCACCCACTGCAACCACTCGGGCATGCTGTCCAGTGGCGTACTGCCGCCCGAGAGCAGCAGCATCGGGATGATCACCGGGATCGCCAGCAGGCCGAACTGCGGCGTCGAGCGGGCGAGGGTGGCGAGGAAGATGCCCAGCGCGGTGCTGGCAAACAGGTACAGCGCCGTCACCAACAGAAACAAACTCAGCGACCCGGCCAGCGGCACGCCGAGCAAACCCTTGACCACCACTTCCAGCGACAGCCAAGTGCACAGCACCACCACCAGCATGTTGCTCCAGATTTTCGCCAGCATGATCTCCAGCGCAGTCAGCGGCAGCACCAGCAAGTGGTCGAGGGTGCCGTGCTCGCGTTCACGCAGCAGTGCGGTGCCGGTGAGGATAATGGCGAGGATGGTGATGTTGTTGACGATCTGGATCACCGCCAGAAACCAGCCGCCTTCCAGGTTGGTGTTGAACAGCGCCCGAGTGGTGAGCAGTGCGGGCGCCTGGCTGGCCACATCGGCTTGTCCGCTGTAGGTCAGCAGTTCGCGCTGGAAAATCCGCCCGATGTAGCCCGCGCCCATGAACGCCTGGCTCATCGCCGTGGCATCCACATTCACCTGCACGCCCGGCTGGCGCCCTGCCAGCAGGTCGGCCTGGAAATTCGCCGGCACATTGATCACGAAGGTGTATTTGCCGCTGTCCATGACCTTGTCCAATTGGTCGTACGCCAGCGGTGCCGGGGGCTGGAACTCCGGCGGCTGCAGCGCCTCTGCCATCTGGCGCGACAGCGAACTGTGGTCTTCATCGACAAACGCCACGCTGGCGTTGTGCACGCCGATCACCGAACCGGCGGCGGGCATATAGATGGCGACGGTGAAGGCGTAGAACAGAAACAGCAGCAACACGCTGTCGTGGCGCAGGCTGGTCAGTTCCTTGATTCCCAGGCGCAGGATATGCGCGAACTTATGCATCAGGCCTCCTGCTTCTTGAGCATGATCAGGCTCAGCCCGGTAAACCCGACAAAGAAGCCGAACAGCGCCAGGCATTGCGGCCACAACTGGCGCAGGTCCAGGGCCTTGGTGAAGGTGCCCACGGCAATATCCAGGAAGTGACCGGCCGGAAACAGCATGCCCATCAACGCCGCTGCGCCTTCCAGGGACGAGCGCGGCACAATCAGCCCGGAGAACTGGATGGTCGGCAGGCTGGTGATGATCATGGTGCCGAGGATCGCCGCGATCTGCGTACGGGTGAATGCCGAAATCAGCAGGCCCATGCTGGTGGTCGCCAGCACATACAGCAGGCCGCCGAACGCCAGCGTGAGAATGCTGCCCTTGAACGGCACACCGAATAGCCAGCGGTTCATCGCCACCAGTACTGCCAGGTTGACCAGGCTCACGGCCAGGTAGGGCGCCTGTTTGCCGAGCAAGAACTCCAGGCGGGTCAGCGGTGTGGCGTAGAAATTGGTGATCGAGCCCAGTTCCTTCTCGCGCACGATGCCGAGGGCGGTGAGCATCGCCGGGATAAACGCCAGGATCAGCGCCATCACCCCAGGGCCGATGGCGTTCACGCTGACCACGTCTTGGTTGTAGCGAAAGCGTGTTTCCAGTCTGGCGGCCGCCGGGTTGCCGCGGGGTAGGCTGCTCAGCTCGGCCAGTTGTGCCAGGTTGCCCTGGTGCACGGCCTCGACGTAGTTGCGGCTCGTTTCCGCACGAAATGGCATGCCGCCATCGAGCCACGCAGCCACTGTGGGTTGGCGCCCGGCGTACAGATCACGGCCAAAACCGGGCGGGATCTCCAGGGCCAATTTGATTTCCGAACGTTGCAGGCGCCGGTGCAGTTCATTCGAGTCCTGGATGGGCGACTGCTCGGCGAAATAGCGGGAGCTGCGAAAGGCCTCCAGGTAGGCGCGGCTTTGGGGTGTCTGGTCTTGGTCGTAGACCGCGAAGGCGAGGTTTTCCACATCCAGGGAAATGCCGTAGCCGAAGATCACCATCATGAACATCGCACCCAGCAGCGCGAAGGCCATGCGCACCTTGTCGCGCAGCAGCTCTTTGCCTTCGCGGCTGGCCACGGCTAATAGGCGGGCCAGGCTGAAACCGCGTTTGCTCACAGGCGCCGCGCTGGCTTCGCTGACGGTGTTGGCGGGTGCGGTGGGTTCGGCTTCGCCCTGGGCCTGCTCCAGGCAGGTGACGAACGCCGCTTCCAGGGTGTCGCCGTGGAATTGCCGCTGCAGCGCGTCTGGCGTATCGCAGGCGAGCACCTTGCCCGCGTGCATCAGGGAAATGCGGTCGCAGCGCTGGGCTTCGTTCATAAAGTGCGTGGACAGGAAAATCGTCACGCCTTGTTCGCGGGACAGCTCGATCAGCAACCGCCAGAAGTCATCCCGCGCGGCCGGGTCGACGCCCGACGTAGGTTCGTCGAGGATCAGCACTTCCGGGCGATGCAGCACCGCCACCGCCAATGACAAACGCTGACGCAAGCCGAGCGGCAGCTCGCCGGACGGTTGTTCGGCCACGTCACCGAGGTCGAAACGCTGGATCAGCTCATCAATGCGCGGACCGCTGTCGGCCTTGGGTAAGTCGAACAATTGCGCATGCAGCACCAGGTTCTGGCGCACGCTGAGTTCGCCATACAACGAGAAGCTTTGCGACATGAAGCCCACGCGCTTACGGGTGGCCAGGTCCTTGGCATTCACCGGGTTGCCCAGCAGCTTCGCACTGCCCTCCGTGGCCGGCATCAGCCCGGTGAGCACCTTCATGGTGGTGGTCTTGCCGCAGCCGTTGGAGCCGAGGAAGCCGAAGATCTCGCCTCGGCCAATGGCGAAGCTGACCTTGTTCACCGCCGTGAAATCGCCAAACCGCAGGGTCAGGTCATGGGCTTCGATGGCGATATCAGTGGTGGCGCTTTCTCGGGGCGGGATCACCAGCGGTTGGTTGTCGTGGGCGCTGTCGCCCTGGAAGTGGGTAAACGCCTCGTCTAATTTGCCGCTGGAGGTCGCGCCCGCCAGTTCACTGCTCAAGCCGTCCGCGATCAGCTTGCCGCGATCGAGCATCAGGCAGTGTTCGAACTGCTCGGCTTCTTCCATGTAGGCCGTGGCCACCAGCAGCGTCAGTTGCGTGCGCTCACTGCGTACGCTGTCGACCAGCTCCCAGAAACGCCGGCGTGACAGCGGGTCAACGCCGGTGGTGGGCTCGTCGAGGATCAACAGGTCCGGGTCGTGGATCAGCGCACAGCACAGGCCAAGCTTCTGCTTCATCCCCCCGGACAGCTTGCCGGCCGGGCGATTGGCAAAACGTGCGAGGTCGGTGGCCAGCAACAGGTTGTGCATGCGCTGGTCGCAATCGGCTTTTGACAGGCCGAACAGGGTGGCAAAGAAACGGATGTTTTCGCTGATGGACAGCTCGGGGTACAGGTTGCCGCCCAACCCCTGGGGCATAAAGGCAATGCGCGGGTACAGGCTGTTGCGGTGGCGGCGGTCATCGATGGCGCCGCCGAGCACCTGCAACTGGCCGTCCTGGAGCTTTTTGACCCCGGCAATCAAACCCAACAGGCTCGACTTGCCCGCGCCATCCGGGCCAATCAAGCCGCAGCGTGTACCGGCCGGCAAGCTGAAGCCGATGTCGACCAGGGCCTGCTGCTTGCCGTAGCGGTGGTTGATCCCCGTGGCCTGCAGCGCCAGGGCGGTCATTGCAGGTTGGCCGGCCAGTCAATGTCAGCCGTGCGCACATAGCCTGCGCCGGGCATGCCGGGCTTGGCCTGGGGCACGGCGCTGGGTTGGGTCAGGCGCAGTTTGACGCGGAACACCAGTTTCTGGCGTTCGTCGCGGGTTTCCACTTCCTTGGGCGTGAACTGGGATTTGGCCGCGACAAAGCTGATCTTGGCCGGCAGTGGCTGGTCGGGCAAGGCGTCGAGCAGGATGCGCGCATCGCTGCCGACGGTCAGGCGGCCGGTTACAGAGGCCGGCAGGTAGAGGTTCATGTATTGATCATTGGGATCGATCAACAGCAGTACACGGCCGCCCGCGCCCAGCACTTCACCCGGCTCGGCCAGGCGTAGCTGGATAATGCCGTCGATGGGCGCGCGCAGGCTGCTGTCATCGATCTCGCTGGTGAGCTGGGCCACTTGGGCCTCGGCGGCGCCGATGGCGGCCTTCACGGAGTTGACCTGGGCTTGCGCGGCAATCACAGCGGCATTGCCGGTATTTTGCCGTGCCTGCTGCTGATCAATCAGTTGGCTGCTGGCGAAGCCACGCTTGTACAGCTCCTGGGTGCGCTTGAGTTCCTGGTTGGCCAACAGTTGTTCGCTCTGGCGCAGTTGCACGTTGGCTTCGGCGGCGGCGAAGTTTTCCTTGGCACGCAGCACTTCGGCTTCGGCCTGGGCGCGCTGGGCTTCAAGGGTGCGGGTGTCCATGCGTGCGAGCAGTTGGCCCTTGAGCACCTTGTCGCCTTCGTCCACACGCACGTCGGCCAGGCGCCCGGGGATCTTGGCGGCGATCTGCACTTCGGTGGATTCCAGGCGGCCATTTCCCATGCTCAGGCCTTCGGGCAGGCGGTCCTGGGTGGAACGCCAGTAACCGAAGCCACCGGCACCCAGCAACAGGGCAATGAGTGCGATGGCGAAAAGGCGGGAGGTGTGGTGATTCGTTGACATGGCTGCTTCCTGCGGCATTAGCGTCCTAGTTTGAACGGTTTACCCCGGCGGGGCCTTGATACCGGTCAGTTAAAGCAAATTGAGCACGGCAGCCCATTGCTCTGGCGTGACGGCCATCACCGATAGCCGGCTGCCTTTTTGCACCAGGGGCAGCTCGGCAAGGGCAGTCTGCTGCTTCAGGTAGCCAAGGCCGAGCACCTTGGGGAAGGTCTGCACGTGCGCCACATTGATCGCACTCCACGGGTTTTTCTCCGGAGTGGCCTTGGCGTCGAAGTAATGGCTTTCTGGTTCGAGCGCGGTAGGGTCCGGGTAGGCCGCCTCGACGATTTTGCCGATGCCGGCAATACCCGGCTCCGGGCAACTGGAGTGATAGAAGAAAAACGTGTCACCCACCGCCATCGCACGCAGGAAATTGCGTGCCTGGTAGTTGCGCACCCCGTCCCAACGGGCTTCGCCGAGCTTTTCCAGGCCTTTGATAGAGAGTTCGTCGGGCTCGGATTTCATCAGCCAATAGGCCATTTTTGGGCTCCTGAAAAAGGGCGTGGGCAAGTTGTCAGGCAATTTGATGACAAACCGACAGTCGGTTGGCGCCAAGGTTTGCGTGTTGGTTCACGTTACCGCAGAATGCCGGCTTTTAAAGCTTGGCGCAGCTGCAACGGACTACTTTGGAACGTTGTTGTCATCGTGTACGAGGTGCCTGAAGGGGGGCAATCGATGCAACGTAAACCGGATTTACTATGGATTTTGGTGATTTTGTTTGGTCTGGGCGTCGTGACCACCGGGTATGCCCAAAGCTTGTGGTCGAACAAGACCGATGCTCCCGTTGAACTGGCTCAGCAGCAGCAACAACCGTTCAAGCGCTGACCCTTCTTCAAGGCGCCGCTGACTCCAGTGGCGTCTTCGCAATATACCAATGCTTATCGGTGACGGTGCCCGCCAGCGGCACATCCCAGCTTGCCTGTGCCAACCGTTCGACCTTCTGACATTCATGGGCCAGGCCCAGCAGCGTCGGCTTGCGCCACCTCTGTCGCCGCGCGAGGTAGGCCAGGCTGCGGTCGTAGAACCCGCCGCCCATGCCCAAGCGCCCTCCCGCATCATCGAACCCCACCAGCGGCAGCAACACCAGGTCCAGCGCCCAGACTTTGCGTTGGCGGCTGATATTCACCCGTGGCTCCAGGATGCGAAAGCGATTGGGCAGCAGCTTTTCCCCAGGCCTTACGCGCTGGAACACCATCTTGGTCCGCGGCCACGCGCTGAGCACCGGCAGGTAGGTGGCCTTGCCCCGGCGCTGGGCGGCGCGCAGCAGCAGGCGCGGATCGATTTCACCGTCCGTCGGTAGATACAAAGAGATATGTTTGGCCCGGCGAAACAGCGGATGCTGTGCCAGTTGCCGATACAGGCCGTGGGCGGCCTGGCGTTGCTCGCTCGGCGTGAGGGCGCGGCGGGCTTTGCGCAACATGCGTCGAAGTTGCGGACGGGAAAGCGGCGCAGGTTCGGTCATGGTTTTCGGCTCATAAAACAATGCCAGTCCGAGGACTGGCATTGAGTTTGGGAATTCAGGCTCCCCGACAGAGCCGCTGTCGACTTAGCCCTTGAACCCGAAAGTTCAAGGTGGAAGATGCAGTAGGCTTTAAGGCTTTCCGTCTAGCGGACATGCACACCAGCCCAACGTGCAACTTCCAGGGTAGTGCGAATCGGCTCAGGGACATCGCCGACTGGCAAACACGCCAGGGAGTGGGGCGAGTATACCTCAAACAGTCGCGGCAATCAGCCCTTGGGTGCGTCTGAATCGCTGGAAAGCACCAGATCGACTCGTTCCAGCAGGTCACGCACCTGCTCACGCGTCGAGCCGCTGGCCTGCACGTCGGGGCGTTCCTGCTTATGCAGTAAATCGTGGGTAATGTTCAGGGCGGCCATCACGGCGATGCGATCGGCGCCAATCACTTTGCCGCTGCTGCGGATCTCACGCATCTTGCCATCCAGGTAGCGGGCGGCGCTCACCAGGTTGTTGCGCTCTTCCTGGGGGCAGATGATCGAATACTCTTTATCGAGGATCTGCACGGTGACGCTATTGCTTGAACTCATGAGTCTTGCTCCAGGGCCTTCAGGCGCGAAATCATCGATTCGACCTTACGCCGGGCGATTTCGTTTTTTTCAATGAGGTGAGCGCGTTCCTCGCGCCAGGTCTTTTCCTGAGCTAATAGGAGTCCGTTTTGACTCTTAAGTTGCTCGACCCGAGTAATTAGCAGTTCGAGTCTGGCCATCAGCGCTTGCAGGTCGGTGTCTTCCATTGGGTTCCACTGGATTTGTCTGATGAATGGCAACTGCAGGATAAACGATCTGACGCCCTTGATAGTCTTGGTACGTCTGCCGGTGCTAGGATACAGCGCTCCATTCTAGACATTGCGCCGTCTGGCGCCTAGCTCACCATGCCCATTCAGAACTCCCCGTACGATGCTTTTTCCAAACTGCTGAGCACCAGCGGCCACCCTTGCTCGCCTGCCGAACTGCACGGCGTGCTGTTGGGTCGCAGCTGCACTGGCGTTGGCTTTGATGCCGACAACTGGCTGGCCGACGTGGCCGAGCTGCTGGAAACCGAACCGACCGAGAACGTGCGTAACGCACTGATCGGCCTGCAAGAGATGGTCAAGGGCGAGTTGACCGGTGATGACGTCACCGTGGTCCTGCTGCTGCCGACCGACGACGCGCCGCTCACCGAGCGCGCTGCCGCCCTGGGCCAATGGTGCCAGGGTTTCCTCCACGGTTTCGGCGTCAACGCCGGCGGCCTGGACCTGAGCACCGATGCCCAGGAAGTGCTGCAGGATCTGGCCGCTATCTCCCAGGTGCAAGATGCCCTGGAAGAGTCCGAGGACGGCGAAAGCGACTACATGGAAGTGATGGAATACCTGCGCGTCGCGCCGCTGCTGCTGTTCACCGAGACCAGGAAGTCCGCTGAGCCTGCTGCACCCAAGCCGTCGCTGCACTAAGAAAGGAAGCCCATCTGCCCATGATCCATATCCCCCGAGCGGAATACACCCGACGCCGCAAGGCGCTCATGGCGCAGATGGAACCCAATAGCATCGCGATCCTGCCGGCCGCCGCCGTGGCGATCCGCAACCGCGATGTCGAACATGTGTACCGTCAGGACAGTGACTTCCAGTACCTGAGCGGCTTCCCCGAGCCGGAAGCGGTGATCGTGCTGATGCCCGGTCGCCAGCACGGCGAGTACGTGCTGTTTTGCCGCGAGCGCAATGCCGAACGCGAACTGTGGGATGGCCTGCGCGCCGGTACCGAAGGCGCGATCCGTGACTTTGGCGCCGACGATGCCTTCCCCATCACCGATATCGACGACATCCTGCCCGGCCTCATTGAAGGCCGCGACCGGGTGTATTCGGCGATGGGCAGCAACGCTGAATTCGACCGACACCTGATGGAGTGGATCAACGTGATCCGCTCTAAGGCGCACCTGGGCGCCCAGCCGCCGAACGAATTCGTTGCCCTGGATCATCTGCTCCACGACATGCGCCTGTATAAATCGGCGGCAGAAGTGAAGGTGATGCGCGAGGCTGCGCGAATCTCCTGCGCCGCCCACGTGAAGGCGATGCAGGCCAGCCGCGCCGGGTTGCACGAATTCAGCCTGGAAGCCGAGCTGGATTACGAGTTTCGCAAGGGCGGCGCGAAGATGCCGGCCTATGGCTCCATCGTCGCTGCCGGGCGCAACAGCTGCATCCTGCATTACCAGCAGAATGACGCGGTGCTCAAGGACGGCGACCTGGTGCTGATCGACGCCGGTTGCGAAATCGACTGCTATGCCAGCGACATCACCCGTACCTGGCCTGTGAATGGCAAGTTTTCGCCGGAACAGAAGGCGATCTACGAGATAGTGCTGGCCTCCCAGGAAGCCGCCTTTGCCGAGATCGCGCCGAACAAACATTGGAACCAGGCGCATGAAGCGACGGTGCGTGTGATTACCTCCGGGCTGGTCGAGCTGGGGCTGCTCCAGGGTGAAGTCGACGAACTGATCGCCAGTGAAGCCTACCGTGCCTTCTACATGCACCGCGCAGGGCACTGGTTGGGCATGGATGTGCATGACGTGGGCGAGTACAAAGTGGGCGGCGAATGGCGTGTGCTGGAGGTCGGCATGGCATTGACCGTGGAGCCGGGGATCTACATTTCGCCGGACAACCAGACTGTGGCAAAGAAATGGCGTGGCATTGGCGTGCGCATCGAGGACGACGTGGTAGTGACCAAGCAAGGCTGTGAAATCCTGACCGGCGGCGTGCCCAAGACCGTCGCCGACATCGAAGCGCTGATGGCGGCTGCCCGATGAGCCGGGTCAATCTGGCGATTATCGGCGGCGGCCTGGTGGGCGCCAGCCTGGCGCTGGCGTTGCAGGCCGGGGCCAAGGCGCGTGGCTGGAAGATCGTGCTGATCGAACCTTTCGCGCCGGGCGACAGCTACCAACCGAGTTACGATGCGCGCTCTTCAGCGCTGTCCTTCGGCGCTCGGCAGATCTATCAGCGCCTGGGCCTGTGGCAGGACATTTCCCGGCGTGCCGAGCCGATCAAGCAGATCCACGTGTCGGACCGTGGAAGGTTCTCCACCGCACGTTTGTCTGCCATGGAGGAGGGCGTGCCGGCCCTCGGTTACGTGGTGGAAAACGCCTGGCTGGGCCAATGCCTGTGGCAAGGCCTGGACAAAGACGTGGTCAGCTGGCGTTGCCCGGCGGAAGTCACGCGCATGGAGCCGCTGCCCGATGGGTACCGCCTGACCCTCAACGATGAAACCGTGCTGGAGTGCGACCTCGCCGTATTGGCCGATGGTGGCCGCTCCGGGTTGCGCGAACAGCTAGGCATCGGTGTGAAAACCCGCCCGTACAACCAGAGCGCGCTGATCGCCAACATCACCCCGAGTGAATCCCATAACGGCGAAGCCTTTGAACGCTTCACCGATGAAGGCCCGATGGCCCTGCTGCCATTGCCGGACAACCGCTGCGCGCTGGTCTGGACTCGCCTCGGCATGGACGCGCAGCGCCTGGCCAGTCTCGACGAACGCAGCTTCTTGAGTGAATTGCAGGGCGTGTTCGGCTATCGCCTGGGCACCCTCAAGCAGGTTGGGGCGCGTCACCTGTATCCACTGACACTGGTGGAAGCCGAGGAACAAGTGCGTTCCCACCTGGCGGTCCTCGGCAACGCCGCCCACAGCCTGCATCCGATTGCCGGGCAGGGCTTCAACCTGTCCCTGCGTGATGCGAACGCCTTGGCCGAGGCCTTGCTGGCCGGGCCGCAAGTGCCGGGAGACTTGGCAACCTTGCAAGGCTATCGCGAGCGCCAGCGCCTGGACCAGAAACTCACCGTGGGCTTTTCCGACCAAGTGACGCGCCTGTTTGGCAGCGCCCAACCGCTGGTCGCCCTGGGCCGCAACATGGGCCTGCTGGGCCTGGACCTGCTGCCGCCGGCCAAGCGCTGGTTCGCCCGTCAGGCCATGGGCCTGGGCACGCGTCCCGATGCGTAAGTGGTTGATCGAGCGCCTGGGCAAGGCACGGTTGTTGCGTTGGATCATGACCCTGTACCCACCGTATCTGGGCGCGGGGGTCAGCGTACGGCACATGAGCGCCGATTTTCGTCACGTCAAAGTGCGCATGGGCCTGGGCTGGTACAACCGTAACTATGTCGGCACGCAATTCGGCGGCAGCTTGTATTCGATGGTTGACCCGTTCTACATGCTGATGCTGATGGAGAACCTGGGCCGCGACTACATCGTGTGGGACAAGGCCGCGAGTATCGACTTCGTTTCGCCCGGCAAAGGCCCGGTATATGCCGAATTTTCCATCGACGAGGCCTTGCTGGACGAGATCCGTCGACACACCGAAGGTGGCGAGAAGTACCTGCCCCACCTCAAGGTGCAGATTCATGACGGCTCCGGCACCCTGGTGGCGCGGGTCGACAAAACCCTTTACGTGCGGCGCAAGCCGCCAGTGAGACAGGCTTAAAGCATGGACATGCGCGCAGATGTGCTGATTGTCGGGGCCGGAATGGTCGGAAGCGCCCTGGCGCTGGCGTTGCAAGGCAGTGGCCTGCAGGTGCTGCTGCTTGATGGCAGCCCGTTGAGTGTCAAGCCGTTCGACCGTGACGCGGCCTTCGAGCCCCGGGTGAGCGCCTTGTCGGCTGCCAGCCAGCGCATCCTCGAACGCCTGGGCGTGTGGGACGGCATCGTGTCGCGGCGCGCCAGCCCCTACGGCGAGATGCAGGTGTGGGACGGCAGCGGCACCGGGCAGGTCCATTTCTCGGCGGCCAGTGTGCATGCCGACGTGCTCGGGCACATCGTCGAGAACCGCGTGGTTCAGGATGCCTTGCTCGACCGCTTGCACGACTGCGACCTGGGCCTGCTGGCCAGTGCACGCCTGGAACAGATGCGCCGCTCTGGCGATGAGTGGCTGCTGACCTTGGCCGATGGCCGCAAGCTGCGCGCGCCGCTGGTAGTGGCCGCCGATGGCGCCAACTCCGCCGTGCGCCGCCTGACCGGCACCGCGACCCGCGAATGGGATTACCTGCATAACGCCATCGTCACCAGCGTGCGCAGCAGCCAGCCGCACCAGCGCACGGCATGGCAACGGTTTACCGACACCGGCCCGCTGGCGTTTTTGCCGCTGGTGCGGGATGGGCAGGAGGATTGGTGTTCGATCGTCTGGTCGACCACGCCGGCCGAGTCTGAACGCTTGATGGCATTGGATGATGAAAGCTTTCGCCGTGAACTGGAGCGCGCCTTTGAAGGGCGGCTCGGTACGGTGCTGAGCGCCGACCCACGCGTCTGCGTGCCACTGCGCCAGCGCCATGCCAAGCGCTATGTGGCCGAAGGCCTGGCGTTGATTGGCGACGCGGCTCACGTCATCCATCCCTTGGCGGGGCAGGGTGTGAACCTGGGTTTTCTGGATGCAGCGACATTGGCTGAGGTCTTGTTGTCGGCAACCGAGCGCGGCGAGCGCCTGGCCGATGTGAAGGTGTTGAGCCGCTATGAGCGTCGACGCATGCCGCACAACCTGGCATTGATGGCGGCAATGGAAGGGTTTGAGCGACTGTTCCAGGCCGATCAACTGCCGCTGCGCTGGTTGCGTAATGCCGGATTGAAGATGGTCGACCAAATGCCCGAAGCCAAGGCAGTGTTTGTGCGCCAGGCGCTCGGGCTGAGCGGGGATCTGCCGGAGCTGGCCAAGCCCTGACATTGAATACGATCCCTGTGGGAGCCGGGCTTGCCCGGGATGAGGCCATAAGCCGCACTGCAAATCCCGGCCATGCAACATCTGGTAACGCCTCCACCAAGCGCCACTAAATGCCAGTCCTTATCATTTGCCCTCTTTTTGCAAATGAGAGACTGACCCCATGTTGGCACCCAAGCGCCTCCTGACTGCTCTGGCACTTACCCTGATCGGCAGCACCACCGTGCAGGCCGCCGACGAAGTGGTGGTCTACTCCTCGCGCATCGACGAACTGATCAAGCCGGTGTTCGATGCCTACACCAAAAAAACCGGCGTGCAGGTGAAGTTCATCACCGATAAGGAAGCCCCGCTGATGCAGCGCATCAAGGCCGAGGGCGAAAACGCCACCGCCGACCTGCTGCTCACCGTCGATGCCGGCAACCTCTGGCAGGCTGAGCAAATGGGCATCCTGCAACCGTTCACCTCCCCGGTGATCGACAAGAACATCCCCCTGCAATACCGTTCTTCCAAACACACCTGGACCGGCCTGAGCCTGCGCGCGCGGACCATCGCCTATTCCACCGACCGGGTAAAACCGGGTGACCTCACCACTTACGAAGCCCTGGCTGACAAACAGTGGGAAGGCCGCTTGTGCCTGCGCACGGCGAAAAAAGTCTACAACCAGTCGCTGACCGCCACCTTGATCGAGACCCACGGTGCGGCTAAAACCGAAGAGATCGTCAAAGGTTGGGTCAACAACCTCTCCACCGACGTGTTCTCGGATGACATCGCCGTGCTCGAAGCCATCAACGCTGGGCAGTGCGACGTGGGGATCGTCAACACCTACTACTACGGTCGCCTGCACAAGCAGAAACCGGACCTGGCCGTGAAACTGTTCTGGCCGAACCAGGGTGACCGTGGCGTGCATGTGAACCTGTCGGGCATCGGCCTGACCCAGCACGCGCCGCACCCGGAAGCGGCCAAGGCGCTGGTGGAGTGGATGACCACGCCTGAGGCGCAGAAGATCTTTGCCGACGTGAACCAGGAATTCCCGGCCAATCCAGCGGTACCGCCGTCGGCCGAAGTGGCGACCTGGGGCAAGTTCGTGGCGGACACCTTGCCGGTGGAAGTGGCGGGCAAGCGCCAGGCCGAGGCGATCCGGTTGATGGATCGGGCTGGCTGGAACTAAGTACAATCTGCAGGACACCGCAGATCTAAATGTGGGAGCGGGCTTGCTCGCGAAAGCGCCGTGTCAGTCGATACATCTGTGACTGATACACCGCTTTCGCGAGCAAGCCCGCTCCCACATTGTTCGTGGTGAATTCAAAATCATCATTTCCAGAGAGCTTTTCCTTGGCCCACCCCGCCCAACGCCGCTGGTACCTGCCGGTCTTCACCGTCGCCGCCCTGGTGCTGCTGCCGTTGAGCGTGCTGTTGCTGTCCTGGCAAAGCATCGACAACCAGATCTGGTCCCACCTCTGGGAAACCCAGATGCCGCGCCTGCTGGCCAACACCCTGACCCTGGTGCTGGGTGTCGGCGTGGGCGTGACGGTGTTGGGGGTCAGCCTGGCCTGGCTGACCAGCCTCTGCGAATTCCCCGGCCGACGTTGGCTCGACTGGGCGCTGATGCTGCCCTTTGCCATTCCTGCGTATGTGCTGGCATTTGTGTTTGTGGGCCTGCTGGACTTCTCCGGCCCCGTGCAAACCCTGCTGCGTGAATGGTTCGGCACCGGCTTGAGGCTGCCACGGGTGCGCTCTACCAGTGGCGTGATTATCGTGCTGGTGCTGGTGTTTTACCCCTACGTCTACTTGCTGGCGCGCACTGCATTCCTGGCCCAGGGCAAAGGCCTGATGGAAGCGGCGCGGGTGCTGGGGCAATCGCCATGGCGAGCGTTCTGGCACGTGGCCCTGCCCATGGCGCGGCCAGCGATTGGCGCCGGGGTGGCCTTGGCATTGATGGAAACCCTGGCGGATTTCGGCGCGGTCTCGGTGTTCAACTTCGACACGTTCACCACCGCCATCTACAAGACGTGGTACGGCTTTTTCAGCCTGTCCAGCGCCGCCCAATTAGCCAGCCTCTTGCTGCTGGTGGTGATGCTGGTGCTGTACGGTGAGCGCCGCGCCCGTGGTGCGAGCCGACCAAGTAACGAACGACCACGGGGCAAGGCGCTGTATCAGTTGCGCGGGTTCAAGGCGGCCGCCGCCAGTGGCTGGTGCGGGCTGGTGTTCGCCTGTGCCTTTGTCATTCCGATGCTGCAACTGGTCGCCTGGTTCTGGCAGCGCGGCCGCTTCGATCTGGATGAGCGTTACTCCGGCCTGATCATCCACACTCTGTACCTGGGTGGCATCGCCGCCTTGATCACCGTGAGCGTGGCGCTGGTGCTGGCCTTTGCCAACCGCCTGGCGCCAACGCGGGCAATCCGCTCCGGCATCAGCCTGGCCAATGTCGGCTATGCCTTGCCGGGGTCGGTGCTGGCGGTGTCGATCATGTTGGCGTTCAGCTACCTGGACCGTGAACTGGTGGTGCCGCTGTCCGGCTGGCTCGGCGGGGCGGGCAAACCGTTGTTGTTGGGCAGCCTGTCGGCGTTGGTGCTGGCGTATCTGGTGCGATTCCTGGCGGTGGCCTACGGGCCGTTGGAAAACAGCCTGGCGCGCATCCGACCGTCCTTGCCAGAGGCTGCACGCAGTCTGGGTGTGAGTGGCCCACGACTGTTTTGCAAAGTGTATCTGCCGTTGCTGCTGCCGGGGACCTTGAGCGCAGCGCTGCTGGTGTTCGTCGACGTACTCAAGGAAATGCCCGCTACCCTACTGATGCGCCCATTCGGCTGGGACACGCTGGCGGTGCGGATCTTTGAAATGACCAGCGAAGGCGAGTGGGCGCGGGCTTCTTTGCCCGCGTTGAGCCTGGTTCTGGTGGGGCTCTTGCCGGTAATCGGGCTGATCCGACGCTCGGCTCGGCAAATCGGTTAGGTGCCAGTCCTACGGCTTGCGGCTACAATGCGCGGCATTCGGTGCGGTCCGTCTTTCGGATCGAGTCGCTGGGCGTGGCTGCAGGCCTTGTAATTCAAGGTGTCCGGCACGAACGGCAACGCTGCGCACCTTCGCCACGCCCGGAAGGAGAAACCCATGGGACAGCGTACGCCTCTGTATGACCTGCATCTCGCCCTCGGCGCGAAAATGGTCGATTTTGGCGGTTGGGATATGCCTCTGCACTATGGCTCGCAAGTTGAAGAACACCATCAGGTGCGACGCGACTGCGGGGTGTTCGATGTATCTCATATGACCGTGATCGATGTCACCGGCCCCCAGGCCAAGGAATGGCTCCAGCACCTGCTGGCCAATGATGTCGAACGTCTGCATGGCTGCGGCCGTGCGTTGTACAGCGCCATGCTCAATGAAAAGGGCGGTGTGGTGGACGACATGATTGTCTACCGAACCGAGTCCGCCTATCGGCTGGTGGTCAATGCCGCCACCCGTGACCAGGACATGGCCTGGATGCACGCGCAGTTGGGTAACTATCAGGTGCAACTGCATGAACGGCCTGAATTGGCCATGCTCGCCATTCAGGGCCCCCACGCCCGGCAAAAGATTGCCGAGCTGGTCACCCAGTCTCGCGGCACCCTGATCCACCAGCTCAAACCCTTTGAGGGCCAGGCCGATGGCGATTGGTTCATCGCGCGCACGGGTTACACCGGCGAAGACGGCCTGGAGATTGTCCTGCCTGCCGACCAGGCACCGGGCTTTTTCAACGACTTGGTGGGCGCGGGCATTTCACCCATCGGCCTTGGCGCCCGCGATACCCTGCGCCTGGAAGCTGGGATGAACCTTTACGGCCAGGACATCCACCAGGATGTTTCGCCCCTGGCGTCGAACATGGCCTGGAGCATCGCCTGGGAGCCTGCGCAGCGTAATTTCATCGGCCGCGCCGCGCTGGAGGCGGAAAAAGCCGCCGGTGTGCAGTGGAAACTGGTCGGGCTGGTGCTGGAAGAACGCGGGGTTCTACGCGCTCACCAGGTGGTTCGTATCGCCAATATTGGCGAAGGAGAGATCACCAGTGGTAGTTTCTCTCCTACGCTGAGCAAATCCATTGCCCTGGCGCGCGTACCGACGGCAACTGCCGATCGGGCCGAAGTGGAAATCCGCGGTAAGTGGTACCCGGTTCGAGTGGTCAAACCGACCTTCGTGCGCCATGGCAAAACCTTGATCTAACCTATTTTTGGCAGGCCGAAGGCCGCTGACATTACTTCTTGAGGACACAGACTATGAGCGATATCCCTGCCGACCTGCGTTTTGCCGAAAGCCACGAATGGGCACGCCTGGAAGCTGACGGCACCGTGACCGTCGGTATTTCCGACCATGCTCAGGAAGCGTTGGGTGATGTGGTGTTTGTTGAGTTGGCCGAAGTGGGCGCGCAGTTCGACGCTGCTGGCCAAGCGGGTGTGGTTGAGTCGGTGAAGGCCGCCTCGGATATCTACGCTCCGGTTGCAGGCGAAGTGATTGCCGTCAATGAAGAGCTGAGCGGTAGTCCTGAGCTGCTGAACTCCGACCCGTACGGCGCGTGGATCTTCAAACTCAAGCCGAGCAACCCGGCTGATCTGGAAAAACTGCTGGATGCTGCTGGCTACAAAGCCGCCATCGGCGAGTAAACGCAAAACCCACTGTGGGAGCGGGCTTGCGCGCGAAAGCGGAATGTCAGTCACTGAATGTGTTTCTGATACACCGCTTTTGCGAGCAAGCTCGCGCCCACATTGGATTGTGTCAGCTGTGAGTGCTTAGTTCGCTTTCAGCACCGCTTTCACTGCTGCCACCGATCGCTCCACATCCGCCTCTGTCATCGCCGTGAACATCGGCAACGACACGATCAAACGCCCCACCTTTTCTGCGACCGGGAACATGCCTTCCTTGAACCCCTGTGCCCGATAAAGACTCAGCAGGTGGATCGGCGGGTAGTGATAGCCAATGCCGACTCCCTGGGCCTGCATCTGCTCCATGAAGGTGGCGCGGGCCGGCAGGCCGTCCTGGCGTTCCGGTAGCACCAGTTGGAACAGGTGCCAGTTGCTGTTTTCGAAGTCGGCTGGTGGCAGTTGTGCGCCGTACTGCTCTTCAAAATCACTGCCAAAGCATTTGAAATAGTGCCGCGCCAGGTGCTGGCGATGCGCGGTGATCTGCTCGATATGCGCAAACTGCCCCAGGCCAATGGCGGCGGCGATGTCGGTCATGTTGAATTTGCCGCCCAGCACGTCCACATCCAAGCCATCGAAGCCGGTGCGGGTCACGCCTTGCAGGCGATACTTCTCCGCCAGCCGCGCTTCCTCGGCGTTGTTCAAGACCAGGCAACCGCCCTCGGAAGAGGTGATGTTCTTGTTGGCCTGAAAGCTGAACGACACGAAATCACCGGTAGCGCCAATGCGTTCGCCATCCCAGCTCGAACCCAGTGCCTGGGCCGCGTCTTCGACGATGCGCAGGTTGTACTTGTTCGCCAGTGCATACAGCATTGGCATGTCCAGCGGCAGGCCGGCCAGGTACACCGGGATGATCGCCTTGGTGCGCGGGGTAATGGCCGCTTCTACCTGGGCCAGGTCGATATTGCGGGTCACCGGGTCGATGTCGGCGAACACCGGCGTGGCGCCCACTTCCAGGATCACGTTGGCCGTGGCAACCCAGGAGATTGGTGTGGTGATGACCTCATCACCCGGCCCGATACCGGCGATGCGCAAGGCAATCTCCATGGTGCAGGTGCCCGAGTTGAAGGTGCGCACTGGCCGGCCACCAAAGTATTCCGACAACTGCGCCTCGAATGCCTGCACTTTCGGCCCGCTGGTGATCCAGCCCGAGCGCAATACATCACCGACCGCCGAGATGGTGGCTTCATCAATGGTGGGTTTGGAAAACGGCAGGAAGGGCTGTTGGCTCATGACGACGAAGGCATCCGTTTCAGGTTGGCGATGAGTAAGCGAGGTATCAGTACCGGCATGGTTGCACGGCTTGACTGAATATAGCCTGTCGCCTGTGAATGAAACGTCACCGTCCGGGCAAAAAAATGCCGCTTCTACAGCGGCATTTTCTGCGGGTTCAGAAGGAGTAACGCGCTTCCAGAAACAGGTTCTGCTCCTTGAGCTTGCCTTTGAGTTGTTCATCCCGGGCGTTCACGCGGTTCGCGAAGGTGTTGTAGCCGGTTTCAACATCGCCCATTGCGATGTAACGGTAACCAGTACCCAGCGTGATTTGCTCACTGACCTTGGCTTCCAGCCCCAAGCCTACGCTGTAGGCGAAGTTATGCTGACGGTGATTGGCGAAACGACGGGTCTCATTGGTTTGATAGCCCTCGGCTTCAATGCGAGCGACACCTAGCCCGGCCATACCGTAGAACGATAACCATGAGTTGATCGGGATATCTTTATAGCCATTGAGCATCAAGCGTTGGCTCTGGACATGCAGGCTGTTGACGTTGGCATTGAAGGGGGCCCAGTAGGACTTGAATGTCGAGTCATTCGGCATCGTGTATTCCCCTTCCAGACGCCAACCATTGTCGAAGGCGTAGCCTGCGGCAAAAGAGGCGACGAATGCTTTGCTGCTATCCGGGGCGTCCACCCTGTCCGTCACGCGAGGGCTGGTGAGCAACGAACTGGAGAGGTTCTGGCGAGCGCTGTTGATTTTGGCTGATCCGTACCAGCTTTCCGCCTGGGCGTAGGCGGTGGAAAACGCAGAGAGCAGCAGTGCGTAGACAATCTTGTGCATGGGCAGTGATTCGCTTTATTTAAAAAGGAACCCTTAGCTTGTTGCCCCGCAGACTGAGGCTCGACAGGACTTCTCTGTATTCAGTTGGGAAAGCAGCAATGTTTGCGTAGTGCCCAGCGACGATGACCGTAGGAATTGAGGACAAAAAAATGCCGCTGTTAACAGCGGCATTTTTTATACAGCCCGAGTTATTCGGTCACTGCGTTTTTCGCGAGGATGGCGTTGGCCAGCTCCATGTCCGTGGCCTGCAGGCCAGGGTTATCGGCGCGGACTTTCTGCATCGCGGCTTCCAGGTACGGGCCACGGATCCCGCCGTCGCTGGCAACGAAGCTGCCTGCGTCGTCTTGCGCGGCAACTACCAGCTTGTGGTCTTTGAAGGTCAAGTACGTCGAGCCGGTGGTAGCGCCCGACGAGATGACGTTGCGCCAGAAACTGTCGGCCATGGCTGAACCGACAGGGAGGGAAAGCACAGCAAGGGTTGCGACAGCATATTTGAGACGCATGATGGGTGACTCCGGGTGGGTTATCTGTACTTTATGATTGTAGTTAACCCAACCGAGTTCCATCACTGACTAAACAGTTTCAACCTTTAAAACCACGCCTTCCTGGCCCACCACCCGTACTTGAGCGCCTACGGGGCTGTCAGGCCCGGTCACCATCCATACGCCATCGCCGACTTTTACCTTGCCCCGGCCATCCACAATCGCCTGGTGCACCATGAAGGTGCGCCCGATCAGCTCCGAGCCGCGCTCATTGAGACCCGGCTGATCACTGGCCTTGGCGCTGCTGCGCTGGCGCTTCCACCAGTACACCGCCGTCAAGATCGACAACACGGCAAACAGTAGGAGCTGCCATTCCAGCCCAAGGGGGGGCACCAGGAACTTGATGACACCCACGGCGGCCGCCGCGATACCCATCCACAACAGGTAGCCGCCGGCGCCGAATACTTCAAGAATCAACAGCACCGTGCCCAGTGCCAGCCAATCCCAGAACGAGAGATGCTGCAGGAAATCCCACATGGCGCCGGCCTCAGCCTTTCTTGTTGTCGAACGTTGCCTTGACGATCTCGCCGATGCCGCCGACCGCGCCGATCACCTGGCTGGCCTCCAGCGGCATCAGGATGACCTTGCTGTTGTTGGCTGACGCCAGCTTGCCCAGGGCATCGATGTATTTTTGCGCAACAAAGTAGTTGACCGCTTGCACGTTGCCCGACGCAATCGCCTCCGACACCACCTGTGTCGCACGGGCCTCTGCTTCGGCCTGACGCTCGCGTGCCTCGGACTCAAGGAACGCCGCCTGCCGGCTACCTTCGGCCTCCAGGATCTGCGCCTGCTTCTTGCCTTCCGCGGTCAGGATCGCCGAGGCGCGCAGGCCTTCGGCTTCGAGGATTTGTGCACGCTTGATCCGTTCGGCTTTCATCTGGCCGGACATGGCGGCCATCAGGTCGGCGGGTGGGCTGATGTCCTTGATCTCGATACGGGTGATCTTGATACCCCATGGCGCGGTGGCTTCGTCCACGGTTTTAAGCAGTTTTTCGTTGATGCCGTCACGCTGGCTGAGCATCGCATCCAGCTCCATGGAGCCGAGCACGGTACGGATGTTGGTTTGCAGCAGGTTGCGGATAGCGTGTTCGAGGTTGTTGACCTCGTAGGCGGCCTGGGCAGTGTTGACCACCTGGAAGAAGCACACGGCGTCGATCTGCACGGTGGCGTTGTCGGCGGTGATGACTTCCTGGGGCGGGATATCCAGCACGCTTTCCATCACGTTGATCTTGCGGCCGATGCGATCCATGATCGGGATGATGATGTTCAGGCCTGGCTTGAGGGTGTTGGTGTAGCGGCCGAAACGCTCGACCGTCCACTGGTAACCCTGGGGGACGACCTTGAAGCCCATGAACAGGATGGCGATGGCCAAACCCACGAAAAGAAGCAGTACGGTTCCGATCTGCATAGCGATTCCCTATCTGATGGTGTCAGTGAAACGACGTTCGGCCGATTGTAACGGTGTTGTCACCGATAAGAACGGTTTCACCGCGTAACAAACAAAGGATTTGTTACCGAATCCCCAGGGGTCACCCGTAATACTTCCGCCATCGTGGTCAGCCCCGCTTCGACTTTTTGCAGGCCGGCCCTGCGCAGGCTGCACATGCCTTGGGCCACCGCGGCCTGGCGCAGCACCTGCACATCGGCGCCGGGCGTGATCAGGGTTTTGAGTTCCTCGTTCAACACCATGATTTCGTACACGCCGGCCCGCCCCCGATACCCGCTGTTGCGACATTCAACGCACCCCACCGCTTCGTGGACCTCCCCCTGCGCCCGTTTGCAGTGGGGGCACAAAACCCGCACCAACCGTTGCGCCATCACGCCCAGCAACGTGGCTTTGATCAAATAATGCGCAATGCCCAGCTCCTGCAAACGGCTGATCGCGCTGGGAGCATCGTTGGTATGCAGGGTCGACAGCACCAGGTGCCCGGTCAACGCAGCCTGGATCGCCATTTCAGCGGTTTCCTGGTCGCGGATCTCGCCGATCATGATGATGTCCGGGTCCTGGCGCAGCAGGGCGCGGACGCCGCTGGCAAAGGTCAGGTCGATGTTGTGCTGCACCTGCATCTGGTTGAACGCCGGCTCGACCATCTCGACAGGGTCTTCCACCGTGCACAGGTTGATCTCGCGGGTCGCCAGTTGTCGGAGCGTGGTGTAGAGCGTGCTGGTCTTGCCGGAACCGGTCGGGCCGGTGACCAGGATGATGCCGTTGGTTTGCTGGGTCATGGTGTGCCAGCGCTGTTGGTCATCCACGGACAAACCCAGCTGGTCAAAGCCCTTGAGCAGCACCTGCGGGTCGAAAATCCGCATCACCAGTTTCTCGCCAAACGCTGTGGGCAAGGTGGAAAGGCGCAACTCCACTTCCGCCCCCGTGGGACTTTTGGTCTTGACCCGACCGTCCTGGGGCCTGCGTTTTTCCGCCACGTTCATACGCCCCAGGCTTTTCAGGCGGCTGACCACCGCCATCGTGACCTGGGGCGGAAACTGATAGACGTCATGCAGCAAACCGTCGATGCGAAAGCGCACGCGGCCCTGTTCGCGGCACGGCTCAATGTGGATATCACTGGCGCGCTGGCCGAAAGCGTACTGCAACAACCAGTCGACGATATTGACGATATGCGCGTCATTGGCATCCGGTTCCTGGTCACTGGCGCCGAGGTTGAGCAGGTCGACATGGCCGGGCGCCGCGACCTTTTGGTCGGCACCGCTGACGGACTTGGCCAACCGGTAGAACTCACCGATGCAACGCGCAATATCCTGGGGGTTGGCGACCACGCGCTTGATCGAACGCTTGAGCACCTGGGCCAGCCCGGCTTCCCAACTGCTGATGTAGGGCTGGGCGCTGGCGACAGTAACGGTCTGCGCGTCCACCGCCACAGCAAGGATGGCGTGGCGTTGGGCAAACGCCTGGGACATCAGCGGCACTACCGCTGCCGCGTCGATCTTCAAGGGATCAATGCGCAGATAAGGTTGCCCGGCCTGCTGGGCAAGCCATTCGGTCAGGGTTTCCAGGTTAGGACCCAGGGCTGCGATGCGTTCCAGGGGATGCTCGGTGTTGCTGGCCGGCAATGCCGACAAGTGCTGCGCGACTTCGGGAGTGATCAGCCGCCCTTCGACCAAAGCCGGCAACAGCTGATGCAGTTCCAATCGTTGATCGACAGGCATGGTGGATTTCCTGGGAGGCAGTGGGCGTAGATCCCAGGCTAGCCAGGCTCTGGCTATCCACCTCCCCGCGTGTATTGCAGGCTTTTACTGGGCGACGGCCACCGCCGCCGCAGGCCCCACGGAATCGGCGGACCACAGGTCCAGCGTGCAAACGCTGATCAGGTTTCGAATCTTTTCACCGATCACCTGGGCGCGGTGCCAGCTCAAGCCATCCATCACGATGTCGAGGTGCAGCAGGTCGTCTTCCCGGCTCGCTGTGACTTGCTGAGGCGTGAGGAACTGCAGGGCGAAAAAGTTGAGTACCCGGCACAACACGTCCGGCTCCGCCTCCGCGACGATCCGGTAGTGCGCCTGGCAATGGGCGCTATCCACGGCCCACGCATCAACGCGGGTAACAGGGTGGGTGGTTTCGACGGCGTGCATGCGAGCTCTCCAAAATCGGCTGGAGAAATTTTTACATTCGCCTCGGGAGATTTCTTATCTAAGATGAGCCTGTTATTCGATTAATCGACTCATTCAATTCAAGATAAGCGCCTTAACAGGTATTTATATGCACAGCGAGCTGGACGCCTACGACCGCCGTATCTTGGCTCTGTTGCAAGAGGACGCCTCGCTTTCCAGCGCGCAGATCGCCGAACAGGTGGGGCTGTCTCAATCCCCGTGCTGGCGGCGGATCCAGCGGCTGAAGGAAGAGGGCGTGATTCGTGGCCAGGTGACCCTGCTGGACCGCAAGAAGATCGGCCTCAATACGCAGATTTTCGCCGAGGTAAAACTCAACGCCCACGGCCGTTCCAACTTCACCGAGTTCACCGACGCGATTCGTGGGTTTCCGGAAGTATTGGAGTGTTATGTGCTGATGGGGGCGGTGGATTTTCTGCTGCGCATCGTCACCTCGGACATCGAGGCGTATGAGCGGTTTTTCTTCGAAAAACTGTCGATGGTGCCGGGGATTCAGGAGGTCAACTCGATCGTGGCGTTGTCCGAGATCAAGTCCACCACCAGCCTGCCAGTATTGCGCTGACAGGGATGGCCTTATCGCCGGCAAGCCGGCTCCTGCAGGGACAGTGCAGGAGCCGGCGATCGCGAACTTACAGACGCAACAAGGTCTTCCAGGCACGGTTCTGATACACCGCAATCGCCTGATGCATCCGCGCATCCAGCGACTCGTCGGTGATCGGCTGGTTGGCCAGTTGCACCAACTTGTTCAGCTCGCCATACAGGCGGTCGAGTTCCGGGATGTCCACCACCTGACGCGCGTGGTGCAGCCAGGCCTGGATACGTTCGATACGCGGCAGTTGCTCAGCCAGGTCTTCCGGCTGTTGCTGATAGCGCGGCAGTTGCAGGGCGACGGCATCGTCGGCCAACAGGCGCGGCAGCCAGTTGGTGATCTGCGCAGCGCCTTGGCGGTTGCCTCGTACGTTGCGGTCTGCGGTCCAGGTGCGGGCCAGCAGCCAGCGCGAAGCGTTCAGTGAGAACAGGCCCCAGCGCACGTCGTCCAATTCTTCGACGAATTGTTCCGGCGCGGCTTTGCGAATGTCTTCATCGTCATCACCGGCCTGAACCAGCGGGCGCCAGTCTTCCAGCAATGCATCCAGTGCGCTGCGCAGTTCGCTGGTGGATTGGCGCGGTGCGGCCTGGCCGAGGCTACCGATCAGGGCGCGCAGTTCGCCAAGGTTGTCGACCCAGTCCTGCAGCAGACGCCAGTGGCCATTGAACCGGTATTGCTCGGCCAGGCGCTGGCTGCTGCCGAGCAGGTGCCACATGATCGCGGCGAAGGCGTCGTCCAGTGGCATTTCGGCGTGCAGTTGTGGCGCGGGCAGGCTCAGGGAGTAGCTGCTGGCGTCGTACAGGCGGTAGCCGCGTTCGGCCTTGCTGATGTCACAGGGCATCAGCGCGAGGGTGGCGGCCAGTTCGGCGGCCAGTTCCAGCAGCGCTGCCGGCTCACCTTCACGCAGTTCCAGTTCCAGCTCGCAGATTTCTTCTTTCTGCTTGCCGACCACCACATGGCCGAGGTCCAGGGCGGCTTCGATCACCACCTTGGCCTTGCCACGGCCCCAGGCGATTTCGGCGCGTTCACGCACGAAGTCGGTGGTGAAGATCGGCTTGAGGGTTTTCTTGTCCAGCTCGGCCAGTTGCTCGGGCCAGCATTCGCCGTCGAGCTTCTTCACATCGAGCTTGGCTTTGGGCAATTCCCAGTTGTACTCGTTACGTTCCGACAAGCCGGCGACGCTTTGGCCACGGGTCTTGAGGGTCTGGATGATGTCGTCACCGTCCTTGCGCAAGCGCAGGGCGACTTTGGCCTGGGCCAGGTCGCGTTCGGGGGTGTCGAAGTACTGGTTCATCAACTCACGGCGTTCCCAGCCACTTTTGTTGCGTTTTTTCAGGAGCGGGTGCTCACGCAGCGCGGCGAGGGTCTCGCGGCTGACGCGGAGCTTGATTTCAGTTTCTTTCTGCATGGCCGGAAAATCCAGGATCGGGAGCGCAGCCGGGGAAAAGAGTGGCTGCCAAGGTCGTGCAGTGTACAGGACTGAGCCCGGCAACGTGCCGCAACGGTTTATTGTGTCGTGCAGATGGTTCTATAGTGAGGCTCATCCGGGAAGTAGAGAGACCGCGCATGCCGTTACCGTCCATGAAAGAGCAGTTTGCCGCGCTGATTGCCGCACCTTCGGTCAGTTGCACCCAGGCGTCTCTCGACCAGACCAACCGCCCGGTGATCGATTTGCTCGCCAGTTGGCTGGGTGACCTGGGTTTTGCCATCGACATCCAGCAAGTCAGCCCTGGCAAATTCAACCTGCTGGCCAGCTTCGGCAGTGGCCCTGGTGGCCTGGTGCTGTCGGGGCATAGCGACACCGTCCCCTATGACGCGGCGCTGTGGAAGACCGATCCGCTCAAGCTGACGGAAGTAGACGGCCGTTGGGTAGGATTGGGCAGTTGCGACATGAAGGGTTTTTTTGCCTTGGCCATCGAGGCGGTGTTGCCGCTGCTGGATCAGCCGTTCAAGCAGCCACTGCTGATCCTTGCGACCTGCGATGAAGAAAGCTCCATGTCCGGCGCCCGCGCACTGGCCGAAGCGGGGCGCCCGCTGGGTCGCGCCGCGGTGATCGGCGAGCCGACCGGGCTCAAACCCATCCGCCTGCACAAAGGCGTGATGATGGAACGCATCGACATCCTTGGCCAAAGCGGCCATTCGTCGGACCCCCGCCTAGGCCACAGCGCCCTCGAAGCCATGCACGACGCCATCGGCGAACTGCGTGGTTTGCGCCTGGCCTGGCAGCGCGAGTATCGCAACCCGCAATTCAGCGTGCCGCAACCGACCATGAACTTCGGCTGCATCCACGGCGGCGATAACCCCAACCGCATCTGCGGCCAGTGTTCCCTGGAATTCGACCTGCGCCCTCTGCCCGGCATGGACCCGCAGGTGTTGCGCGATGCCATCCGGCAGAAGCTCCAGCCGTTGGCCGAGCGTCATCAGGTCAAGATTGATTACGCGCCACTGTTCCCCGAAGTACCACCCTTCGAACAGCCGGAAGATGCCGAACTGGTGCGGGTTGCGGAACGATTGACCGGCCACCGTGCCGAAGCAGTAGCGTTCGGCACCGAAGCGCCTTATCTTCAGCGCCTGGGTTGTGAAACCCTGGTGCTCGGCCCTGGCGATATCGCCTGCGCCCACCAGCCGGGCGAGTACCTCGAAATGTCACGCTTGACGCCTACAGTGCGTCTATTGCGGGAACTGATCGAACATTACTGCCTGAAACCTGCATAAATTAACCCCTGCCTGTTCGTACATAGAAGGAGAGTGAGCGTGTCGCCAAGCCTGTTCCGACGATAACCATCAGCCCGCTGTGCGCTTTCACGATCCATCCTTTTTCGGCTGCTTTTTATTACAGGCCCAGGTTCCATGCCCGACTACGTTAATTGGCTTCGTCACGCTTCCCCTTACATCAACGCTCATCGCGACTGCACCTTTGTGGTCATGTTGCCCGGCGACGGTGTGGAGCACCCCAACTTCGGCAATATCGTCCACGACCTGGTGCTGCTGCACAGCCTGGGCGTGCGATTGGTATTGGTCCACGGTTCGCGCCCACAGATCGAAGCGCGCCTTGAAGCACGCGGCCTGACCCCGGCGTACCACGAAGGCTTGCGCATCACCGATGCCGCGACGCTGGAGTGTGTGATCGACGCGGTTGGTCAGCTGCGTATTGCCATCGAAGCGCGCCTGTCCATGGACATGGCCTCGTCGCCGATGCAGGGTTCGCGCCTGCGGGTGGCCAGCGGCAACCTAGTGACGGCGCGTCCGATCGGCGTATTGGAAGGCGTCGACTACCACCACACCGGCGAAGTGCGCCGCGTCGACCGCAAGGGTATCAACCGCCTGCTGGATGAGCGCTCGATTGTGCTGCTGTCGCCGCTGGGGTATTCGCCTACCGGTGAGATTTTCAACCTGGCCTGCGAAGACGTCGCGACCCGCGCCGCCATTGACTTGGGCGCCGACAAGCTGCTGCTGTTCGGCGCAGACATGGGCCTGATCGATGAAAACGGTCGCCTGGTGCGCGAACTGCGCCCGCAACAAGTGCCGGCTCATTTGCAGCGCCTGGGCAGCAGTAACTATCAGGCTGAATTGCTGGATGCGGCGGCCGAGGCCTGCCGGGGTGGAGTCGGGCGCAGCCATATTGTCAGCTACGCCGAAGACGGCGCCTTGCTCACTGAGCTGTTCACCCGGGACGGCGGCGGTACGCTGGTGGCCCAGGAACAATTCGAACTGGTGCGCGAAGCGGCGATTGAAGACGTCGGTGGCTTGCTCGACTTGATCAGCCCGTTGGAAGAGCAGGGCATCCTGGTGCGTCGTTCGCGGGAGGTGCTGGAGCGTGAGATCGAGCAATTCAGCGTGGTGGAGCGCGAAGGCATGATCATCGCGTGTGCAGCGCTGTATCAGATCGCAGATTCGGATGCGGGTGAGCTGGCGTGCCTGGCGGTGAACCCGGAGTACCGTCACGGTGCGCGGGGTGATGTGTTGCTGGAGCGAATCCAGACCCGTGCCCGTGCCCAGGGCTTGAAGACCTTGTTTGTCCTCACTACCCGCACCGCCCACTGGTTCCGTGAGCGGGGTTTTGTGCCGAGCAGCGTGGATCGCCTGCCGTCGGCGCGGGCGTCGCTGTACAACTATCAGCGTAATTCGAAGATTTTCGAGAAGGCTCTCTGACTTAATGCAAGGCTGGCTCTCGTGGGAGCTGGCTTGCCTGCGATTGCATCACCTCGGTTATGTGCAAGACCGAGTCGCTGGCATCGCCGGCAAGCCGGCTCCTACAGGGTTCAGGGCTTGACGAATTTATCGGTCACGTACGCTGAATAGTCTGGCAACACTGCCTCAACCTTTCCTTGTTCCTTCAAGAACTTCGCCGTCTCCCCAATCGCCTTCGCCGTGCCGCCTTTAAGCAGCGCGTCAGTTTGCTGTGCCTGCGCATCCGGGAACGTGGTGCCGGCCAACAGCTCTGGGATATCTGCGGCGTTTGAACCTGTCAGTTTGGCGATTTTCTGTACCGGCTCGGAGTCCACCGTCCACGCATCTTTATGGGCGGCGTAGTCGGCGAAGGAGTCCAGCGTGACCTTGGCAAACTTGGCCACTACGTCAGGATGTTTTTGCGCAAAATCCTTGCGTGCCACCCACACCTCAAACGTTGGTGCGCCCCACTGACCCACCTGGGCCGCGTCTGTCAGGGGCTTGCCGGTCTTGCGGATCTCTCCGAGCGCGGGTGACCAGACAAAAGCGCCGTCGATGTCGCCACGTTTCCACGCGGCGGCAATTTCGGCGGGTTGCAGGTTCACCACTTTGACTTGCTTGGTATCCAGGCCCCAGTGCTTCAGTGCGCCGAGCAGGCTGTAATGAGAGGTGGAGACAAAAGGCGTGGCGATGGTCTTGCCGACCAGGTCTTCGGGTTTTTCGATGCCGCTGCCGTTACGCACCACCAATGCTTCAGAAGTATTGATCTGGGCCGATACGATAAACGCGACGATGGGTAGATTGCGCGAAGCTGCCGCAGCGAGGGGGCTGGAACCGAGGTTGCCGATTTGCACATCGCCAGAGGCGATAGCCGTTACGACTTCTGGCCCACTGTTAAACCGGCGCCAGGCGATCTTCTCGCCAATGGCCTTTTCATACAGGCCGTCGGCCTGTGGGACTTTGCTGGGATCAATACCGGTTTGGTAGCCGATGGTTAAATCGGCGGCTTTGACACCAAAAGAAAGTATTAGTGACACAAAAACTGTAACAAATTGACGGGAGTATGTGCGTTTGGCCATGATGGCGTCGCCTTTTTGATCGTGGGTGACGTATGCAACAGTACGACCACACTAAACGATCTAAAAAAGCGCTAACAAATACCCTTTAGGAATTAGCTTATGGAGCGGTTCGTCTACCCTGACTTGTCCGCGTCATGCAAAGGCTTATTCCCGAATCGTATGAAAAAGAATGAAACAATTCTTTTTGGGTGTATGAAAAACTCATTACCCTGCAGGGACCAAATCAACTGCGATTAGACGAAGGTAGTAGACACACAAGGTTACGATTGACTTGGTAGTCACTATCTGGCGCTAATCGCGCATCTGTGGATCGAGGGCGTCAGACCCGAGACCAAAGAAATACAAAAATTAGAAATGAGAGGAGCGGTACATGAAGAAGTCCACCTTGGCTTTGGCTGTAGCTTTGGGCGCAATCGCCCAGCAAGCAGGCGCTGCCGGTTTCATTGAAGACAGCAAGGCAACACTGGGGCTGCGTAACTTTTACATCAACACTGACAACCGTGACGACGCTACCAAAGCGGCCGGCGCGCAGAACAAGCAAGAAGAATGGGGTCAAGCCTTCGACCTGCGTTTCATCTCCGGTTATACCCAAGGCACCGTAGGCTTCGGTCTTGATGCTATCGGCCTGCTGGGCGTGCGCCTGGACTCGGGTGGCGGCACCAACGGCGCCACTGCTCGTTCGACTGGCAACGCCGGTTCTTACGGCGGCACGGTTTTCCCGAGCAAGTCCAACGGCGAAGCTGTTGACAACTACTCCAGCCTGGGCCTGACCGCCAAGGCGAAGATCTCTCAAACCGAACTGAAGCTGGGTACTCTGCAACCCAAGCTGCCGGTTATCGTGACCAACGATGGTCGTCTGCTGCCGCAAACCTTCCAGGGCGGCCAGATCACCACGAACGACATCAAAGACCTGACGCTGGTTGCCGGTCAGATCGAGAAGGTCAAGGGTCGTAACTCCAGCAACGTCGAGAACCTGTCTATCGCAGGTGCCAACGGCCGTACAGCCGCTGGCCGTGACAGCAACAAGTTTTACTACGCTGGTGGCGACTACAAAATCACCAAAGACCTGACTGCCCAGTACTACTACGGCAATCTGGATCAGTTCTACAAACAGCACTTCCTGGGCTTGCTGCACAACTGGGCAATCGGTCCTGGTGTGCTGAAAACCGACCTGCGCTATTTCAATAGCCGCGACGATGGCGCCAACGGCCACGACGCGAATTACTACACCACAGGTGACTACGGCACCAACGCCGCCGGTGCGACCGTCACCAAAGGTAAGGTCGACAACAACCTGTACAGCGGCTTGTTCCTGTACACCCTGGGTGGTCACACCTTCGGTGGTGGTTACCAGGTCAGTAACGGTAACAGTGACTTCCCTTGGTTGAACCAAGGCGACGGTTCGTCGGCTTACCTGACCACCGACATGCAGATTGCCAAGTTCGCCCGTGCCGGTGAACGTACCTGGCAAGCTCGCTACGCCTACGACTTTGCCAAGGTTGGCGTACCAGGTTTGACCGCCGGTGTGGTCTACCTGCGTGGTGACAATATCGACACCCGCGGTAACGTCGGTTCGACCCGGCCGCAACGTGCTGTCAATGGCGACGGCGGGAACGAGTGGGAACGTGACATCACTGTTGCCTACGTCGTACCAGAAGGTCCGTTGAAGAACGTCGGTGTGGCATGGAAAAACGCAATGTGGCGCAACGACATTCCTGGCCAGCGTAACCAAGACGAAAACCGTCTGATCGTCAGCTACTCGCTGCCACTGTTCTAGTAGCGTGAAGCTGTTGTAAGTGTGCAAAACCTTGCCCGGTGCAACACCGGGCAAGGTGTCTTGCTTTCAAGTCGGGCCAAACCCCCGCAGGCCCTTCCTGAACCCCTCTGTGTACAGCGTCTCAAGGCCTTCTCGAACCTTGGAAGCGATGGTGCTCCTCGCCTTCGAATACGTCCAATGAACAGATTTTTAATATTCCTTTATCGTCTAGATAAATCGATATTTATTCTTTTTAAATAATCCGCAATGCATGCACAGTGGGCTCCATAAGCACTCACCAGGAGCCACACCATGAGCCTAAGACTGGGCGATATCGCCCCCGACTTCGAACAGGATTCCAGCGCCGGCAAGATTCGTTTCCACGAATGGCTGGGCGATAGCTGGGGTGTGTTGTTTTCCCACCCGGCGGACTTCACCCCGGTGTGCACCACCGAGTTGGGCTTCACCGCCAAGCTCAAGGACGAATTCGCCCAGCGTGGCGTCAAGGCCATCGCCCTGTCGGTGGACCCTGTGGACTCGCACCACAAGTGGATCGAAGACATCAACGAAACTCAGAACACCGTCGTCAATTTCCCGATCCTGGCCGACGCCGATCGCAAGGTGTCTGACCTGTATGACCTGATCCACCCCAACGCCAGTGACACCCTCACCGTGCGTTCCTTGTTCGTCATCGATCCGAACAAGAAGATCCGCCTGACCATCACCTACCCGGCCAGCACCGGGCGCAACTTCCACGAAATCCTGCGGGTCATCGACTCGCTGCAACTGACCGACAACCACAAGGTTGCCACACCCGCCAACTGGCAGGACGGTGACGAGGTGGTGATCGTGCCGTCGCTCAAGGATGAGGACGAGATCAAGAAACGCTTTCCGAAGGGTTACCGGGCGGTGAAGCCGTACCTGCGGCTGACCCCTCAGCCCAATCGTTGATGCTGAAATCGCCATCGCGGGCAAGCCCGGCTCCCCCAGGGGAATACGGTCAACTGTGGGAGCTGGGCTTGCCCGCGATGGCGGCGGTGCATGTACCACAGCATTGAGATGTAAACCGAATCACATAGCAGGGGTTTTCAGGCCGTTTTCACGGCCTTTTTTTTCGCCTGGGATTTGATCGCTCGCATATGCATTTAAAGAATAAACACATGAAAAAATAAGATTTAAAGATATATAAATCTGCTGATAAGGTCTGTTCCATCTTGGCGCCATCGCCACACAGCGAACCGCCGACACCTGCTCAAGGAATTCCTGCATGTTGGTCGTAACACTTGGAGGCAGTCCCAGCCAGCGTTCCCGCTCCGGGGTGTTGCTGGATAAAACCCGTCAGTGGTTGCAAGACAAAGGCGTAGAAGTGGTGAGTTACCAGATACGGGACTTCCCGGCGGAGGACTTGCTGCACGCGCGCTTCGACAGCCCCAAGGTCATCGACCTGCTGCAACAAGTGGCTAACGCGGACGGCCTGGTGATCGCTACGCCGGTGTACAAGGCGTCGTTCTCCGGCGCGCTGAAAACGGTGCTGGACCTGCTGCCCGAGCGCGCCCTGGCGCACAAGATCGTATTGCCAATGGCCACCGGCGGCAGCATCGCCCACATGCTGGCGGTGGACTACGCGTTGAAGCCGGTGCTGTCGGCGCTGAAAGCCCAGGAATTGCTGCACGGCATCTTTGCCGAAGACAGCCAGATTGCTTATGGCGAGGGCAGCGCCCAGGCGCAACTGGTGCCGGTGCTCGAACACCGTTTGCACGAGGCCCTGGAAACGCTTTACGGCGCCATGGCCCGTCGCCCGAAACCGCTGGACCCCCATGTGTTGAATGAACGTTTGTTGAGTGCTCGCTGGAGCATTTAAGCCACACCGAAATGTAAAAAACTCACCTTACTCAGCCGCCAACGGCCAAGCAGGTGCAGCCAACCCCCTCATCGCATTATTTGGAGAGAGCGCCATGCGCACTGTCATCTTGCGTCGTGGTCTGGTCGCACTGTTTGCTGCGGCTGTGTCCTTCGGCGCCATTGTTCAAGCTCAAGCGGCCGAGACCCTGCGGATCGGGTATCAGAAGTACGGCACGCTGGTGCTGCTCAAGGCCAAGGGCACCCTGGAAAAACGCCTGGCGGCCCAGGGCGTGAACGTGCAGTGGACCGAGTTTCCTGGCGGCCCGCAATTGCTTGAAGGCCTGAACGTCGGCTCGATCGACTTCGGCGTCACAGGCGAAACCCCGCCGGTCTTCGCCCAGGCAGCCGGCGCCGACCTGGTCTACGTGGCCTACGAGCCGCCAGCACCGACCAGCGAAGCGATCCTGGTGCCGAAAGATTCGCCGATCAAATCCGTGGCCGAGCTCAAAGGCAAGAAAGTCGTGCTCAACAAAGGCTCCAACGTGCACTACCTGTTGGTACGTGCCCTGGAAGATGCCGGCCTGAGATACACCGACGTGCAGACCGTGTTCCTGCCGCCCGCCGATGCCCGCGCCGCCTTCGAACGTGGCAGCGTGGATGCCTGGGTGATCTGGGACCCGTATCAGGCCGCCGCCGAGAAACAACTGCAAGCCCGCACCCTGCGTGACGGCACCGGCATTGCCGATAACCACCAGTTTTACCTGGCAACCAAGCCGTACGCTGAAAAGCATCCGGAAGTGGTCAAGGCCCTGATCGAAGAAGTGCGCGCCGTGGGCGAATGGTCCAAGGCCAACCCACAGGAAGTGACTGAACAAGTAGCGCCGCTGCTCGGCCTGCCGGCTGACATCACCCTGACCTCGGTGAAACGCCAAGGCTACGGCGCACTGTTCCTGACCCCGGAAGTGGTGGCGGCCCAGCAGAAAATCGCCGACAGCTTCTACCAACTCAAATTGATCCCCAAGCCCTTGAACATCAAGGACGTGATCTGGACGCCACCCGCCGCCGTGGCCAAAGCGCCGTAATCCGACTTCTTCAGGAGACAACTCCATGAGCCTCAATATTTTCTGGTTCCTGCCTACCCACGGCGACGGCCATTACCTTGGCACCGCCGAAGGCGCTCGCGCCGTTGACCACGGTTACCTGCAGCAAGTGGCCCAAGCCGCTGACCGCCTGGGTTTCGGCGGGGTGCTGATTCCCACCGGTCGCTCTTGTGAAGATTCGTGGCTGGTGGCCGCCTCGCTGATCCCCGTGACCCAGCGTCTGAAATTCCTAGTCGCGCTGCGCCCTGGGATCATTTCCCCGACGGTAGCGGCGCGACAGGCTGCGACCCTTGACCGCTTGTCCGGTGGCCGTGCGCTGTTCAACCTGGTCACCGGGGGTGATCCGGAGGAATTGGCCGGCGATGGCTTGTTCCTCAGCCATGAAGAGCGCTACCAGGCCTCGGTGGAATTCACCCGTATCTGGCGCCGTGTGCTGGAAGGCGAAACCGTGGATTACGACGGCGAACACATCAGCGTCAAAGGCGCCAAGCTGCTTTACCCGCCGATCCAGCAACCGCGTCCACCGCTGTACTTCGGCGGTTCTTCCGAAGCGGCCCAGGACCTGGCAGCCGAACAGGTGGAAATGGTGCTGACCTGGGGCGAGCCGCCGGCGGCCGTCGCGGAGAAAATCGAACAGGTGCGCGCCAAGGCCGCGAAACTCGGGCGCACCGTGCGCTTCGGGATTCGCCTGCATGTCATCGTGCGTGAAACCAACGATGAAGCGTGGAAAGCCGCCGACAAACTGATCTCCCATCTGGACGACGACACCATCGCCCGTGCCCAGGCCTCCCTGGCGCGTTTCGATTCCGTCGGCCAGCAACGCATGGCTGCCTTGCATGGTGGCAACCGCGACAACCTCGAAGTCAGCCCCAACCTGTGGGCCGGCGTCGGCCTGGTCCGCGGCGGTGCGGGTACCGCGCTGGTGGGCGATGGCCCAACCGTAGCAGCGCGCGTGAAGGAGTACGCAGCGCTGGGCATCGACACCTTTATCTTCTCCGGTTATCCACACTTGGAAGAGTCGTATCGCGTCGCAGAGCTGCTGTTCCCCCACTTGGATATCGAACGTCCCGAGCTGCCGAAAAGCGCCGGCTACGTGAGCCCGTTCGGCGAGATGGTCGCCAACGACATCCTTCCCAAAGCTGCGTCACAGAGCTGAGGCAGCGCCATGAACTATGAAAAACTAAGCCACCGTGTGGCGCCCTGGGTACTGCCGGTTCTATTGCTGGCGGTGTGGCAGTTGTCGGTGTCGGCGGGCTGGTTGTCCACCCGGATCCTGCCGGCCCCCAGCGCAGTGATTGAAGCCGGCATCAACCTGGTCGCCAGCGGCGAAATCTGGACCCACCTGGCCATCAGCGGCTGGCGTGCCGGCCTGGGTTTCCTGATCGGTGGCAGCATCGGCCTGGCACTGGGCTTTATCACCGGCCTGTCGAAGTGGGGCGAACGCCTGCTGGACAGCTCGGTGCAGATGATCCGTAACGTGCCGCACTTGGCGCTGATTCCCCTGGTGATCCTGTGGTTCGGCATTGACGAGACGGCGAAGATTTTCCTGGTCGCCCTCGGCACGCTGTTTCCGATTTACCTCAACACCTACCACGGCATTCGCAACGTCGACCCGGCGCTGGTGGAAATGTCGCGCAGCTATGGCTTGTCCGGGTTCAGCCTGTTCCGCCAGGTGATCCTGCCGGGTGCGCTGCCGTCGATCCTGGTGGGCGTGCGCTTTGCCCTGGGCTTCATGTGGCTGACGCTGATCGTGGCGGAAACCATCTCCGCCAGTTCGGGCATCGGCTACCTGGCGATGAACGCCCGTGAATTCCTGCAAACCGATGTGGTGGTGTTGGCCATCGTCATGTACGCCATCCTCGGCAAACTCGCCGACCTGGCCGCTCGCGGTCTGGAGCGTGTGTGGCTGCGCTGGCACCCGGCGTATCAAGTGAACAAAGGAGGTGCGGCATGACAGCTCAACAACCCCCGCGCCTGCTCAAGGGCATTCCCCTGGCGGTACGCAAGTTGCGCAAGGCCTTTGGCGCGCGCGAAGTGCTCAAGGACATCGACCTGCACATTCCGGCCGGCCAATTCGTCGCGGTGGTCGGTCGCAGTGGTTGTGGTAAAAGCACCTTGCTGCGCCTGTTGGCCGGCCTGGACAAGGCCAGCGGCGGCGAGCTGTTGGCCGGTTCCGCACCGCTGAGCGAAGCCATTGAAGACACGCGGTTGATGTTCCAGGAAGCGCGCTTGTTGCAGTGGAAAAAGATCATCGACAACGTTGGCCTGGGTCTTAAAGGCAACTGGCGCCCCAAGGCGCTGGAGGCTCTGGAAGCGGTCGGCCTGGCCGAACGCGCCAATGAATGGCCAGCGGCGCTGTCCGGCGGGCAGAAGCAACGCGTGGCCCTGGCCCGTGCGCTGATCCACCAACCGCGCTTGCTGCTGCTGGATGAGCCGCTGGGCGCACTGGATGCCTTGACCCGCATCGAGATGCAGCAACTGATCGAAAACCTGTGGCAGAAGCACGGTTTCACCGTGTTGCTGGTGACCCACGACGTCAGCGAAGCCGTGGCGATTGCCGACCGCGTCATCCTGATTGAAGACGGCGAAATCGGCCTGGACCTCATCGTCGACCTACCGCGCCCGCGTGCCCGGGGCTCGCATCGATTGGCCGCGCTGGAAGCCGAAGTGCTCAACCGTGTGCTGTCGTTGCCCGGCACACCGCCGGAACCCGAACCTGTTTCACCGCTGCCTACGCAATTGCGTTGGGCGCAATAAAGCAGCGGCAAGCTTCCAGCCTCAAGCTGTAAGGGAAAGCAATGCGCTTTTACTTGCAGCTTATAGCTAACAACTTGCAGCTATTTCGACCCGAGGAGAAATCGTATGACTATTAAAGCCATCAACGTGCGTAACCAGTTCAAAGGCACCATCAAGGAAATCGTCGAAGGCGACGTGCTGTCGGAAATCGACGTGCAGACGGCGTCCGGCATCGTGACGTCCGTGATCACCACCCGTTCGGTCAAAGAGCTGGAGCTGGTGATTGGCAGCGAAGTGATTGCCTTCGTTAAATCCACCGAGGTATCGATTGCCAAGTTGTGATCGTTCTTGAGGTCGCCATCGGGGGCAAGCCCCCTCCCACATTTGATAGACGGCGCGGTCAACATGTGGGAGGGGGCTTGCCCCCGATGAGGCCATCCCTGTCTCTCAAGAAATCAGCGCTTGGGCAGATAGGGCGGCAAATAAAGCCCCACATACGCGTCAAACACCCGCATCCCTTCATCCGCCATGCGCGGTGTGATCAGCCCATGCTGATGCACCGAGCGCGCATACACGCGGTCGCTCAGTTCCAACGCCAGGGCAAACACGTCTACATCGCTGGGCAGTGTCGGCACTTCAAAGTGGCGATTGAACACCTCCAGCATCAAGTTCCCCAACTCCAGATCATGCTGGCGATCCGCCTGGGTCACTTCAGTGAGCCCGTGCTGGGCCAGGATCAACTGGCGTGCGGCGGCATCCTGGTCGTAGATGGAGAGCATGCGTTGCTCGACGATGCAGGACAGGTCGCGCCAGTGCTTGAGTGACTCGTGCTCGATGGGTGCCTGGATCGCTGCCCGGAAGGCCGCGTGGACGTCTGCCGTGAGTGCCTCCAGCAAGGCCGGTACGCTGGCGAAGAAGTGATACACCGATGACGGTGGAATCTGCGCACGCTCGGCCACGCTGTAGATCGACAAACCTGCCACGCCTTCGGCGGCCAGCAAGGTGCGGGCGGCGTCGAGGATCGCGTCGATCCGGGCCTGGCTGCGGGCGCGGGGTTTGCGAGGGGCGGCGGGGCGGGTGGTCATGGAAGTCTCCTACAAGGCAGGGAGCATTGTACGCAGAGCCTGGGGAGGATCCATACCTAGGGCGGGGGCTTTTGTGGTGAGCGGGCTTGCCCCGCGCTGGGCTGCGAAGCGGCCCCAATAAAAACGCCGCATTCTGTCAGGCAGAATGCGGCGTCTGGTTTTAGGGCGGCTTCGCCACCCAGCGCGGGGCAAGCCCGCTCACCACAGCAAGCCCGCTCACCACAGTTACGGCAGCAACCGCTTACACGGTATGCAAGTACCAGTTGTACTCAAGGTCGGAGATGGAGTGTTCAAACTCTTCCAGCTCACTTTCCTTACAGGCGACGAAGATATCGATGTATTTAGGATCGATGTACTTGGCCATCACCTCGCTGTCGTCCAACTCGCGCAATGCATCGCGCAGGTTGTTCGGCAGGCTTTGCTCGTTTTGCTCGTAGCTGTTGCCTTCCACCGGTGCATTCGGCTCGATCTTATTGGTCAGGCCGTGGTGCACGCCTGCCAGGACCGAAGCCATCAGCAGGTAAGGGTTGGCGTCGGCACCGGCAACGCGGTGTTCGATACGGACCGCATCGGACGAGCCGGTCGGTACGCGAATCGCCACGGTGCGGTTGTCCAGGCCCCAGCACGGCGAGTTCGGCACGTAGAACTGTGCGCCGAAACGGCGGTAGGAGTTGACGTTGGGGCACAGGAACGCCATTTGAGCGGGTAGGGTCTCGAGCACACCGCCGATCGCGTGACGCAATGCGGCGTTCTGCTCGGGATCCTCGCTGGCAAAGATGTTCTTGCCGTCTTTGTCCAGGATCGAGATGTGCACGTGCAAACCGTTGCCTGCCTGGCCTGGGTAAGGCTTGGCCATGAAGGTGGTGTCCATCTCATGGTCGTAGGCGATGTTCTTGATCAGGCGCTTGAGCAGTACTGCGTAGTCGCAAGCCTTGATCGGGTCGGCCACGTGGTGCAGGTTCACTTCGAACTGCGCCGGGGCACTTTCCTTGACGATGGCGTCGGCCGGGATGCCTTGCTCTTTTGCCCCTTCCAGAATGTCCTGGAGACAGTCGACATATTCGTCGAGGTCGTCGATCAGGTAGACCTGTGTCGAGTGCGGGCGTTTGCCGGAGATCGGCGAGCGGGGCGGTTGTGGGCGGCCGTTCACGTTCTCCTGGTCGATCAGGTAGAACTCAAGCTCGAAGGCGGCGCAGATGGTCAGACCGAGGTCGTCAAATTTGCTTACAACTTGGCGGAGCACTTCGCGCGGATCGGCGAAGAAAGGTTCACCTTCAAGTTCGTGCATGGTCATCAGCAATTGCGCGGTAGGGCGCTTTTGCCAAGGTTCATTGCACAGGGTGTCGGGGATTGGATAACAGATTCGGTCAGCATCACCGATGTCCAGGCCCAGGCCGGTGCTTTCCACCGTAGAGCCGTTGATATCCAGGGCAAATAAAGAGGCAGGCAGGTTAATGCCCTTCTCGTAAACCTTGTGGAGGCTGGTGCGTTCGATGCGCTTGCCGCGCACCACACCATTCATATCCGCAATTAGAAGGTCTACGTACAGAACCTCAGGATGATCCTTAAGGAACGCGTTCGCTTCGTTAAGCTGAACGGCACGCGGGGGTACCGACATGATGCAACACCTTTGTTGTTAAAAATATCAATCATTGATCTTTTCTGGTTTCAGTCAACCCGAACGGCATGCCGAAGTCAAGCGAGGCCTTTTTTGCCCTAAAAAAGCGCCACGAGGGCTTTTTTGGGGCTTTTTGGGGCGGTTTTTTGGGTTTGGAGGGCTTGGGACTAGCAGGCTTGAGCGGGCCGTGTTGTATTTTTTACGGGGGTGTTGTGTAAAAAAATGAACAAGGCTAAGCTCGATTCAAACCCATAACAGCAATAATACCGGGGTGCTTCATGTGTCTCCTGCCGCCCAACGGCGTCTTGGCCTGCTTCAGTCAGGCTGTGTCACCCATATATTCCTCCCGCGTGATAGCGCGTGGCCCGGCCAATATTCTTGACGCCCGGTCCAATCTCTTTTTTGCCTCCTCGCATGCCTTTGAAACACGCCCGACCCGTGTGCTGCTCAAGATTGCACACAACTTTGGCGTGAGGAATGCAACGCTGCAGCAAATGGCAGGTAAGCTCCTACCCTGAATGAAAAAAACGACGCGGATGCTGCGTCAACCAACGCCTGGCCTTTAATGGATGCCAGGAAACCCAGCCCAGAGGCATTTATGAGTAACAACCTCGACCAGCTCACCGATTGGTTGAAAGACCACAAGATCACAGAAGTCGAATGCATGATTGGCGACCTCACCGGCATCACCCGGGGCAAGATCTCGCCGACCAACAAGTTCATCGCTGAAAAAGGCATGCGCCTTCCCGAGAGCGTTCTGTTGCAGACCGTGACCGGCGACTATGTCGAAGACGACATTTATTACGAATTGCTCGACCCGGCCGACATCGACATGATCTGCCGTCCCGACCAGAACGCGGTATTCCTGGTGCCCTGGGCCATTGAGCCGACCGCCCAGGTGATCCACGACACCTACGACAAGCAAGGCAACCCGATCGAGCTGTCGCCGCGCAACGTGCTCAAGAAAGTCCTCAAGCTCTACGCCGACAGAGGCTGGCAGCCCATCGTGGCGCCGGAGATGGAGTTCTACCTGACCAAGCGCTGCGAAGACCCGGACTTCCCGCTGCAACCGCCGATTGGCCGTTCTGGCCGCCCGGAAACCGGTCGCCAGTCCTTCTCTATAGAAGCGGCCAACGAATTCGACCCGCTGTTCGAAGACGTCTACGACTGGTGCGAACTGCAGGAGCTGGACCTCGATACCCTCATCCACGAAGACGGCACGGCGCAGATGGAAATCAACTTCCGTCACGGCGATGCACTGTCCCTGGCCGACCAGATCCTGGTGTTCAAGCGCACCATGCGTGAAGCCGCGCTCAAGCACGATGTGGCCGCAACGTTCATGGCCAAGCCCATGACTGGTGAGCCTGGCAGTGCGATGCACCTGCACCAGAGCATCATCGACATTGCCACCGGCAAGAACGTCTTCTCCAATGAAGACGGGACCATGAGCCAGCTGTTCCTCAACCACATTGGCGGCCTGCAGAAATTCATCCCTGAATTGCTGCCATTGTTTGCCCCCAACGTGAACTCGTTCCGCCGCTTCCTGCCCGACACTTCGGCGCCGGTCAACGTGGAATGGGGCGAGGAAAACCGCACTGTCGGCCTGCGCGTACCGGACGCCGGCCCGCAGAACCGTCGTGTGGAAAACCGCCTGCCGGGTGCCGATGCCAACCCGTACCTGGCGATTGCCGCCAGCCTGCTGTGTGGCTACATCGGCATGGTCGAAGGCCACAACCCGAGCGCGCCGGTGGTGGGCCGTGGTTACGAGCGACGCAACCTGCGCCTGCCGTTGACCATCGAAGACGCCCTGGAACGCATGGAAAACAGCAAGACCATCGAGAAATACCTGGGTCAGAAATTCATCACAGGTTACGTCGCGGTCAAGCGGGCCGAGCATGAAAACTTCAAGCGCGTGATCAGTTCGTGGGAGCGGGAATTCCTGCTCTTCGCCGTCTGATGCGCCGGGCGCGTCGTAGGAAAGGCGCGCCCTCACCTGAAAAGTCTAGGAGATTGGTATGTCCAGCAACAACCCGCAAACCCGTGAATGGCAAGCCTTGAGCAGTGATCACCACCTGGCGCCGTTCAGCGACTTCAAGCAATTGAAAGAGAAAGGCCCACGGATCATCACCAAAGCCCACGGCGTTTACCTGTGGGACAGCGAAGGCAACAAGATCCTCGACGGCATGGCCGGCCTGTGGTGCGTGGCGATCGGTTACGGTCGCGATGAACTGGCTGACGCCGCCGCCAAGCAGATGAAAGAACTGCCGTACTACAACCTGTTCTTCCAGACCGCTCACCCGCCGGTGCTGGAGCTGGCCAAGGCCATTTCCGACATCGCGCCTGCCGGCATGAACCACGTGTTCTTCACCGGTTCGGGTTCCGAAGGCAACGACACCATGTTGCGCATGGTCCGCCACTACTGGGCGATCAAGGGCCAGCCGAACAAAAAAACCATCATCAGCCGCAAGAATGGCTACCACGGTTCCACCGTGGCCGGCGCCAGCCTGGGCGGCATGACGTACATGCACGAGCAGGGCGACCTGCCGATCCCGGGCATCACCCACATCGCCCAGCCATACTGGTTTGGCGAAGGCGGCGACATGAGCCCGGAAGAATTCGGCGTGTGGGCGGCCAACCAGCTGGAAGAGAAGATCCTGGAATTGGGCGTGGACAACGTCGGTGCCTTCATTGCCGAGCCGATCCAGGGTGCCGGTGGCGTGATCGTGCCACCCGCCACCTACTGGCCGCGCATCAAGGAAATCCTCGCCAAGTACGACATCCTGTTTATCGCCGACGAAGTGATCTGCGGTTTCGGCCGTACCGGCGAGTGGTTCGGCAGCGATTTCTACGACCTCAAGCCGCACATGATGACCATTGCCAAGGGCCTGACCTCGGGCTACATCCCCATGGGCGGCCTGATCGTGCGCGATGAAGTGGTGGACGTCCTCAACGAAGGGGGTGATTTCAACCACGGCTTCACCTACTCCGGTCACCCGGTGGCCGCTGCGGTGGCGCTGGAAAACATCCGCATCATGCGCGACGAGCAAATTGTTAAGCGTGTGCACGACGAAACGGCACCCTATTTGCAGAAACGTCTGAGGGAGCTGGCTGATCACCCTCTGGTGGGTGAAGTGCGTGGTGTCGGCATGCTCGGTGCGATCGAACTGGTCCAGGACAAGGCGACGCGCAAGCGTTACGAAGGCAAGGGCGTTGGCATGATCTGCCGCACCTTTTGCTTCGAGAATGGCCTGATCATGCGCGCCGTGGGCGACACCATGATCATTTCGCCACCACTGGTGATCAGCAAGGCTGAAATCGACGAGCTGGTCACCAAGGCTCGGCAGTGCCTGGACCTGACTTTGGCGGCATTGCAGGGCTAAGTGCTAGGCTCAGGACGCAGCGGCTTTCGGGCGCCGCGTCCTGAGCAGTTATAAATGAGGCTTTGGTTGAAAGCCGGCCTCGGAACTTGCCAGACTGTCGCCCTGTTTTGTTGCCCTTTGGCTGGGCCTCGAAACATATAAAGCTTGTGGCCCAAAAAAGAAAAAATTGGAGCATCACCAAATGAAGGCATTAGGTTTGAAGAACGCTGGCAAGACCCTCCTCGCCTTGTCCCTGATGGGCGCAATGGCGGGCGCGGCCCAGGCCGACGATAAAGTGCTGCACGTCTACAACTGGTCCGACTACATTGCACCGGACACCATCGCCAACTTTGAAAAAGAGTCGGGCATCAAAGTGGTGTACGACGTTTTCGACAGCAACGAAACCCTGGAAGCTAAGTTGCTGGCAGGCAAGTCCGGCTACGACATCGTCGTACCGTCGAACAACTTCCTCGCCAAGCAGATCAAGGCCGGTGTCTACCAGGAGCTGGACAAGTCCAAGCTGTCCAACTACGACAACCTGAACAAATCCCTGCTTAAAGCCGTGTCGGTCAGCGACCCGGACAACAAGCACGCCTTCCCGTACATGTGGGGCTCGATCGGCATCGGCTACAACCCGGAGAAGGTCAAGGCCGCGCTGGGCGTGGACAAGATCGATTCCTGGGACGTGCTGCTCAAGCCCGAGAACATCGCCAAGCTGAAAAGCTGCGGCGTGAGCTTCCTCGATTCGCCGACCGAAATGCTGCCTATCGCGCTGCACTACCTGGGCCTGCCGACCGACAGCCAGAAGAAAGACGACCTCAAGCAGGCCGAAGCGCTGTTCCTCAAGATCCGTCCTTCGATCGGCTACTTCCACTCGTCCAAGTACATCTCCGACCTGGCCAACGGCAACATCTGCGTAGCCGTGGGTTACTCGGGTGACATCCAGCAAGCCAAGTCTCGTGCTGCTGAAGCGGGTGGCAAGGTCAAGGTTGCCTACGACATTCCGAAAGAAGGTGCTGGTAGCTTCTTCGACATGGTCGCCATCCCTAAAGATGCCGAAAACGTCGACGCAGCCTACAAGTTCATGAACTACCTGTTGAAGCCGGAAGTCATGGCGTCGATCACCAACAGCGTACGGTTCCCGAACGGTAACGAGAAAGCCACTGCACTGGTCGACAAAGACATCACCAGCGACCCGGGCATCTACCCGCCAGCGGACGTGCAGGCCAAGCTCTACGCCATTGCCGACTTGCCGGCTGCAACCCAGCGTGAAATGACACGCAGCTGGACCAAGATCAAATCGGGTAAGTAAACCGTAATACCTGTGGGAGCGGGCTTGCTCGCGAAAGCGGTGTATCAGTTGATACAGATGCTGGCTGACACACCGCCGTCGCGAGCAAGCCCGCTCCCACATACACCAGCGCCAACACATTAAATGACAGAAAGTTTTGCCGGATCGGTTTATCGAGGGTAAGTTGCGCGCCGGTTTTGTTGCCGGGCAACAACTTTAAGGCCCAACTATTTAAGAGGACCTCCACTTGCCAATTTCTTTATTTCGCAAAGCCATGCTGGTGGGTGCAGGTATCACGCTCACGTTGAGCGTACAGGCCGCACCGACCGTGCATATTTATAACTGGTCGGATTACATCGGCGACGACACCCTGGCCAACTTCGAAAAGGCCAGCGGCATCAAGCCCGTGTATGACGTGTTTGACTCCAACGAAACCCTGGAAGGCAAGCTGCTGGCCGGGCGTACCGGTTACGACGTGGTGGTGCCGTCCAACCACTTCCTCGGCAAGCAGATCAAGGCCGGGGCGTTCCAGAAGCTCGACAAGTCGTTGCTGACCCACTACGCCAACCTCGACCCGGTGCTGCTCAAGCGCCTGGAAAAGAATGACCCGGGCAACCAGTACGCCGTGCCGTACCTGTGGGGCACCAATGGCATTGGTTACAACGTCGATAAAGTGAAGGAAGTGCTGGGCGTCGACCATATCGACTCCTGGGCGGTGCTGTTCGAGCCTGAGAACATGAAGAAGCTGGCGACGTGCGGCGTGTCATTCATGGACTCGGCGGATGAAATGCTGCCGGCGGTGCTCAACTACATGGGCCTGAACCCCAACAGCACCAACCCCGAAGACTACAAGAAGGCCGAAGAGAAGCTGCTCAAAGTGCGGCCCTACGTGACCTACTTCCATTCATCCAAATACATCTCGGACCTGGCCAACGGCAACATCTGCGTGGCGGCAGGCTTCTCTGGCGATGTGTTCCAGGCCAAGGCCCGTGCGGCTGAAGCGGGCAAAGGCGTGAACATCGCCTACGCGATCCCGAAAGAAGGCGGCAACCTGTGGTTCGACGTGCTGGCTATCCCCAAGGATGCGACCAACGTCAAAGAGGCCCACGCCTTCATCAACTATTTGCTGCAACCTGAGGTGATCGCTCAGGTCAGTGATTACGTCGGTTACGCTAACCCTAACCCAGGGGCGGACAAACTGATGAAGCAATCGATACGCACGGACGAAGCGGTTTACCCACCGCAGGCGGTGCTCGACAGGACATTCGTCAACTTCGAGCTACCCCCGAAAGTGCAACGTTTGATGACCCGTAGCTGGACCAAGGTCAAGACGGGCAAGTAAGGCTCAAACTATCCAAGGCAGGCCCGCATTGGGTCCGCTGCACTCTTTTTTTTCTGGGAGTTTCGTAAATGGCAGTTGCCTCCGGCGCCTATAAGAAAGCCCTCGAGGGCGACCAGACACCGAAAAAGGTGCTGGTCAAAATCGACCGGGTCACGAAGAAGTTCGACGAGACGATTGCCGTGGACGATGTGTCCCTGGAAATCAAGAAAGGCGAGATCTTCGCCTTGCTCGGCGGTTCGGGTTCGGGCAAGTCCACCTTGCTGCGCATGCTCGCAGGTTTCGAGCGCCCGACTGAGGGCCGCATCTACCTCGACGGTGTGGACATCACTGACATGCCGCCCTATGAGCGGCCGATCAACATGATGTTCCAGTCCTACGCCTTGTTCCCACACATGACTGTGGCGCAGAACATCGCGTTCGGCCTGCAACAGGACAAGATCCCCAAGGCCGAGGTCGACGCCCGCGTGGCCGAGATGCTCAAGCTGGTGCAGATGAGCCAGTACGCCAAGCGCAAGCCGCACCAATTGTCCGGTGGCCAGCGCCAGCGTGTGGCCCTGGCCCGTTCCCTGGCCAAGCGCCCGAAACTGCTGCTGCTCGATGAACCCATGGGCGCCCTCGACAAGAAGCTGCGTTCGCAGATGCAGCTGGAACTGGTGGAGATCATTGAGCGCGTCGGCGTGACCTGCGTGATGGTGACCCACGACCAGGAAGAGGCCATGACCATGGCCGAGCGCATCGCGATCATGCACCTGGGCTGGATCGCGCAGATCGGCAGCCCGATCGACATCTACGAAACGCCTACCAGCCGCCTGGTATGCGAGTTCATCGGTAACGTCAACATCTTCGACACCCAGGTGGTCGATGACGCCGAAGGCCATGCGGTGCTCAAGTGCCCGGACCTGGACCGCGACATCTACGTGGGCTACGGCATCGCCACGTCGGTGGAAGACAAGTCGGTGACCTACGCGATTCGCCCGGAAAAACTGCTGGTCACCACCGAAATGCCGACCTGCGAGCACAACTGGTCCAGCGGCAAGGTGCACGACATCGCCTACCTGGGCGGCCACTCGGTGTTCTACGTGGAGCTGCCGAGCGGCAAGCTGGTGCAGTCCTTCGTGGCCAACGCCGAACGCCGTGGCCAGCGGCCGACCTGGGGTGACCAGGTGTACGTATGGTGGGAAGACGACAGCGGCGTGGTACTTCGCTCATGAACATGAAGAAGCTCAAGCGCCGCCTGCAACGAATAACGCCCAGTGGCCGTCATGCGGTCATTGGCATTCCCTTCCTGTGGCTGTTCCTGTTCTTCATGCTGCCGTTCTTCATCGTCCTGAAGATCAGCTTTGCCGAAGCCGACGTAGCGATCCCGCCCTACACCGAGATCTACACCTTCGTTGAGCAGAAACTGCAGTTGGTGCTCAACCTGGCCAACTACGCGATGCTCGGCGACGACGAGTTGTACATCGCCGCGTACCTGGGCTCGCTGAAAATGGCGTTCTTCAGCACAGTGTTGTGCCTGTTGATCGGCTACCCGATGGCCTACGCCATCGCCAGTGCGCGCAAAGAGATGCAGACCGTGCTGGTGCTGCTGATCATGATGCCGACCTGGACCGCGATCCTGATCCGCGTGTATGCGTGGATGGGCATTCTCAGCAACAACGGTTTGCTCAATGGCTTCCTGATGTCCATCGGGTTGATCAACGAGCCGCTGCAGATCCTCAACACCAACATCGCGGTGTATATCGGCGTGGTCTATTCGTACCTGCCGTTCATGATCCTGCCGCTGTACGCCAACCTTGTTAAGCACGACCAGAGCCTGCTGGAAGCTGCATCGGACCTGGGTTCGAGCACCTTCAACAGTTTCTGGAAGATCACCGTGCCGCTGTCCAAGAACGGCATCATCGCCGGCTGCATGCTGGTGTTCATCCCGGTGGTGGGTGAGTTTGTGATCCCGGAACTGCTGGGCGGCCCGGAAACCCTGATGATCGGTAAAGTGTTGTGGCAAGAATTCTTCAACAACCGTGACTGGCCGGTGGCCTCTGCCTTGGCGGTGGTGATGCTGGCGATCCTGATCGTGCCGATCATCCTGTTCAACCGCAGCCAAGCCAAAGAGATGGAGGGCAAGATATGAAGCGCTTCAGTTTCTCGAGTTTCATGCTGGTGGCGGGGTTGTTGTTCATCTACCTGCCGATGCTGATCCTGGTGATCTACTCGTTCAACGAATCCAAACTGGTGACGGTGTGGGGCGGTTGGTCGATCAAGTGGTACGTGGGCCTGCTGGACAACACCCAGTTGATGGGCTCGGTGGCACGCTCCCTGGAAATCGCCTGCTACACGGCGGTGGCCGCAGTGGCCCTGGGTACGTTGGCGGCGTTCGTGCTGACGCGCATCAGCCAGTTCAAGGGCCGCACGCTGTTTGGTGGCCTGGTGACTGCGCCGCTGGTCATGCCGGAAGTGATCACGGGGCTGTCGCTGTTGCTGCTGTTCGTGGCCATGGCGCAGATGATCGGTTGGCCCCAGGAGCGTGGCATCGTCACCATCTGGATCGCCCATACCACCTTCTGTGCGGCGTATGTGGCGGTGGTGGTGTCGGCGCGTCTGCGTGAGCTGGACCTGTCGATCGAAGAGGCGGCGATGGACCTGGGGGCGCGGCCGTGGAAGGTGTTCTTCCTGATCACCATCCCGATGATCGCGCCGTCGCTGGCGGCGGGCGGCATGATGTCGTTCGCACTGTCGCTGGATGATTTGGTACTGGCAAGTTTCGTGTCGGGCCCTGGCTCGACCACCTTGCCGATGGAAGTGTTCTCGGCGGTGCGCCTTGGGGTCAAACCCGAGATCAACGCCGTGGCCAGCCTGATCCTGCTGGCGGTGTCGCTGGTGACGTTCCTGGTGTGGTTCTTCAGCCGCCGTGCCGAAGAGCACCGCAAGAAAGCCATCCAGCAAGCCATTGAAGAAGCCGCCGCCGATGGCTGGCAGCAGCCGGACAAGCGTCGGGCACCTGCACCGGTCTAACTGACGGAATGCGGTAAAGAAGTGGGAGCTGGCTTGCCTGCGATAGCGGTCTATCAGTCGACAGATGAGTCGACCGGCAGGGCCCCATCGCAGGCAAGCCAGCTCCCACAGTTGATTGCATTTCAGGTCAACTATGCAGTCCAGGGAGACTTGCGGATCACCTCGACAAAATTCATCGGCTTGAACCCCGGCTCCTGATCCACCAGCACATCCGTCTTCACGTTGCCAAACGTGGTCTGCGGACGATGGCGCAAGCCGTCGGCAAACGCGCAGATGATGCACTCCTTGAACCCTTCACCGCGTGGATGCGCATGCACCACGGCTTCGCGCTGCACGGTGCTGAACGCGGCGTAGTCGATGCCCAGCACGTCCATCTCTACACCGGCGGTTACCAGTGCCACGGTCGGGCGCAAATGCTGCGGTACACCCGGCGTGGTGTGCAAGGCGATGGACAGCCACACCTGTTCGATATCGTCATCGGTCAGCCCATAGGGCTTGAGGAACGCGGCTGCCGCGTTGGCGCCGTCGACTTCAAAGCGTTCGTTGTCACTGCGATGACCTTCCACCAGGCCCAGGTCGTGGAACATCGCGCCGACGTAGAGCAGTTCCGGGTTATAGGCGAGTTGCTTGCGTTCACCGCTCAACGCACCGAACAGGAACACCCGGCGGGAATGGTGGTAGAGCAGGTCGGATTCGACGTCGCGGATATATTCGGTGGTGGCCTTGGCCAGTGCGCTGTCCGGGATCTGGATGCCGGCGATGGTGGTGCTCATGGTCGTTCTCCTCTGGAAAGATTCCAGTCTGGTCTTGTGCCAGCGAAGGGGCCATTGCGGCGAGGGAGCAATCCCGGCCAATGTGGTTGTACATCGTGCCAAAGGTGTACTCGGTCAAATGTGGGAGCTGGCTTGCCTGCGATAGCATCGACTCGGTATACCTGAATGATCGAGGCGTCTGCATCGCAGGCAAGCCAGTTCCCACAGGGGTTCTGTGTTTATCCAGTTAGAGAAGGTGTGCCTGCTCATGAGCAAAACCGTCGCCATCCTGATCTTCCCCGGCGTCCAGTCACTGGATGTGACCGGCCCCATGGATGTTTTCTGCGAAGCCAACCGCTTTCTGCCGCCGCAAGACCATTACCAATTGGAAGTTGTCGGCTTCAGCCACGGCAACATGGCGGCTTCCAACGGCCTGTCATTGCAGGCCCACCGGCACTACAGCGAAGCGCTTCAGGCCTACGACCTGCTGCTGGTAGCCGGCGGCCCGCGCTTACCCTTCGAGGACTTTGGCGCTCAGTTCGATGATTGGCTGCGTGGCGCCACGGCGCGGGCGCAGCGCTTCGGCTCGATCTGCAACGGCGCCTTCATGCTGGCCCGCGCCGGGCTGCTGGATGGGAAAACCGTGACCACTCACTGGAACGATGCCGCCGACCTGGCCCGCCTGTGCCCCACCGCTCAGGTCGAGGCCGACCGCCTCTACGTGCAGGACGGCAACCTCTACACCTCGGCGGGGGTCACGGCGGGTATCGACCTGTCGTTGTACCTGCTGGCCCAGGACCACGGCCCGGAAGTCGCGTTGAGCGTGGCCAAGCGCTTGGTGGTGTTCACCCAGCGTTCGGGCGGGCAGTCGCAGTTCAGTCCGTTTCTGACGCCCCACGCCGAACCC